>NZ_VWPI01000047.1 GCF_015155755.1 Komagataeibacter sp. FXV3 | reverse complement strand
CCCCCAGCTCGCCCAGAAGCAGGTCATCGGTCGCCTCCATCAGCATCTGGACAAACTGCGACAGGCCCATCGGCCCCGCAATGGCAAGGATGGAGCGGAATTCCGCCCCGAAGGCTTGTGTTGGACGCGTCATGTAACCTGCTGTCAGCCATGGTCGGGCATGGCCATGTCTGCCGTATGGTAACAGGGGGCTTTTATATCATTCCGCTACAGGCCGCCAGCATGTGTCGGCCATGATTGACACGTCGTGCTTTTCCCGCCACCCGTACCGCATGCAGTGCGGCTGGTGGCATGGAATGGCTGATTTCAGGGGATGCTGGTCGTGATGGCGCCATGCTGGCCCATGGTTCCGCTTGGGGCGCTGGTGGACTGCCTTGATGCGCGGCGCGTGCCGCTCAACCGCGCGCAGCGCGCCAACCGGCCGGGGGACGTGCCCTATCATGGGGCCAGTGGCGTTGCGGGATATGTGGACCAGGGGCTGTTTGATGGTCCGATGGTCCTGCTGGGCGAGGATAGCGCCCCCTTTTTCGATCCCCTGCGCGATGTCGCATTTTTCCATGATGGCCCGTTATGGGCAGGCAACCATGTGCATGTATTGCGGCCACGCAGGGGTGTGGATGGCCGTTTTCTGGCGCATGCGCTCAATACCGTGTCGTTTGGCGCGTATGTGGAGGGCACGACCCGTCCCAAGCTGACCCGCGCGCTCATGCACAGCCTGCCCGTGCCCTGCCCACCCCTGTCCCGCCAGCGCATGATTGCCCGGACGCTGGACCATCACATGGACCGTATTGACCGGCAGTTGCGTGCGCTGGATGCGCAGGCGACGGTGGCAGATGAATACGTGCGCGCGGCCATCCATCACGCGGTCCTGCCACGGGGTGGTCCATGGCCCGGGCCTGTGCCGGGCCATGGGGTGATACGGCCCGTGGGTAGCGTGTTTGACATTGTTGGCGGTGGCACGCCCGATACGGGCAACGCAGCCCATTGGGGGGATGATGTGGCGTGGCTGACCCCCGCCGACCTGCCCGCCGGGCCGCCTGCATGGGTGGGCGGTGGCGCGCGCGGCCTGTCCACCACGGGACTTGCGGCGTGCCGGGCCACGCGCGTGGAAGCGGGCGCGCTGGTCATCTCCACCCGTGCGCCAGTGGGGCGTGTTGGCATGACGACGGCGGCCGTCGCCGTAAGCCAGGGGTGCAAGGCCCTTGTGCCGCGCGGGCGGGATGTGGACCTGCGCCATGCCGCCCTGCTGCTGCGCGTGGCGACTGCGGAGTTGCGGCGGCGCGCGGGGGGCAGCGTGTTTCCCGAAGTGGACACCGTGACCCTTGCCTCCCTTGACCTGTGCCTGCCGCCGTTGCACCAGCAGCGTGCGGTGGCGGCAAAGGTGTGGGACATGCTGGACCGACAGGCACGGCAGGCTGATGCCCGCGACCGGATGCGTGCCGTGCTGCGTGAATATCGCCCGGCCCTGCGGCGGGCCTGCGTCAATGGACATGGACCGTAAATGCGCTTGGTCGCGCAGCGGCGACGGGAGGGAACGGAATGAATACAACAGATGAATGCAGTGCCCGTATGCCGGGATCATCCGGCACGGATGTGGACATCACCATCCTGCCCCACCCCACCCGGGCGGATGAAGACGCGGTGCTGGCCATCCTGCGTGATTTTACGCGTGGTGTGGTGGGCTATATCGACAACCATGACCTTGTCATCGTGATCCGTGACCGGGCGGCGGGTACGATCTGCGGTGGGCTGGTAGCGCAGTCACGCTGGGGGGAACTGCATATCGACATGCTGGCCGTGGCCCCCCACCTGCGCGGGCGTGGCATGGGGCGCAGGCTGGTGGAAATGGCCGAACGGGCGGCACGCCAGCGTGGCTGCACCCATATGTGGCTTGATACCTATGCGTTCCAGGCGCGTGTCTTTTATGAAAAGCAGGGGTTTGAGGTTTTCGGGCAGCTTGACGGACCGCCGCCTTTCTTCCCACGTTATTTCATGCGCAGGTTGCTGTCGGACCCGAATGGACGCTGAAATATTCAGCGGTTGTTAAGGCCGCCGCACTAGCGTGTGGTATCCACCATGAAGATGTTACACGACGGGAAAACACGCGGCCACGTGTCAGGCGGGTCGTGTTACACTGCCTGACATTTACACCGCATAATCTGAACAGCAGGAATAGATCATACCACATGGATGAAAACCGGAGCCGGACCCAGTATATCGGGACTTTCATATTTGTATGCGCGGTCCTGCTGTTTTCCGCGTGGATCGAACAGTCGTTTCTGTTCGCCTTTGTCTGGGGCGGTATCCTGAGCATCACGACCTATCCGCTGTATCACCGGCTGGTCGGGCGCGGCATGGGCAACCGGGTTGCAGCAGGGCTGATCGCGGCAGGGATTTTCGCGCTGCTGGCGGTTCCCATGATCGCCATGGCGGTAAGGGCGGGCATGGAACTGCCCTCGCTTATGGCATGGGGACGCGGGGCGCTGCATGATGGCATACCCGTCTCGCCACAGGTGGAGGAAATCCCGCGCATCGGGCCGCGCCTGTCGGCCCTGTGGCAGCGTTACCTGTCCGATCCGGATGAACTGCGGCACTGGACCGGCGTCGCCTCGCGCATGTTCGCCACCGGCGACGGGCGTGAACTGCCGCACCGGCTGATGGAAATGACGGAAACCTTCGTCATCGCCACGCTGTCGGTCTATTTCTACCTGGCCGCGTCGCACGCGCTGGTGACCGATATCCGCGCCGTAGGCCGCCGTTTCCTGGGTGAGCGGACGGGTGGGGTCATGCGCAACACCGTAGGTGCCGTGCGCGGCACGGTCGCGGGGCTGGTGCTGGTGGGCCTGGGTCAGGGCGTGCTGGTGGGGGTTGGCTATTTCATCGCGGGTACGCCCCACCCGGCATTGCTGACGCTGCTGACGGCGGTGGTCAGCATCATTCCCTTCTGCGGGCCGATCCTGCTCTGCGCCACCACGCTCATGACCTTTGCCGCCAATGGTGTGACGCAGGCGATCATCGTGGCGGCACTGGGCACCATCGCCTACGGCGCGGGGGACCATTTTGTCCGCCCCAAGCTGATCAGTGGCAGCACCAGCATCCCGTTCCTTGCGGTGTTGACGGCCATTCTGGGGGGCTTGCACATGTTCGGCCTGCTGGGACTGTTCATGGGGCCGACGGTCATTGCGGTCGCCCTGTCGCTGTGGCGCGCGGCGGCGGCGGAAGAACAGGCGCGTTAAGGCCGGACGGTGGTTGACGCCCCTGCCCGCCCGCTGCTGTCGGCTGCCGCTATCTGGCGTGTGGCCGACCTGTTGCGCGGCGGCATGGAGCCGGCGGAATACGGGCCGACCATATTGGCGTTTACCATGCTGCGGCGTCTGGAACTGTCACGCGCCCGTCCCGCATGCTGGCTGGATGCGCTAGCAGGTGCGCCCGACCCGGTGGACCGTCTTGATCGCCTGATTGCGCGCCTGCCCGCCAGCGTACGGGATATCCTTTCCCATCTGGAGGTCATGCCCCTCGCCCGGCGTCTGGCACGTAGCGACCGGTTGAGGGCGATGGCGGCGTATTTCGCGGCCCTTGACCTGTCACCCGCCCAATATGGCAGCGAGGCGATGGCCCGCCTGTTTGAGGAACTGGTCTACCACTTTGCCACCAGTCAGCGTACGGGGGTGCATTTTACCCCGCCGGAGGTCACGGACCTTATGGTGGACCTTGTATTCGCCCCTGATGGCCCCGGGGTGCACCATACCCTGTATGACCCGGCGGCAGGCACGGGCGCGCTGCTGGGCCGGGCTGCGGACCGCCTGCTGGCGCGCGGGGTGACGGTGGACCTGTTCGGTCAGGAAATCGGTTCGCGTGCGTGTGCCCTGTGTCGTGCGGACATGCTGCTGCGCGGGCATGCGCCCGGGCATATCGCCAGTGGCGACACGTTGGCCCATGACGGGCATGCGGGCCGCTGCTTTGCCCGCATGCTGTCCAATCCGCCCTTCGGGCTGGACTGGCGGCCTATCCGCGACGCAATACAGGCTGAACATGCCATAGGTGACGCCGGGCGTTTTGCCCCCGGCCTGCCCCGCGTATCGGACGGGTCCATGCTGTTCATGCTGCATCTGGTCGCCCATATGCGTGGCAGGCGTGCCGGTGGCGCGCGTGTTGGCGTGGTGACGCATGGGGCGGCGCTGTCCGGCGGTGGGGCGGAATCCGGTGAATCCGCCATCAGGCGTTATCTTGTGGACCAGGGCCTGATTGACACGATCATTGCCCTGCCCACGGATATGTTCGTCAATACCGGTATCGCGACCTATGTATGGATACTGGATAACAACAGGCCCGCGGCACGGCGGGACAGGATCCGTCTAGTTGACGCGACCGGCCTGTGGCGGCGTGCAAATTCCGGCAGTGGTGAAAAGCGGCGGGAGATGACACAGGCCCATATCGCCGCCGTGGTACAGGCCTGCATGGCCGATACGGCGACGGATATCATCAAGTGCGATGGGCTGGATGGTGCAACAGCATCATGGCAGGTACTGGCACACGATGCCCCGGCTCCGGATGGGGCGACAGATATGCGCCGCATAGCGTTTTCACGCATCCTGCCGGGGCGGGAATTCCTGTACCGCAGCCTGACGGTGACACGCCCCGCCCGTGACGGCGCACCCGCACGCACGACATTCCACGTGGGGATGGAACATGACCCGCAGGTATGGTTCAGCCAGATGATCCAGCCGTATGACCCCGAAGCCCGGCTGGATATGGGGCGCACCGGCATTGGCTGCGCCATTTCCTTTTCGCGGTATTTCAGCCATGAGGCCCCTCCCCGCCCGCTGGCGGAGATCGAAGCAGATCTGCGTCAGTCCATGGCGCGGCTTGTGGCCCTTATGCCTGACGGAAATCCACAATAGGTATTCTGAAAATGAACTGTTGATAAATAAAAGTTTTTTGGTGCCGCCTTTTTTAAAAAAGCGGCGTTTTTTTGAAGCTTTTTGCAAAAAGCTTCACCAAAAACCTTTATCACCGGATCATTCATCCGCGCCATGTCCTGGCCATGCCGGGGCGCTGGGGTTACAGGCCTGCCTCCCCCTGTTCATCAAGGAAGTACAGGAAATCATTGATCGTGTGGAATTCATGCAGGTGATCCAGCACATGATAGGCGAAGGCCAGCGCCCCTGCCCGGCAGGCCGCGCGTTGCTGCCGGTCGGCTATGATGTCGAAATCCGCCGTGTGGGCATAGCCGATGATGCGGCGGATGATCTCTATCGCCGCGAAACCGATGGTATCGCCCAGGATTTCATCCATGAATGCCTGCTGCGCCACGTGGGCCGCCGGCCCGTAGGCCAGCGGGCGTAGCGTGCCCGGTGGCGGGGCCTCGTTCGCGTTCCACAATCCCATGAACTGTTCATGGAAGCTGCTCCAGAAGGCGCCGATATCACGCAGTGTGGCCTTGCGCGCCGCCCGGTCAGGCGTTGCGAAATAATGCAGCACCAGGTTGCCCACGAACATGCCGCAGTCAAACCCGATGGGGCCATATACCGCGAATTCGCCGTCAATCACGCGGGTATCGTCCGCCGTACTCATGATTGAACCGGTATGCAGGTCACCATGCAGCAGCGCCTGCGGCTGTGACAGGAAACGCCGGCGCAGGTTTTCAACCGCCAGCAGTGTCGCGGCGCTGGAACGGATATCCAGCACGATGGGGGTCAGGACGGGGTCGCGCCAGTGATTGCGCGGGTGGTCGCGGTACGGGTCGTCCAGCACCAGATCCAGCGTGATGCGGGTCAGGGCCAGATTGGCGGCAAAGGTGCGCCGCGTGGTGAACACCTCCTCGAACGGGCGGGCCAGCAGTGAAGTGCCAAACGCGGCATGGGCGATGAAGGTACCGATGCGGTGCGCCACCCCGGGCCAGTCCACCCCCTGCATGAGTGCCGTGCGCAGCACGGTATGACCCGACAGGCTTTCAACAATCAGGACATACAGGTCCCGGTCAAAAAACAGGCATTCCGTCGTAAGCCCGCCCACCAGCGGCAGCACCGCGCGCAGCCATGCGGCTTCGAAAAACGTGCGGTCCAGTGGCATTTTCCATGACGGGTCCACGCGCACATGCGGCAGGGACTGCTTGAGGCAGACTTCCCCTGCTGGGCCACCTACAAGGAAGACATTATTGAGGTTGCCATCACTGACCTCACGCACCTGCCATTGCGCGGATGCGCCGCCAAGACGTGTCGCCACGTCTGGCAGGCCCGCGATCAGGTCACGTATGCCGTTTGCGTCCAGCGTGTGGTAGGGGGTCTGGGTCATGCGGCTCTCCTCATGCCATGCGCCGCGTGCTGCGGGGGTTACGGGCGTGGCAGGGTCGCGCGCAGCTGGCGGTTATGCAACGCTTTTTTATAATTGCGCACAGGCAGGCACCGCAGTAACCCGGATGGATAAACATTGACAGGAGAGGAACGCGCACATGCCCGTCAAGGATCCGAAGGTTATCGAACACCTGAACACGCAGCTGACGAACGAGCTGACGGCCATCAACCAGTATTACCTGCACGCCCGCACGCTGCGCCACTGGGGTGTGACCCTGCTGGGCAAGAAGGAATACGAAGAATCAATCGAGGAGATGAAGCACGCCGACTGGCTGATTGAGCGCATCCTGTATCTGGGCGGCCTGCCCAACGTGCAGCGCTACAACCAGATCCTGGTGGGACAGGATGTGGAGGAAATCCTCAGATGCGACCTGAAACTTGAGGAAAAGGCCATTGGCGACCTGCGCGAGGGCATCGCGTATTGCGAAAGCGTGCGCGACTTCGTCTCCCGCGATCTGCTGCTCAGGATCCTGGTCAACGAGGAAGAGCATGAAGACTTCCTCGACCGTCAGTTCGACCTGATCCGTCAGGTGGGGATCCAGCAGTATATCAAGCTCAACTCGGCTCCCGCCCCCGATCAGGACTGACCATTTCCCGACTGGCGCCCAACGGCTCCGCCAGCCCGTGGGGGCAGGCGGATGGCGTTGGCGCCATCCCTTCCTGCCATGCAAGGATGTCGAGCAGTTCAAGAAACGCGTTTTCCATGAACATGCAGGCATGGCGCATGGACAGCCGGTGTGATGGCATGGTGGATCATCCTGTCATCATGCGGCGATGCGCGACCGTCCGGGCCGCGCACGCTCCCCCCCTGGATATTGCCTACAGGCCGCCTGTCTGCATGGCGGCGGCGCTGGGCCACATGACGTGGGCCGTGCCCATGTCGGCGCTGTGCCAGCGCATGGCCGCAAGGCAGCCCGCGCCCACGGGCTGCACGGCCGCGGCAGTGGGCATGGCGGCAGGGGCTATGGTGGTGTTGTGTGCCGTCGTCCCCTCGGCTGCCTGCGGCGCGGGCCAGCGCAGGCTGCGCACGGGTGGGCTGCTGCCCCCACCGTGATGGCCCCGGCGTGGCAGCCAGTAACCCGCACCCGCCATGCAGGCCCCAAGCTGGGTTATGGCGGCGGCAAAGGGGGACAGGACATGATGGTGGGTGAAAACGGGCCGCAGCGTGCGGCGTACTTCGGCCTCACGGCCTTCCTGCGCGGCGGCGGCGGCGATGAGGAAACGGTTTTCCGTGCCCGTCAGGTGCGTCGCACTGCAGATCGCCACATCCACCGTGCCGTTCTGATAGGCACGCAGCCGCCCCAGCGCCATGCGGAAGGCATCGGCCACGGCGGCGAAATCAGTCCGGAAGCACGGCAGGGCCAGGCCGGGCATATGGCCGCTCCCCTCGCCCGCGCCGCTAAGACGGCGCACGCACCAGACCAGCAGGCGTTCGCTGCACGAAAGATCATTCATGAAAACTGTCGTGTTGGTCATCATCTGCTCGGGCCTTGGCAAAGCCCGCTCCCTGTTATGTCGGTGAGACCGTGATAATGAGAAAGATTATCATTTGCAATTAAAATCGACGTGCATAACGCCTTATCCCTACTGGACCGCGGCGGTCTGTCTGGATTACGTTACAGAACGATGAAAGAGCCGAATTCCCCCGATTCTCCCTTGGCGGATCTGTGCCGTCAGCGTGGCCTGAAACTGACAGGCCAACGTCGGACGATTGCCTTCGTTCTATCAGATAGTGATGACCATCCGGATGTGGAGGAACTGTACCGCCGCGCGGTGGAGGTGGACCCGCGCATTTCAATCGCGACGGTGTACCGCACCGTGCGTCTGTTTGAAGAAAACGGCATCCTGCAGCGCCGTGACTTTGGCGGCGGCCGTGCACGGTATGAAGTCGCGGATGGCGACCATGGCGATCACTATCACCTGATCGACGCCGATACCGGCAAGGTCATCGAATTCGAAAATACCGAACTGGATTCCCTGCTTGAAGGAATCGTGCGCCAGATGGGCTACGATCTCGTCACGACCCGCCTGTCCGTTGTCGGTCGCACGAAGGCGAAGACGCGCAGCCGCGGCTGATTTCTTTTTTTATCCTGCCCGATCCCCTATCGCGCGGGTGTCAGGGCGCCGGTTTGGGAGCCATCCATTTCGGGTGGCGGCGTTCGATCCATTCCAGCATGCGCGCCGTCAGCCTGCGCAGCGGGGGTACGTCCTCGCCCAGCAAAATAAGACCCAGCGGCAGCATCCACAGCCCCAGTACCGGCAGGAAGCTCAGTAACCCGCCCAGGATCAGCGTGCTGCCCAGGATGGCCCGCAGCCATGCCCGCCCCGGCTGCAAAAGCCAGCGCATGGCCTGTTCCCCCCGCGCGGGCAGGCGGCGCAGCAGCCGTTCCAGCCGCTGCCGACGCAACTGTTCAGGGTTCATTTCTTCGGGCGCGGGGCCGTTGGGCGGAAGTACGCTGTTCATGAGTATATGATGGGGTTCACTTCCCTGTCCCGCAACCCGTGCGCGGGAACGTGATGGATGGACAGGGAAACGAAAAAGGTCCGGATTTTGATATAGTTCAATGTCGGCTGCACAATTCACGCGCCAGTGTCCGGGCATGATGCATGCCCTTTTCCGTGCCGTACGTCGTCATCCGGCTGTCCTGTTCCCTATCCGTTGGGGCGGTTTGCGGGTGGACGCTGCCTGTATCGGTCTGTAAGGGAATTTGTAGAATATGCGTTTTTTCATATCGTATTTCGGGAGCAGTCAATGCCCAGCATAAGCCCATTTGCCGGCAAGCCGGTCGATCCGGACCGTCTTGTCAATATCGACGCCCTGCTTGACGCCTATTATACCCGCAAGCCTGATCCCGGCATTGCCACGCAGCGCGTGGCGTTTGGCACGTCGGGGCATCGTGGTTCCTCGCTGACCACCAGCTTCAATGAAAACCACATCCTGTCGATCAGTCAGGCGATTGCCGATTACCGCAAGGGCGCGGGCATCACCGGGCCGCTGTTCATTGGCATTGACACCCATGCGCTGTCCCGGCCAGCGCTGAAATCCGCGCTGGAAGTGTTCGCGGCCAATGGTGTGGAAGTCCGCATTGACGCGCAGGACGGCTACACCCCCACGCCGGTCATCTCGCACGCGATCCTGACCTATAACCGCGACCGCAGCACGGACCTTGCCGATGGCGTGGTCATCACCCCGTCGCATAACCCGCCGGAAGATGGTGGCTACAAGTACAATCCTCCCCATGGCGGCCCGGCGGATACCGATATCACCAAGGTGGTGGAAAATGCGGCCAACGACTACATGGCCAAGAAGATGGAAGGCGTCAGGCGCGTCAGCCTTGAGGACGCGCTGAAGGCGCCCACCACAAAACGCCATGATTACATCACGCCGTATGTGGATGACCTGGCCGCCGTGGTGGATATGGACGTGATCCGGGAATCCGGCGTGTCCATCGGCATTGATCCGCTGGGTGGGGCGGCAGTGGATTACTGGCAGCCGATCATCGACAAATACGGCATCAACGCCACGATCGTCAGCAAGGAAGTGGACCCGACCTTCCGCTTCATGACCGCTGACTGGGACGGGCAGATCCGCATGGACTGTTCTTCCCCCTACGCCATGGCGCGTCTTGTCGCGATGAAGGACAAATTCGACATTGCCTTCGCCAATGATACCGATGCCGACCGCCATGGCATCGTGTCGGGCAAGTACGGGCTTATGAACCCCAACCACTATCTTGCAGTGGCGATTGAATACCTGTTCAACAACCGTGAAAACTGGAACGCCAGCGCGGGCGTGGGCAAGACGGTGGTCAGCAGCAGCATGATCGACCGCGTGGCCAAGGAAATCGGCCGCAAGCTGGTGGAGGTACCGGTCGGGTTCAAGTGGTTTGTCGATGGGCTGTATAACGGCACGCTGGGCTTTGGCGGGGAAGAAAGCGCGGGCGCGTCCTTCCTGCGTCGTGCCGGCACGGTGTGGAGCACGGACAAGGACGGCATCATCCTTGGCCTGCTGGCTGCCGAAATCACGGCCCGCACCAAGCGTACCCCCGGTGCGGCGTATGAGGACATGACCAGGCGCCTTGGCACGCCGTATTACGCGCGTATCGATGCCCCGGCCGACCCGGAACAGAAGGCCATCCTGAAAAACCTCTCTCCCGAGCAGATCGGCATGACCGAACTGGCGGGTGAGCCGATCCTCAGCACCCTGACCAACGCACCCGGCAACGGGGCGGCCATTGGCGGGCTGAAGGTTACGGCACAGGATGGCTGGTTTGCCGCCCGTCCCTCCGGCACGGAAAACGTCTATAAGATCTACGCAGAAAGCTTCAAGAGTGCTGCGCACCTCAAGGCCATCCAGACCGAGGCACAGGATGCGATTTCCGCCCTGTTCGCCAAGGCTGCCAAGAAAAAGGCTGGCTGATCTGTAATATGCCCCCCATGTCCCATCATTGGGACATGGCTGGTGCCGTCCGCCCGTCATGGGCAGACGGCATTTTTTTTGGAATTATTGCTGAAAAATCAGAAGAAAGTGTTTGGCGAAGCTTTTTTTTAAAGCTTTAGGAAATGCCGCCTTTTTGGAAAAAGGCGGCACCCAAAAACTTTTGTTTTTATTGATTATGCTGAAGGGGGAACAACTGGCGGCGTCCGCCCATGGCCCACAGCCTGCCTGCGTGCCCTGACCACCGCCGTGTCCAGCGCGGACAGGAACGTGGAACGGTCGGCTCGGGTAAAACCACGACTGCCCTGCATGATTGCGCCGGTATCGCGCAGGTCCGTCATCAGGTTGCGCATGGCCAGCGCCATGCCAATCGCGTCCTGATCCAGTATTCGCCCGCGCGGTTCCAGCACGCAGGCCCCGTTCGCAACACAGCGCGCGGCCAGTGGAATATCGGCGGAAATGACAATGTCATGGGCTGCTGCATGTTCGGCAATCCAGTCATCCGCCACATCCATGCCCTGTGTCACCATCACCCGTTCAATCAGGGGCGTGTCAGGCACCGCGATCATGCGGTTTGATACCACATAGGTCTGCAACCCGTAGCGCAGCGCCACGCGATAGGTCTCGTCCCGCACGGGACAGGCATCGGCATCAATGAAAATCCGGGTCAACGCATTTGCCCTCCACATGGGGGAGTGGGCAAGCGGCCACCGGGGTCAGGCACGTATAACAACATGCCTACTGTACTAGGCCCGCCTGCCATCTGTTGGCAAGGCGATAGCAGGCCAATCAAAGCAGGCCACAGATCATATGGACAATAATAACGGTTTGATAAAATTTTTTGGGTGCCGCCTTTTTTCAAAAAGGCGGCGTTCTTCCGAAGCTGTTTGAAAAAGCTTCACCAAAAACTTCTTTATGATTTTTTGAATCAGCCTTTATCCCGCGAGGGCAGACTTTGCCCATCGACGCAGTGCATGGGCGAATACCGACTGTTCGGCATAACCCAGCAGGAACGAGATTTCGTTTTTCGTATGCTGTCCCGTCCGCAGCAGGCGTTCGGCCTCGTGCCGCCTGACGCGGTCCAGAATATCGCGGAAACTGTTTTTGTCGTCTGCCAGCCTGCGTTGCAGCGTGCGGGACGATATGCCCAGATCCCCCGCCACATCGCCAATTGATACCTGTCCCGATGGCAGGCGCGTGCGCAGGCTTTCGGCCACCCGGGCCGACAGGTCGGATTGCGCGGGCACTTCGGCCAGCATCCGGCGGGCCAGTTCTTCCAGGAAAAAACGCGCAGGCCGGGTCTCAAGGCGCTGGCGGCGTTCCAGTGCCGCACGATCGAATACCAGCCGGTAGCTTTTCTGTCCGAAGCGGATCGGGCAGCCAAGGATGCGTTCGGCCATCTGCCATGGCCCCGGTTGGGGTGGCGGACAAGCCACGTCCATGCGGCGGGGTGTGATATCCAGCCCCAGCATGGTGCGCGGCAGTCGCGCCAGCAGGGTCAGTGCCCATAACTGTCCTGCAGCCATTACCCCTGACGCGATGCGCTGGTCCGCGCGCAGCAGGGTATAATGGATTTCGATGCGCCCTGCCTGCCTTATGGCCCGGATATCAATATCGGGATGCAGCAGGCGGCTGTAACGCCCGATCACCCGGTAGGCATCCAGCAGGCTGTCGCAATGGCTGACCAGTTCCCCCAGCACGCCAAAATCATGCGCCCCCGCATTCAGCGCCAGCGTGATTCCCAACCCGTGATCCGCGCCGTGCCGGGCCAGCAGTTCATTCCATATGGCCGCACGCATGCGTGTCACCCGGGTCGGGTCATCCGGCGCGGTTCCGGCTCGCGCCATGATGCACCGGACTTCGCCCATGTTCAGGTACCCGGCCTGAAGTGCGGCTGCCAGTACCGCCTCGACTGTCGTGACCATCTCTGTCCCCGTTATGGCATGAAATATCAAGTAACTGGCGCAATATATCAAATATGCACCCGGGCGCGCGGTATCATGTCCCGGTCCCTGACCTGTAACCGAGGTATCCGATGTCGCAACCCGTCGCCCCCCTGCCCGATCATGGGCTGTCGCGTTTTTTCCGTAACCAGACCTTCCATTTCCAGACCCTGCGCACGCTGAACCACATTGCGGCGGGTGGCGCTGACCTGAATGAAGTGCTGATGGCGATCAGCCAGATTGCGGATGGCGACAGCAATGGCTGGTACGCGCAGTTTTCCGCCCTTGCCACCCGGACCGAGGACCGTATCCCCCATTGCGCTGATCCGTTAAGCTGCGGACATGCATGGCTGCGCGCCCATAATTACTGGCGCACGGCGGAATTCCTGCTCTCCCCCCACGATTCACGCCGCCAGACGGCATGGGCGCGACAGGTGGCGGCCTTTGACAATGGCATGCGCCTTTCGGCCATTGCGTATGAACGCTTTACCGTTCCGTATGAAAACGGGCAGTTACGCGGCATTGTCTATCCCGGCCCGGCAGGATGGCATGCGTGGCCGCTGATCGTGCTGGGGGGTGGATATGATTCCACACTGGAGGAACTGTATTTCGTTCTGGTCAAGGCGGCACATGACCGGGGTTACGGCGTCCTGACCTACGAAGGACCGGGACAGGGCGCGGCCCTGCGCGAATACGGCCTGCCCTTCACACCGCAATGGGAAAAGCCCACGGCAGCGGTGCTGGATCATTTTCAGGCCACATGGTTTATGCCCCGCCGCACGGTGCTGGTGGGCATGAGCATGGGGGGCTACCTTGCCCCGCGTGTCGCGGCGTTTGATGGTCGGATTGATGGCGTGGTGGCCTATGATGTGTTTTTCGACATGGGCAGTGTTGCGCAGCGTTATGCCGCTGCCGCACAGGATCCGGACGCCATGAAAAACCCCGATATCGCATGGGCGCTTGATAACGCGTTGTGGACGCTGGGTGTCAGCACGCTGGAACAGGTGCTGGAGGCGCTGAAATCCTATACGCTGGCGGGTATCGCGGAAAAGATCACGGCGGATGTGCTGACGCTGGTAGGTGAACGGGACCATTTCATTCCGGCTTCGCAGGCCGATGATTTCGCCCATGCCTGCACCCGTGCGCGATCGGTGGAAACGGTCATGTTCGATGTCCAGTCCGGTGGCGCGGAACATTGCCAGCTTGGCGCACCGACCCTGTGGCATGCTGCGCTCTTTGACTGGATGGTGCGTAAATTCGGCTGACCTGCCGCCGAGTTCTGGAAATTGCCTTTCCATATGGATCTTCTTGCTAACCAGTAGATGCATGCGAACGAGGTAGCGGGGGCAGGTTGACCGGCCAGCCCCCGAATATCCGTGCACAGACGAAATGTAATTGTGAAGCATGCAATGTGCGTTTTTGCTTCCGATTTGGGGGCGAATACGTCACTATCTTCCCGTAAGCCAGAAGAGGAGGCTGTCATGCGTTACCTCATCGATCATGCGCGCGAGGGCTTTGGCGTCGCGTTGCTGCTTGGCATGCTGGCTGTCGAACGTTTTTTCCGAAAGCAGGCTGTCCGTTAGGGACAGCCCTGAAATGCGGGTTACACCGGATGGAATATCCTTCCTTCCAGTACCGCCATCGCTGCTGCATGCGCATGCATGAAATGACAGGTGTCGCGCTATTTGCCCGACGTTGTCCTGTTTTCTCACGCAACCGTGGCGCGGTACGGCGGTTATCCCCCCTTGAAGGCCAGAATAGCTGGAGAGGAGAAAACCAATGCGAAACCTTGCGCGGATGATGATGGCGGTGGCTATTCTTGGCTGTCTTGCCGGGTGTGACAAGCCAAAGCCCGCCGGTGGCGGGTCGGATGATGGCGGCGGCCCCGGTGTCAGCACCCATGGCGGCACCGCACCACAGCAGTAAACACCACAATCTGGGCCGCGCCGGGTTACCCACCCGCGCGGCCTGGCTGATGATCGGGCGTGAAAGCGTGTAGCTGCATGATCCATGTCCTTTCCGCATCCGGGTCCGTGTTGTATGAGCGCGATCCCAGATAGTGAGGATGATGATGGAAGCTGACATGACATGCCCCCAGTGCGGGTGCGAACACGTCTATCCCGATGGCAGCCTGTGGAACTGCCCCGAATGTGGATATGAATGGAACCCGCAGGATGCTGCCCCCACGACGGAAGGCGTAGCGGAAATACGCGACGCCAACGGCAATGTGCTGGCTGATGGCGACAGCGTGACCGTTATCAAGGACCTGAAGATCAAGGGCGCGTCCTCGGTCATCAAGGGCGGGACAAAGGTTCGTGGCATCCGGCTGGTCGATGCGACGGATGGGCACAACATCGCCTGCAAGATCAGCGGTGTGGGTGCGATCAACCTGAAATCTGAATTCGTGAAAAAAGCCTGAATAACCTTTAAAAGTTTATGGTAAAGCTTTTTTAAAGCTTCAGGCAATGCCGCCTTTTTTCAAAAAGGCGGCATCCAAAAACTTTCATTATTTATTTCAGTTTTATTTAAAAATATTTCCTGATTACTTTGGAAGGGGCAGGAAAAACGATCACCTGCCCCCTGCCCCATCCGTTCAACCGGCCGCCAGCCCTTCCAGCAGGCGGGCCACCGCTTCAGCCCCCGGGTCGGGCACGTCGCGCACCTGCGCGCTTGGCACATAGGCGGCGCGCCCGGCGCGCGCACTTTCCATCGTGGTGGTGGACTCAGCACCCTGCCGTGCCGCCAGCGCCACATCCGGCAGGCTACCGCCGGTCGCCAGCACTTCCAGCGCGGGATACAGCGCGTCGATCATGGTGCGGTCGCCCGGTTTCGCGCCACCGCATTCCATCATGTGTTCCAGCCCGTCACGCAATGCCTGCCGCCAGGGTTCGGGGCTGCGTCCGGCTGCCGAAAACATGATGGCGAACAACACGCCGCTCGACCCGCCCGCATGCTGGGTCAGGATGTTGCTTATGGTGGTCATCAGGTGATGCGGGTCATCCAGTGGCAGGCGGTTGAGCGCCGCCGTGATTTCACGCGCGGCCCCTGCGAAGGTGGAACCGGCATCCCCATCCCCGATCCGGCCATCCAGTTCATTCAGTGCCGCTTCGTTGGCGATCAGGATATCCGCCCCGCGTTCGAGCACGTGCCGCAGCGCGGGATTGGGTGTGGCGGGATACGGGAAAGCATCGGGCATATGGGGCATGGGCGCTATGGCAGGGCTGCCCAGCGGGGCGATGCCGGGCCAGGCACGCGGCTGTGCCGGGGCCTGCAGCGCAGCGGTGATGGCTTCATCCAGTTCGATCAGCGTGAACGAAAAACCGTTCATGTCCAGCGCGGTCATAAGCGGTGCCGGACCAATGACGTGCGATACCCGGCGGGCCAGCGGCGTGTGGCTGAAGGCTTCCAGCAGCAGCGCCATCTCTACTTCCGGCACCGTGCCAAGGTTGTTCAGCACCAGCGCGAAACGGGTATTGCGGACTGTTGTGGGCAGGCTGGCTTCCAGCGTGTCAGCGGCAATGCGCACAAGGTCGCGGGCACTGGCCATGGCAATGCGCTGGGCCCCCGGTTCGCCATGAATGCCCAGGCCCAGTTCGACCTGATCGGCGGCAAGGCGGCTGGTGCGACCGGATTCATACGGATTGCAGTCCTCCAGCGCCAGACCGAGGGTACGCATACGTTTTGCACCGTCGCGTACGAATTGCGCAATCCGTGACAGTGGCCAGCCCTGTGTCGCGCCATACCCCGCCAGCTTGTGCGCCAGCACCGTTCCCGCCACGCCGCGCGGCGTGGTGGAATCCGGCAGGGCGATGTCATCGCCCACAATCACCATTTCCACCTGCCTGCCCAATGCGCGCGCGCGTTCGGCCGCAAGCCCGAAGTTCAGCCGGTCGCCGGTATAGTTCTTGACCACCAGCAGGCAGCCTGCCTTGCCCGTGGTGGCCAGGATGGCGGCCACGATCGCGTCAACACAGGGTGAGGCAAACAGCGCGCCACACACCGCCGCCGTCAGCATGCCACGCCCGACAAAACCGGCATGGGCGGGTTCATGCCCCGACCCACCACCGGAAATGACCGAAACCTGCGCGCGATCCGGTTCGCGCTGCATGATGACACAGGTATCGGGGTAACCGTCCAGCCGACACAGATGGCTGCCCGCGGCCGAACGCAGGAACCCGTCCAGGGCCTCGGTTACAATGGTGTCGCGCGTGTTGAAAAAACGCTTCATTATTATGTTCTCTCCCTCGACGGGCCATGTCGGGCATGGCCGGGTGGCGACTATGGCCGTTAATGCCATCCAAGCAAAACAACAGAATATGTCATTCGTGGGTTGCGCCAGATGCGGGCCAGCCGCAGCAATCAGGCCGGGCCTGCGCCGGGGGGAATGTGGTCGGGGTCGTCGGGGTGGTTGAGCTTGCGGTGCGGGTCATCCAGTCCTGGCACGCGGCCATGATGGCCGAAATTGACCAGTCGCGCCTCCAGCAGGTGCAGCTTGCCCAGCAGGTTCATGCGGATGGCCATGACCGCAAGCGACGCCCCCGCGAACGGCCCCACAACATAGATCCACAGCCCCGTCCATTGCCCCGCGAACAGTGCAGGCGCCAGCGTGCGCGCGAAATTGACGCTGTTGCCCGACAGCCATGCCGTGATCGGGTTCATGATCAGGAAAAACAGCCCGCCCGACCAGGGGGTGATGAACTTCCATTTCGGATGGGCCGCCAGCCAGTACAGCATGGCGATCAGGGCGGCGGTCACGAACATTTCCGACCACATCGCCCACCAGATCGAAATCTGCCCGTATGGTACCGTTGCCCCGTACCGCACGGCCACCGCCATGTTGCCCCACCATGCAATCAGCCGGCCTGCTTCATAAACCACGGCCGTGCCAAGGAAGGCACCGATGACCTGCGCGATCATGTAGTTCAGCGCGTCCACCCCCCCGATCCGCCTGGCCAGTGAAAATGCAAGGGTCACGGACGGGTTGATGTGCGCCCCGCTGACCTTGCCAAACGGTGTCATGGCCGCAGCCGTGCCCGACAGGCCAAAGCACAGCCCGCACAGCGCGGTCTGGATGTAGGGATGGTGCATGAGCGGTGGTGAAAACGGGCTGCCGGGCGCCGTCAACAGGATGACCGCGCTCAGGCCAAGGATCATGAGGATGGCGGTGGCAATCGCCTCGCAGAAATACAGCTTCCAGTGGAAGGGATTGTGCGGGTGCGGGTCGCCTGCCAGCGGGCGGTCATGCACATGGATATGCAGATAGGGCAGATGTAGATGCGGCAGGCGCATGGCCGGTATCCTTGTTTATGCAACATGGTCCGGCGGAAAAAGGCATTGGGGGGAAGGATTGCCTCCCGGTGCGCGCCGGTGGTCGGGGGCAACCATAGCAGCCCCCGCACCGGGCGGGTCCGGTTTTGGCACAATCCAGTCATGCCATCACGAATTCGAAATCCGCCTATGCCTGTTCCTGTGGGATCGAGGCATCAAGGGCCGCCTGCAATATGTAGGCCGCCGCCATCTGGTCCACCACTTCGCCGCGTCGCTGGCGGGTCATGTCGGCTTCCGAAATCAGGAAGCGGTTCACGGCGGACGACGACAGCCGTTCATCCCACATCGCAGCAGGCAGCCCGGTCATGTCCGACAGGTTGAGTGTCCAGTCCCGCGCCGCCTGCGCCGCCGGGCCAAAGCTGCCATCAAGTGACAGCGGCAGGCCAACCACCAGCCCGCCCACATCCTGCACGCGTGCGATCTTGCTGATTTCAGCGGCCACAACTGACAGTTTTGCACGCTTCAGCCCCATGTGGGGGGACGCCAGCATAAGCCCGACATCCGACAGGGCGACGCCAATCGTCTTTTTCCCGGGGTCAAGGCCAAGCAGGCGCTGGCCGGGGCGCAGGGCTGCACGCAGATCGCATATGTTGAACAGGGGCATGGTCGGGGGTATGTTCCTTCTTGGTCCTGCGCCGCAGGATATTCTTCCCCTGTTATGATGGAAAGTTATTGCTTCATGTCGCTTGATCCCGCGACCGTCCGCCGCATTGCCAGACTGGCACGGATTGGTATTGACGAGTCTGATCTTCCTGCCCTGCAAGGGGAGCTTAATGGGATCCTCGGCTGGGTCGAGCAGCTGAACGAGGTCGATGTCGAAGGGGTCACCCCCATGGTCGGCACGGGCCACGCCGCCCTGCGCACCCGTGACGATGTGGTGACCGACGGCAACTGCCGCGACGCCGTGCTGTCCAACGCGCCCGATGCCGTTGGCCCCTTCTATACCGTGCCCAAGGTTGTTGAATAAGATGAGCCTGACCGAACTGACGATTGCCGATGCGGCAGCAGGGCTGCGCGCGCGCAAATTCAGCGCCGTGGAACTGGTGCGCGCGCATACGGATGCCATCGCCGCGCTGAACCCGCGCCTGAATGCCTACATCACCACCACGTCGGACGCGGCGCTGCAGGCCGCAGCCCATGCGGATGAAGCGCTGACGAAAGATGAGGCAAAGCCCCTGACCGGGATCCCGCTGGGGATCAAGGACCTGTTCTGCACCAATGGCGTGCGGACCACGGCGGCCAGCAACATCCTGAAAAACTTCATCCCCCCGTATGAAAGCACGGTGACGGCCAACCTGCTGCGTGATGGCGCGGTGTTTGTCGGCAAGACCAACCTTGACGAATTCGCCATGGGGTCGGCCAACATCACCTCCGCTTTCGGCCCGGTGGAAAACCCGTGGAAGCGCAATGGTGATGACGCGGCCCTCGTGCCCGGTGGTTCGTCGGGCGGGTCCGCCGCCGCCGTGGCGGCAGGGCTTGCCATGGGGGCAACCGGCACCGACACCGGCGGGTCCATCCGCCAGCCCGCCGCCTATTGCGGCATTGTCGGGCTGAAGCCGACTTATGGCCGGTGCAGCCGGTTTGGCACCATTGCCTATGCCTCCTCGCTGGATCAGGCCGGTCCCATGGCACGCAGCGTGCGCGACTGCGCGATCATGCTGCAGTCCATGGCAGGTTTCGACCCGCGTGACAGCACCAGCGTGAACTGTGACGTTCCGGATTATACCGCAGCCGTCGGTCGCAGCCTGAAGGGGCTGAAAGTGGGCATCCCCGCGGAATACCGTGCCGAGGGCCTGTCCGCCGAGATCGAGGCGGCATGGCAGCAGGGTATTGAATGGCTGAAGGCCGCAGGGTGCGAGATTGTCGATGTCTCGCTGCCCCACACCAGATACGGGCTTGCCACCTATTATATTGTTGCCCCTGCCGAATGTTCGTCCAACCTGGCCCGTTATGATGGCCTGCGCTTTGGCGAACGGGTTCCGGGTGACACGCTGGACGCCATGTACGAAGCCACCCGCCGCGCAGGTTTTGGCCCTGAAGTGCGTCGCCGTATCATGATGGGGACGTATGTGCTTTCGGCAGGGTATTACGATGCCTATTACCTGAAGGCGCAGAAGGTCCGCAGCCTGATCCGCCGCGACTTTACCGAAAGTTTCCAGAAGGTTGACGTATTGCTGACCCCCACTGCGCCAACGCCTGCGTTCGCGCAGGGGGAAAAGACGGATGATCCGGTCCAGATGTACCTGAATGATATTTTCACCGTGCCTGCGTCCATGGCTGGCATGCCCGCCATGTCCGTGCCCGTGGGGCTTGGGGCTACCGGCCTGCCGCTTGGCCTGCAGCTGATCGGCCGCCCGTTTGATGAAGAAACGCTGCTGGCCGCAGGCAGCGCGCTGGAAAGTGCCGCGGGCTTCACCCACCGGCCTGCCATCCGTGCGGAGGGCGCGAAATGAGCTACACACTCGAAGGCAAGACCGGCACGTGGGAAATCGTGGTGGGTCTGGAAGTCCACGCGCAGGTGATCAGCCATTCCAAGCTGTTTTCCGGTGCCTCTGCCTCCTATGGTGGTGAACCCAACACCCATGTCAGCCTGGTTGATGCGGGTTTTCCCGGCATGCTGCCGGTCCTGAACCATGAATGCGTGGCGCAGGCCATCCGCACCGGGCTGGGGCTGCGTGCGCGGATCAATCTGGAAAGCCGGTTTGATCGCAAGAATTATTTCTATGCCGACCTGCCGACCGGCTACCAGATCAGCCAGTTCACCCACCCCATCGTGGGCGAAGGCACGGTCGAGATCGAACTGGGCGATGGCACGGTACGCCATATCGGCATCACGCGCCTGCATATGGAACAGGATGCGGGCAAGTCCATGCATGACCAGGACCCGACGCGGTCCTTCATCGACCTGAACCGCGCCGGTGTCGCCCTGATGGAAATCGTGAGCGAACCCGACATCCGCAGCCCGGAGGAAGCTGGCGCCTACCTGCGCAAGCTGCGCCAGATCCTGCGCTATCTTGGCACATGCGATGGCAACATGGAGGAAGGGTCCATGCGTGCCGACGTGAACGTGTCGGTGCGCAAGGCGGGTGAGCCGTTCCGCACGCGCTGCGAGATCAAGAACGTCAACTCGATCCGCTACGTCATGCACGCGATCGAGGTCGAGGCCACGCGCCAGATCGAGGTATGGGAGGACGGTGGCGAGGTCGATCAGGAAACCCGCCTGTTCGATTCCTCCCGCAATGAAACCCGTTCCCTGCGCAGCAAGGAAGACGCGCACGATTACCGCTACTTCCCCGATCCCGACCTGCTGCCGCTGGTGGTGGAACAGGCATGGGTGGACGAACTGGAACGTGCCCTGCCCGAACTGCCCGATGACAAGCGTGACCGCTTCGTCAAGCAGTATGGCATCCCCCGCTACGACGCCAGCGTGCTGGTGGCCGAACAGGCCATTGCCGATTATTACGAGGAAGTGGCAAAGGGCCGTGACGCCCGCCTTGCCGCCAACTGGGTGACGGGCGACCTGTTCGGCGCGTTGAACCGAACGGGCCGCAGCATTCACGACAGCCCGATCTCGGCGCAGGCGCTGGGTGGCATGCTGGACCTGATGGCCGACAAGACAATCAATGGCAAGATTGCCAAGGAAGTCTTTGAGGACATGCTGGAAACCGGCGACAGCGCGACTGACATCGTGGAACGCAAGGGCCTGAAGCAGGTAACCGACACCGGCGCGATCGACGCCGCCGTGGCCGATGTGCTGGCGCGCAATGCGGACAAGGTGGAAGAATATCGGGGCGGCAAGGATCGCCTGTTCGGATTTTTCGTGGGCCAGGTGATGAAAGCCATGGCGGGCAAGGCCAATCCGGCCATTGTGAATGAGGCCCTGAAAAAAGTTCTGTAAAAACGGGCTTTAGCGCATTTTTGGGCTTTGCAGGGGTGCGGCAACACGCTAAAAGCAGCCCTGCAAACGCCGTGTTACTTATAATGCGCGCTCTTCGGCGGAGGGGTGGCCGAGTGGCTGAAGGCGGCGGTTTGCTAAACCGTTATACGATGTCAAGTCGTATCGAGGGTTCGAATCCCTTCCCCTCCGCCAGAACTTCTTGTAAATAAACAAGAAATTGCCAAGCGCCCTACGGGGCGCTTTGGTCGTTTCTGGACG
>NZ_VWPI01000046.1 GCF_015155755.1 Komagataeibacter sp. FXV3 | reverse complement strand
AGGCACGGGAAAGTCGGTCGCCGCCAGGTCTTCCAGTCACCCCTCACCACCGCGGGGTGGAGCAGCCCGGTAGCTCGTCAGGCTCATAACCTGAAGGCCGCAGGTTCAAATCCTGCCCCCGCAACCATGAATAAACGTCTGATAAGACAACAGAAAAGCCACCCCAACGGGTGGCTTTTTTTGTGCCCGGAACAGGCCGCAGGATGCGTATAGGATGCAAATGGGACTGAAAGCGCAGCGTAGTTTGGGCTCATAACGAGGCTTTTCACGATGGCGTGAGCTTTATCGGCGGCCTTATTGATCAGTGGAAATTACGCGATGTGACGACGATACGCTCACCGGCGGAAGCGCTGTCATAAGTGGTCTCCGTAGAGGAGCGATTACCGACGTCCGCGAGCAGCCCGGAAAGGTCGGTGATCTCTTTTGCTACCAGATGCACGACGTCACCTTCCTTCTGGAGCATGCCTGTCACCGCCAGCATCTGGCCGCCCAGCACCACGCGCCGGTTAGTGTCGAACATATCGGGCCAGATGATGACGTTCATGTTGGCCGTCTCGTCCTCCAGCGTCATGAACACCACGCCTTCGGCGGAGCCGGGCCGCTGCCGAACCAGAACCAGCCCCGCCACGGTGAGACGCTTCCCATCTTTCGCGGCCAGCGCCTGCCGACAGGAGATGATGCCCTTTGTCTGAAGATCCTCGCGTAGGAAGGTCAGCGGATGATCCCGCAGAGTCAGGCCAAGTCGGTTGTAATCCCGCACCACCTCGGCCCCATCGCGCATGGGCTGCAGCAGCACATCCGGTTCTTTCGCTTCCTTTGTCACCTGCGCTGCCGCGAACAGCGGCAATGGCTCATCGCGCAGAGCCTTGATCGCCCAGAGAGCCTCGCGTCGTGCCAGCCTGAGCGAGGGCCGGAACGCATCAGCCTCGGCCAGATGGGTCAGGGCTGCTGCCTTAACACCGGCCCGACGCCACAGGTCATCGACCGAGGTAAACGGGCGGGAGGCGCGTGCGGCAACAATCCGGGCCGCATCGTCGTTGGCCAGCCCCTTGACCAGACTCATGCCCAGCCGCACGGCGAACATCCCGTTGGGGCTTTCCGGCCCTTCCAGCGTGCTGTCCCAGCGCGAGGCGTTCACGCAGACAGGTCGGACCTCCACGCCATGTTCCCGCGCATCACGGACCAGTTGTGCCGGCGCATAGAATCCCATCGGCTGGGAATTCAGGAGGGAGGCCAGAAACACATCTGGATGGGTGCATTTCATCCATGAGGATGAATAGGCCAGAATGGCGAAACTCGCCGCATGGCTCTCGGGAAATCCGTAGGAACCGAAGCCTTCCAGTTGCTGGTAGATCCGCTCGGCGAATTCCTCATCATACCCATTGGCGCGCATACCTTCGATCAGCCGCGTCTGAAACTGCGAGACGGTACCAGTATTCTTGAAAGTCGCCATGGCCCGACGCAACTGATCGGCCTCGGCCGCGGTAAACCCCGCACAGATCATGGCGACCTGCATCGCCTGTTCTTGAAACAACGGGATCCCGAGTGTCTTTTTCAGAACCTTTTCCAGTTCCGGAGTGGGATAGTTTTCCGGTTCTATCCCTTCGCGCCTGCGGAGATAGGGATGGACCATATCCCCCTGTATGGGGCCGGGACGCACGATCGCGACCTCAATGACCAGATCGTAGAACACACGCGGTTTGAGCCGTGGCAGCATGGACATCTGTGCCCGGCTTTCGATCTGGAACACGCCGATCGTATCGGCCTTCCTGATCATGGCGTAGGTGCGCGGATCCTCGGCCGGAATGCTCTGGAGCGTGAAACGCTGACCCTTGTGTTCGGCCAGAAGGTCCAGCCCTTTTTTCATGCAGGTCAGCATGCCCAGAGCGAGGATATCGACCTTCATGAATTTCAGGACGTCGATATCGTCCTTGTCCCATTCGATGATCTGACGGGCTTCCATCGAAGCGGGTTCGATCGGTACGAGTTCATCCAGCCGGTCATGCGTCAACACGAAGCCGCCGGGATGCTGCGACAGATGGCGGGGCACGCCGATCAGGCAGCGGGCCAGATCAAGGGTCAGGCGGATGCGCCGGTCGGACAGGTCAATGCCGGTGTCATTGAGAGCCTCATCGTCCAGCTTGCGCCCCCAGCCCCAGATCTGACCCGAGAGGGTTCGGATCAGGTCTTCGGGGAGGCCCATCACCTTGCCGACGTCACGCAGCGCTCCCTTGGCGCGATAGCGGATCACCACCGCCGTCAGCGCCGCGCGGTCGCGACCGTAATGCTCATAGACCCACTGGATAACCTGCTCGCGTCGTGCGTGTTCGAAATCGACGTCGATGTCCGGCGGCTCGCCCCGTTCCTCGGAGACGAAGCGTTCGAATAGCAGGGAGTTGCGGGCCGGATCGATGGCGGTAATTCCCAGCACGTAGCAGACCGCAGAATTGGCCGCCGAGCCACGGCCCTGGCAGAGAATGTCCTGACTGCGTGCATAGCGGACAATGCTGTTCACGGTCAGGAAGTACGGCGCATATTGCATCCGCCCGATCAGGCGGAGTTCATGGCGGAGCGTTTCCGCCACGTCATCCGGTACGCCATCCGGATAGACGGAACGGGCGCCCTCCCAGGTCAGCACCTCCAGCGCCTGTTGCGGTGTCTGGCCGGGCACGGAGACTTCATCGGGGTACTGATAAGCCAGATCGTCGAGCGAGAAGCGGCAGCGCTCCACGATATCCAGGGTGCGGGCCACCGCTTCGGGATAGCGACCGAACAGTCGGCCCATTTCCTGCGGTGGCTTGAGATAGCGGTCCGCGTGACGTTCGCGGACGAACCCCGCTTCGTCGATGGTGGTATTATGCCGGATACAGGTGACGACATCCTGCAGGATGCGCCGGTCATGGGTGTGGAACAGCACGTCATTGGTCACGACCGTTGGCAAGCGTGCCTGATGCGCCAGGTTCGCCAGTTCATACAACCGCATCTGGTCATTGGGACGGCGCAGCAGTGTCAGCGCCATATAGGCGCGGTCGGCAAAGGCGTCTTTCAGCTTGCGAAGATGCAGGGCGCAGGCATCATCTGCCGTGTCCGGGATCATGACGACGATCAGGCCCTCGCCCCAGGCGATCAAGTCTTCCCAGAGCAGATGGCATTTGCCTTTGCCGGCTCGTGCCTTGCCGAGGCTCAGCAGTCGGCAGAGACGGCCATAAGCCGCGCGGTCGGTCGGATAGACCAGCATCGCCGGGAAATCGGCCAGATCGAGGCGACAGCCCACGACAAGCCGGAGCCCGACCTGCTTTGCCGCTCCATGCGCCTGCACCATTCCTGCCAGTGAATTGCGGTCGCAGATACCAAGGGCTTCGATGCCTAGCGCCTTTGCCTGTTCGAACAGTTCGATCGGCGAGGAGGCTCCACGCAGGAACGAGAAATAGGTCGTCACCTGCAGTTCGGCGTAACGCAGTGCCGAGGTGTTCATCCGAAGATCCCATGCAGGAACCAGCCCTGCGAGCCGGTCTCGCCATGCTCGCCATCGCCGGCCCGGTAGAGCCAGAAGCGCTCACCGCTGGTGTCCTCCACCCGGAAGTAATCCCGGGCGATGGTCAGTTCCGCGTCATTCTTCCACCATTCGCCAAAGACCCGCTCCGGCCCGTCGGCGCATTTTACTTTCCGTCGCACGCCCCGCCAGATGAAGAACAGCGGTGGCTGGTCCGGCAGTTCCGCCATGGCCTGCACCGGCTCGGGCCGCGCCAGCAGGCGTGTCGGACGCGGCCAGTGGTCTGGCCAGTCCTTTGTCTCCTCGGGCGCCAGTGCAGGCACACGGCAGAAGGAGCGTTCGGGCAGGTCGCTTTCCACCGGGGCAAACCGGTACAGCGCCTGCGTGCCCACACGATTGGCCAGCGTGTCGACCAGGTCGGACACATCGGCTTCTTCCTCCGCGATCAGGGAGGACACGGTCTGCCGCCGGTCCATCGGTTCGGCCAGTGAGGCGATCAGCACCATGCGCTCAATGCCGAACCCCGGATCGATGGTCTCGATCTTCTCGCACAGCAGTCGGGTCAGGCGCTTGACGTCGCGCACCGGCATGGCCGTCGCTACACGGATCGCCTCGGTCCGGCTATCTATCCGATGCAGCAGCAGGTCGAGACGGCGCACGCCCTGTCCGCGCTCGTCCAGCCCCTGGCAGAGCAGCGGCACCAGCTTGCCAATATAACGCGCGATGGTCTCGGCCGCTCCGATAGGTTCGGCAAAGTTCCGGCTGACCTCGACCGGATCGACAGGGCGGACCGGAACGATGGCTTCTCCGATGCGCCCGAAAGCCTGATCCAGCCTGCGGGCCACATCCGGGCCGAAACGCAGGGTCAGCGGCGCCCGTGGCATGGCGGCCAGCGGCCCGATGCGGGCTACACCCAGCGTGGCCAGCCCCTCGATAATGGTGGAGGGCAGGCGTAGCGCTTCAAGAGGAAGATCGGCCAGCGCAGAATCTGTCCCGCCTGAGGGTACAATGGCAATCGGCGCCCGACCATAGCGGGCTATGGCGTGTGCGGCGCCCCATGTGTCCGCCACCACAGCTTTTGCCCGAAAGCCGGCGCCCGCCATACGATGAACCATGTCCTTGAGCATGGGAAGTTCACCGCCATGCAGGTGATCCGCTCCGGTCGTGTCCAGAACCAGCCCGTCAGGCGCATCGACGGCCACGATGGGCGCGATCCTGTGCTGGAACCACAGCGCCAGCTTTTCCAGACCCAGCCGGTCGCCCTCGGGATCGGCGTCCATCAGCACTAGATCGGGATAGAGCGCCTGGGCCTTGGCGACTGGTATGCCGGGGCGCAGCCCCAGCTTCCGGGCGGCCAGATCGACTGACAGTAAGACCCGTCGTCGTCCTTCCCGTCCGACAAGGGCCAGCGGCACCTCAGGCGCGGGCGCGTCTTTGCCCAGCCGCTTCCTGATCCGATCCGTCGGCCAGAGCGGCAGGTAAAGAGAGACGATCCGCGATCGGGCTGCATGGAGCGAGCCTTCCTTTGGCATCACAGGCCTCCACTTCAAAATCGGCACATTCGCCTGCGCGGGCGCGGATGAGTTCCAGCAACCAGCGCGGTCTTCCCACACCGGGCACCGGTAAAGGCACGGATGGCAGGACGGAGACCCGCCAGCGTGTGACGGAAGCCGTGGGCTGGCCAAAATCTGCCGCATCCGTCTGCCGCCGCCAGCGTCGGATGGCGATGCCCAGGGAGCCGGACGTTTCGGCCGCCAGTTGCAGGCGGCGTGAGGCCGTCATGGACAGACGCGCCACCTCGGCGACCACGGCCCCGAGGCCGCCATGCCGCAGTCCTTCCTCGAAACAGGCCAGCACATCGACGTCCGATCCCGCCTCGACATAGATAGTCCGGCGTGCCGACAGCCCTACCTGCTTCAGGGAAGGGGCGAACACATCCTGGCGGGTGACGATCCACAGCACCTTGCCGCGCGTGCGGGCCGCAATGCCGGCGCAAAACTGTCCGGCCGCCGCACTGTGCAGCGCATCGTTGCCGCCGCCCGCCACCTCGTGCAACGCACCCAGCGCCAGCCCGCCACCGGGCAGGCGGCTGTCGATCTCGCGCACGCCAAAAGGCAGCATCTTGCGGCGTCGGTCGCTATGCCCTTCGAGACGGCTGATCGCAGCCCGAAGCGTCTCCAGACCGGATTTTTTATTGAGTTCAGCAGTCATTTCACGGCTCGATGTCCCTTGTGCAGGCGGAATTCATGATTATATGTTCGTGATTTGTTCCGATGTGACGATGGAAGTCAATGCAAATTCGCACCGCGTCAGGCATGATGCGGGGCGCATAACCACCCGGAATTATTGGTGAAGGTACCTTAAGGAATTGAATTCAGAGACTTCTCCCGCCTCAAACAGCGACGATTATCTGTCCCGTCTGAATGACGCCCAGCGACAGGCCGTCACGCACGGGACCGGAGTCTCGGCAGGCGGGGCGGATTCACCCCCGCTGCTGGTCATTGCCGGGGCCGGATCGGGCAAGACCAACACGCTGGCCCATCGGGTCGCGCATCTGATCGCCTCGGGCGCCGATCCGCGCCGTATCCTGCTGCTGACCTTCTCGCGTCGGGCCAGTGTCGAGATGACGCGACGGGTGGAACGCATCTGCAAAACGGTGCTCGGCGACAAAGCCGGGCCTCTGGCCGACGCGCTGGCCTGGGCCGGGACGTTTCATTCCATCGGCGCGCGGCTTCTGCGGGAGTATGCCCAGCAGATCGGCATGGACCCGGCCTTCTCGATCCATGATCGGGAGGATTCCGCCGATCTGATGAATCTGATCAGGCATGATCTGGGGTTTTCGAAAACCGAAAAGCGGTTTCCCGGCAAGGGCACCTGTCTGGCGATCTATTCCCGTGTGGTGAACTCGGGCGCACCACTCGCCGACGTGTTGCTGAAGCACTATCCGTGGTGCGCGGGCTGGGAAGCGCAGCTGAAACAGCTCTTTGCAGGCTATGTCACGGCGAAGCAGGAACAGGGGGTGCTGGATTACGACGACCTGCTGCTGTGCTGGGCGCAGATGGTCAGCGATCCGGTGCTGGCCGCTGACATCGGTGGCAAATGGGATCATGTGCTGGTCGACGAGTATCAGGACACCAACCGGCTGCAGGCGGACATTCTGCTGGGCATGAAACCGGACGGGCGAGGCCTGACGGTGGTGGGTGATGACGCGCAGTCGATCTATGCCTTCCGGGCCGCGACCGTGCGTAACATCCTTGATTTTCCGGGAGAGTTCAAACCTGAAGCCCGCGTCGTGACGCTGGACCGGAACTATCGTTCCACGAAACCTATATTGGATGCAGCCAATGCGGTGATCGGGGAAGCAACCGAGCGGTTCACCAAGGATCTGTGGACCGAACGGACCTCGGATGAAAAACCACGACTGGTCACCATCCGGGACGACACTGCTCAGGCGAACTATATCGCCGATCGGGTGCTGGAAGAACGTGAGGCTGGAACGCCGATGAAGCAGCAGGCGGTGCTGTTCCGGGCCTCGCACCATAGCGGTACGCTGGAGGTGGAACTGACCCGGCGCAATATCCCATTCGTGAAGTTCGGCGGCCTGAAGTTTCTCGACAGCGCCCATGTGAAGGATGTGCTGGCGCTGCTGCGCTTTGTCCAGAACCCGCGCGACCGCATTGCGGGCTTCCGGATCCTGCAGCTTCTGCCGGGCGTGGGGCCGACCTCAGCCCGGCGCGTGCTGGATACGATGGGCGAGAGTGCTCATCCCTTCGAGGCATTTAAGGATGTGAAAGCGCCGCAGCGGAGTGGCGAAGCCTGGACGGGTTTCGTGAACCTGCTGACCGCTCTTGGCAGCCATCAGGTCGGCTGGCCGGGCGAGATCGCGGCTGTACGCTACTGGTATGAACCGCATCTGGAGCGGCTGCATGAGGACGCCTCCACCCGCCTGGCCGATCTGGTGCAGCTGGAACAGATCGCTGGCAGTTATCCCTCACGGGAGAAATTCCTGACGGAACTGACGCTGGACCCGCCGGATGCCACATCCGACCAGGCCGGCGTACCGTTATTGGATGAAGATTATCTGATCCTCTCGACCATTCATTCCGCCAAGGGGCAGGAGTGGAAGAACGTGTTCGTGATGAATGTGGTGGATGGCTGCATTCCATCCGATCTGGCCACCGGTGAGCAGGACGACATCGAGGAAGAGCGCCGCCTGCTCTATGTCGCGGTAATCCCCCCATAAAAAGAGTGGCTTTTGAATGAGAATTTTCTCAGCGTAAGGATGAGGAGATTCTGATGAAGAGTGATCGCTTTACTGACGCGCAGATCATGGGTGTGATCCGCCAGGCTGAGG
>NZ_VWPI01000045.1 GCF_015155755.1 Komagataeibacter sp. FXV3 | reverse complement strand
GGGTGGGGCTGCGGGCGTATTCTTTACCGCACCCGCGTCGGGCATAACCGTATGGCATGCCTTCAGTGATGAAATCATCCTGACCGCCATACTGGTATTCGGTATCTTTACCGTTACCGAACAGTATAACGAAATGGCGCCAGGCGCCAATTTCGGTGCGCTGATCATTGGATTCCTGGTCGCGGCCATTGGCGCCTCCATGGGATATCTGGAAGCATGGGCCATAAATCCCGCCCGTGACCTCGGGCCACGACTGTTCGCCTATATGGCCGGATGGCATGAAGCCGCCCTTCCGGCGGCGGGTCATTACTGGTGGGTGCCCGTTGTTGGTCCCCTGATTGGCGGCCTGCTGGGGGCAACCGTCTATGAATACCTGATTTACCCCTTTCTGCCCGCACAACTGCGCGCGCAGCAGCAGGCCTTGCAGGCCAAGGTCGAAGAAGACACGATTATCATGGGAAAATGAAGGCTTTTCCCTGTGCATCCTTTTTCCCTGTTGCCCGGGGAACCGGGTTTCCGTGGCCGGACAGGGGCGGCTCCCCCGACATGAAGGAATGGACCAGGTAATGGATGTCGTCATTGGCATTGATGTGGGAACAGGCAGCGCACGTGCGGGCATTTTTACACTGGACGGCTACAAGCTGGGCGCAGGCAGTACGCCAACCCGTACGTGGCAGCCACGTGCCGGTTACATGCAGCAGTCCTCTGCTGACATATGGCGCGCGGTGTGTGCCAGCGTTGGCATCGCCATGACCATGGCGCGGGATGCGGCAGGAGAAACGCTGGATGTACGGGGTATCGGGTTTGACGCGACCTGTTCGCTGGTGGTGGCTGGTCCTGATGGCCAGCCACTGTCCATTGATGCTGATGGTGCGCCGGGGCAGGACGTGATCCTGTGGATGGATCACCGTGCCATGGCCGAGGCTGCCGGGATCAATGCAGGCCATCATGACGTGCTGCGTTACGTGGGCGGCATGATTTCGCCCGAGATGGAAACACCAAAGCTGTTATGGCTCAAGCGCCATCTGCCCGATGTATTCGCGCGCGCCGCCCTTTTCCTTGACCTGCCGGATTACCTGACCTGGCGCGCAACCGGGGTCAGTTCGCGCTCTCGCTGTTCAACCGTATGCAAATGGACTTACCTCGCGCATGAGAACCGCTGGGATGATACCTATTTCCGGGCCATAGGCCTTGGCGTGCTGGCTGATGAAGGGTACCGCCGCATCGGCACGGACATCAAGGCCCTGGGCGAACGTGTCGGGCGCGGGCTGGACGCGCGGGCAGCCATGGAATTGGGCCTTCCGGCGGGTATTCCGGTCGCGGTATCCGCCATTGATGCGCATGCGGGTGGCATTGGCGTGATGGGGGGCACGACAGATGGCGAACCGCCTGCATTCAACCAGCGTCTGGCATTGATTGGCGGCACGTCGAGCTGCCACATGGCGGTCTCTCCCCTGCCCCGCTTCGTGCCCGGTGTCTGGGGCCCCTACCGTGATGCCATGCTACCGGACATGTGGCTGAATGAAGCAGGCCAGTCGGCCACGGGCAGCCTGATCGATTTCATCATCGCCACCCATCCCGCCACACCGGCGTTACGCCAGCAGGCTGAAAACGAAGGCAGGACGGTCTATCAGGTCCTTAACGACCTGCTTGCCGAAACCGAAGGCGACCGGCCCGCAGGTACGCTGACGGAAGACCTGCACGTCATGCCGGATTTCCATGGCAACCGTTCCCCCCATGCCGATCCGACCCTGCGTGGCATGGTCAGCGGGCTTGTTCTAAGTGCCACGACGCATGATCTGGCATTACTGTATCTGGCGACAATACAGGCACTGGCTTATGGCACACGCGATATCGTAACGGTGCTGAACCGGCAGGGCTATGCGATCGATACGATCATCGCCACCGGCGGGGGAACGAAAAACCCCGTTTTCGTCCGCGAGCATGCCAATGCCACCGGCTGCCGTATCGTGCTGCCGGAAGAACCTGATTCCGTGCTGCTGGGCAGCGCGATACTGGGTGCGGTCGCGGCGGGGGTATATCCCTCCATCCGGGCGGCCATGACCGGCATGACGCGCATACGGGCGGAAATACGGCCCTGTGCCGGGAGTGCTGCCTTTCATGCCAGAAAATTCGGGGTCTTTACCCAGATGTATGCTGACCAGATCCGTTACAGGCAGATCATGAACAAATAAGACAGGCATCATGGGAACCGGAAGGTTTCCGTGGCGCTTTACACAAAAACCCGAGAACCGGGCTTTCAGGCCAGATACCGCAAAAAAAACGGAACAAATCAATAAAGGGTATTGTAATGGCGACTTCCAGGATCCTGGCCTGCATGACCGCTGCCGGCATGCTGCTGGCCGGTGGCGCGCAGGCGGGCGGTACGCTGACAATCGCCACGGTCAATAATGGTGACATGATCATCATGAAACAGCTGTCAGGCGAGTTTGAAAAAGCCCACCCCGATATTCACCTGAACTGGGTCACGCTGGAGGAAAACGTCCTGCGCCAGCGTGTGACGACCGATATCGCAACCCATGCCGGGCAGTTCGATATCCTGACCATTGGCAATTACGAAGTACCAATATGGGCAAGGCAGGGATGGCTGGCCGAACTGAAACCCGGGCCGGATTATGATGTGAATGACATCGTGCCTTCCGTACGCGCCGGGCTGAGTGTGGACTCCAGACTGTATGCCCTGCCGTTCTATGCGGAAAGTGTCATGACCTATTACCGGACCGATCTGTTCCAGAAGGCCGGGCTGACCATGCCGCAGCACCCCACCTATGACCAGATCCGCACCTATGCCGACAGGATCACGGACAGGGACAGCCAGACCTATGGCCTGTGCCTGCGTGGCAAACCGGGCTGGGGCGAGAACATGGCCTATGTCACCTCGCTGGTGAATACGTTTGGCGGGCAGTGGTTTGGCGAAGGGTGGAAGCCAATGCTTGATACCCCGGAATGGAAGGCGGCACTGCAGTGGTATGTATCGGCCATGAAGGCCGACGGGCCACCCGGCGCCACGTCAAATGGATTTAATGAAAACCTGGCCCTGTTCGCCAGCGGTCATTGCGGCATATGGGTGGATTCAACCGTTGCGGGCGGCCTGCTGTTTGATCCCAGGCAGTCGCATGTGGCCGACAGGGTCGGTTTTTCCGCCGCCCCCACCGGTCCGTATGGCAAGGGACCGACATGGCTGTGGAGCTGGAACCTTGCCATTCCCGCATCATCCAGACATGCGGATGACGCGCGCATTTTCATAGAATGGGCGACGTCCAGAACCTATGTCCAGCTTGTGGCGCAGCATGAAGGCTGGGTGGCGGTGCCAGCGGGGACCCGTGTGTCCACCTATGACAACCCTGATTACCAGAAGGCGGCGCCATTCGCCACGTTCGTCCATTCCGCCATAGACAACGCCGATCCCAATGGTCAGACAAAGCAGCCACGCTCGTATGGTGGCGCGCAGTTTGTCGGCATCGCACCCTTTCAGGCCATAGGCACCCAGGTTGGCCAGACCGTTGCGGCAACGCTGTCGGGCCAGATGACGGTCGAACAGGCGCTGGGTGCGGCACAGGCCTCCGTAAGCCGCACCATGCGCCAGTCCGGTTACCTGCACTGAGGGGGCGAAGATGGACAAAGTGGCAGTACATCCACCCGTAATGGACAATCCTGCGGGCCGTGCCGCCCGCGGCAGGCACCTGCAGGGCTTCGTGCTGCAATCCCCCGCGATCATGCTGCTGCTGTTATGGTCGGTGGTGCCGTTGCTTATGACGCTGTGGTATTCGTTACGAAACTATAACCTGGTGGACCCGACCCAGCAGGGTTTTGCGGGCATCAACAATTACTGGTACCTGCTGACCGATCCGGATTTCATGACATCGCTGGAAAATACGGCCATTCTGGTTGGCGGCGTGCTGGCCATATCGGTGGGGCTGGGGACATTGCTGGCGGTCCTGTATAACGAGGCGTTCGCAGGGCGCGGCATTGCCCGCGTCCTGGTCATCTCGCCGTTCTTCATCATGCCCACGGTTGCCGCCCTGCTGTGGAAGAACCTCATGCTGCACCCGATCTATGGCGTGTATTCCGCCATGATGCGGGCCGTGGGCCTGACACCGATCGACTGGCTGTCACGCTATCCACTGGCAACGCTGGTGATGATCGTGGCATGGGAATGGCTGCCCTTTGCGGTCCTGATCCTGCTGACCGCCATCCAGTCGCTTGATATGGAACAGAAGGAAGCCGCGCGCATGGACGGCGCGGGCATGGTGGCGCAGTTCATCAACATCACCCTGCCCCACCTGTCGCGTGCGATTACGGTCGTAATCATGATCGAGACCATTTTCCTGCTGACCATATTTGCCGAAATTTCGGTCACCACCGCAGGTGGACCCGGTGTCGCCTCCACCAATCTGGCGTTTCTCATCTATTCACGCGCCCTGCTGCAGTTTGATGTGGGCGGGGCCTCGGCCGGTGGTGTCGTGGCCATTGTCGTCGCCAATATCGTGGCGGCCTTCCTGCTGCGCGCCGTGGCCCGCAATCTGGAGACCTGACATGGCAAGAACCAGCACACGCCTGCGCCATGCCGCAATCACCGTCCTGGCCTGGGGCATTGCATTATGGATGTTCTTCCCGATCCTGTGGATGTTCCTGACGGGTTTCAAAAGTGAGCCTGACGCCCTCTCCACACCGCCACATTTCCTCTTCCATCCCACGCTTTCAAGCTATCAGGATGTATTCGCGCGGGAGAATTACTGGCATTTCGCCACCAACAGCGTCGTGATTTCGGTCATGGCAACCCTGGTGGCCCTGCTGGTATCCATTCCCGCCGCCTACGCCATGGCGTTCCTGCCCGGGCCGCGCACGCGCATGACCCTGCTGTGGATGCTGTCCACCCGCATGCTGCCATCGGTGGGCGTGCTGGTACCGATCTACCTGCTGGCCCGCGCCACCGGCCTGCTGGACAGCCGGACGGGGCTGATCGTGATCTACATGCTGACCAACCTGCCCATTACGGTATGGATGCTCTATACTTTTTTCAGGGAAGTGCCGGTCGCCATACTGGAAGCCGGGCGAATGGACGGGGCGACACGCTGGCAGGAAGTAACACAGGTGCTTATGCCGCTGGCGCTGCCGGGCATTGCCTCGACCGGACTGCTTTCCCTGATCCTGTGCTGGAATGAAACGTTCTGGTCACTGAACCTGACCTCTTCCATTGCGGCACCGCTGACAACGTTCATTGCGTCCTTCTCCTCACCCGAAGGACTGTTTTTCGCCAAGCTGTCGGCCGCCTCCACGCTGGCGGTGGCACCCATCATGGTCTTTGGCTGGGTCAGCCAGAAACAGCTTGTACGCGGCCTGACATTCGGGGCGGTGAAATAGAACCGGGGCGAATAACCCGCGCGGCAGCAACAGGAACATACCATGGCGACAGTAGAACTGCGTAACCTGCGCAAGACCTATCTGCATGAGGAAATCATCAAGGGTGTCTCGCTTGCCATTGCCGAGCGGGAATTCATCGTCTTTGTCGGCCCTTCGGGGTGCGGCAAATCCACCCTGCTGCGCATGATCGCGGGGCTGGAGGACATAAGTGCAGGCGACCTGCTGATTGACGGGCAGCGGGTGAACGACACCGAACCCGCGCGACGCGGCGTGGCAATGGTCTTCCAGTCCTATGCGCTGTATCCGCACATGAATGTTTACCGCAACATGGAGTTTTCGCTGCGGCTTGCCGGCATGCCCGAAGCCGAGCGGCGGCAGCGTATCGGTGACGTGGCGCGCATCCTGCAGCTTGATCCCTATCTTGATCACAAGCCGGGCCAGCTTTCGGGTGGCCAGCGGCAGCGCGTGGCGATCGGACGCGCGATCGTGCGTAATCCCAGGGTCTTCCTGTTTGATGAACCGCTGTCCAATCTCGACGCCGCGCTCCGTGGGCAGATGCGCGTGGAACTGGCCAGCCTGCACCGGCGGCTGGATGCAACGACCATCTACGTAACCCATGATCAGGTGGAAGCCATGACCATGGCCGACCGGATCGTGGTCCTCGACAAAGGTGTCGTGGAGCAGATCGGCACCCCGCTGGAACTCTATCACCGGCCCCGCAACCTGTTTGTCGCCCGTTTCATGGGATCCCCGCCCATGAACCTGCTGCCCGCTACCATCAATGCCCATGACCCTGACGGGACCATGCAGGTACGGACGGAAACACTCAGCGTATCCATCCCCACGCAACAGGGCGGGCTGGAAGTCGGTGCGCCTGCCACGCTGGGCATCCGGCCCGAACATATCCGTATTGACCCGCAAGGGGCGGTACAGGGCATGGTCGAGGTCAGCGAGCGGCTGGGGGCCGTCACGCTTTTGCATGTGCGCCTGCCTGACGGACAGATGATTGTCGTGCAGACGGGCGGGGACAATACCGACAGTGCCGATACCCCCATATGCATGACGTTTGAGGAAGAACACTGTCATCTGTTTGATGCAGACGGTATGGCGCTGGCCCGCAGCACGGATCATCCGCTGCTTGCGGGTGCATGAAAACGGCTTACCTGTTCAGGACATAGGCATATGTATACGGAAAAACTCCGTCTTGACGGACGTGTCGCGGTTGTCACCGGCGGCGCGCAGAATATTGGTCTGGCCTGCGTTACGGCGCTGGCGGAATTCGGCGCCCGCGTCATTATCGCCGATCGTGATACGGAACTTGCGGCACGTGCCGTGGCCGAACTGGCAGCGCAGGGGCTGGATGTATCGGCCATGGCACTGGACGTAACCGATACGGCACAGGTGGATGCCTGCGCCACACGGATCAAGGCCGGGGAAGGCCGTGTCGATATCCTGGTCTGTAGTGCCGGGATCTGCATATCCGAAGTCCGGGCCGAAGACATGACGGATGCACAGTGGCTGAAACAGGTTGATATCAACCTCAACGGCATTTTTCGCTGCTGCCGGGCATTTGGCCGCATCATGCTGGAACAGGGTCATGGCACGATCGTGAATATCGGGTCCATGTCGGGCCTGATTGTCAACCGCCCACAGGAACAGGCGGCCTATAACGCATCAAAGGCAGGCGTGCACCAGTACACACGCTCCCTTGCGGCAGAATGGGCCACGCGCGGGATACGGGTCAATGCGGTGGCCCCCACCTATATCGAGACGACCCTGACCCGCTTTGGCATGGAAAATCCGCGCCTGTATGCCGCATGGCTGGATGGCACGCCCATGCACCGCGTAGGCCAGCCAGACGAGGTCGCCTCGGTCGTGCAGTTTCTGGCATCGGACGCCGCCAGTCTTATGACCGGGGCCATTGTCAATGTCGATGCCGGGTTTACCGTATGGTAAATGACTACAGGCATCTCATGGAGCCCCCCCTCTTGCCGCATGGACGCAGGCGACGGCGCGGAAAGTGACCGTATGCCGGAATGCCGCGCAGTGGATCGTTGTCATGTCGTGGCGCGTGCCTTTGGCAGCATATCTGCCGACAGTCGCCATCCGAGGAAGGTGGCGCAGAGCGTTGTCAGGGTCGGGTCGCCGATCCACTGCACGATGTTCAGGGCGGTTGTTGCCACGAGAATATCCGGCTGTGCGACGGATGCATAACCCGCGCTCATGGCGGGGATGCCGACTGTGCCTGTCCCCGCACCGCGCAGGAACAGGGCAACAGCCAGCAGCAGCGTGCCGATGCAGGTGCAGGTGCAGAGCGCACCGCAACCACTCAGCCCGCGAATGCCAGAGCGATCGGCCAGACAGTCCATCAGGGGATAGCCGCACATCATCCCCACCCGCAGCGGGCGCATGAACAGGCCCGTGCGGTCGGGTGGGACGCCGCAGGCATGGATGAGCCAGACGGGCAGCAGCATCTGTCACGCGAACGAGACGCCGTTTATCAGGAACATGGTCATGGCGAATGCCGAAAAGGCAGGTAAATGAAACAGCAGTGGCATTGCACCTGTTGTGGCCCAACCTTAATCCGCCAACCGGTTGTGTTCCCGTCACGAAATGTACCCCCGGCTTACCAGTCTTCGACGGTGCCCCTGTCTTTCTCATCGGGTGCAAACGGATCAAGCGGGTCATCCGTGGGCGGATCAACCGGTTCGTCATCACTGCCCCAGTCCGGTACATCCGGCCGGGGATCATCCAGCGGATCGTCATCCGGGTCAGGCCCGGGATCCGGAATGGGTGTGGGCGGTGGTACCGTGGTCGGCGGTTCAGACGGCACGGGAATATCCGGATTATTTCTGACCTGCATCCTGAACATGACGTTCCTCCTCTGACAGGTTCACGTGCAACGGAAATGGCCGGTGACAGGTTGCATGCACGTCCCTGCCTGTCAGCGTGCTTTTCTGCCGGTTGTGTTCAGAACGGTCAGGCAGCATGGCGCGGGCCCGGTCTTTTCAACAAAAAAGGCCCGGCATATTGCCGGGCCTTCTGCTGTGGGGACGGGATCAGTTGGAACCGCTGCTGTTCTGGTTCCCGCCACCGCCGTTACGGTCGCCGCCGTGTTCACCCCAGTTGCCGTTCTGGCCGTCGCTGCCATGGTTGTCATGCGCGCCGGGGCCGTTGTTCTGGCCGCCGCGGTTTTCACCACCGCGATCCCCGCGTTCGCCACCGGGACCGTCGTTCTGGTCACCACCATTCTGGTGGTCGCCGCCCTGCCCCCCATGATGACTGTGGCCGCCATGCCTGCCACCGTGATGGCCGTGACCGCCATGGCCACGATGTTCGCCCTGCCCGCTGCCCTGGTTCTGGTCAGGGGACTGGGCCTGAGCTGCCAGCGGAAGGGAGATGCCAAGGGCAAGGGCAAACAGAATTGAACGCTTCATGATATATCCTTCGGTTCGACCTCTGGTCCGTCGTGCCATAAATGTGAGGTCGTGTGATGTAATGGGCAGTATCGGGAATATCCGGGCCAGAACTGATGTTCCTGCATGGGCCGGACTATTGCGGTAAATGTTCCAGATCGCCGGATGGATAGTCTGGAACGTGAGCAACCTTTGTCCGGTCACTCACAAAGCACGCCATGACAGTCCGTAAACAACAGATCCATACATGGCGGGATTATGGGGCACCCTGACCGGGCGGCCTGTTGGCCAACCGGGCGGGGAAATTGCGCTTTCAGACCTGCCCGATCGCCCGGGCGGCATCGTCCAGCAGGGCTGCGATCTTTTCCTCGGCGTCTTTATCAAGGCCACCGTTGCGCAGCCTCAGGCGCAGTGCCGTGCGCAGGTTTTCCATGCCGCGCATGACCGGCATCGGGACATCCTTGCGACCTCCCCTGCCCTCTGCCGCACCTGTTGCAGCACGGGACAGGATTTCATCGAGGGCCGCACCGCTGGCGGCCAGGAAGGCCTCGCCTTCCGGCGTGATGTGGTAGTTCTTGCGGCCATCGGCTTCGACAATCCGGGCGTAACCCGCTTCATCCAGCCATGTCAGCGTGGGGTAGATCACGCCGGGGCTGGGGGCGTAGCTGCCACCGAACTTTTCCTCGATCATGCGGATCAGTTCGTAGCCGTAGGTCGGTTTTTGAGCGATCAGCGAGAGGACCAGAAGCCGCATCTCACCATAATCGAACAGCCGGTGACGCCCGCCCCGGCGGCCACCGCCGTGGTGTCCACCGCGACCGTGATGGCGGCGGGGTTCCCCGGAACCTGCCATGCCTTCGGGGGAGAAAGTCTGGCGGTTACGACCGCCTGCGTGTCTGTTTCTGTGTTTCATGCTTACCGATATACGTTCCGATATATCTTACGTCAAGATATATCGGAATATATTTTTATTATTTCGATAAACCCGTCCTTTCAGGCGGCACAGGCAGTCCATCGGTCAGTTCCCAACGCGTGCGTGACCGCCTGCCTGCTCAACGCAATCCTTACGGCCTCGCTTTTGAAATCTTCCCCATGCTCATTGTTCCACTGGTTTCATGAAACGTTCAGATGACCGGCACAAACCTGCCACCATGCGGTAACAGGCACATGGTCATGCGGCCATGAGATGTTTCAGGCCGTCCCGGCCCGCCACGATGACTTCGGACGTGCGGCCAATGAACAGGCCACTTTCGATGACGCCCACGATGGAGCGGATCCTGCGCGCCAATGCCACGGAATCCGGGATTTCCCCGAAATTGCAGTCCAGGATCAGGTTGCCCCCGTCGGTGTTGAAGGGCACGCCATGCTGGTCCAGCCGCAAAATGGGACGTGCGCCCAGATCCTGCAGCCGGGTGGCCGTCAGTTCCCAGCCGAATGTCGTGACCTCCACCGGCACGGGCATGTGGTGACCCAGCCGTGGCACCAGCTTGCTTTCATCCACCACCACCACGAAGCGACGTGAGGCCGCGGCCACGATCTTTTCCCGAAACAGCGCCCCGCCGCGTCCCTTGATCAGGTTGAGCGTGCCCATCTCCACTTCATCCGCGCCGTCAATATCAAGATCGATCAGCGGATGGGTGGCGAATGTCACCAGTTTGATCCCGTGCGAGCGCGCCTGCTCGGCCGAGCGTTCGGATGTGGGAATGGCGGCAAACCGCAGGCCTTCAGCCCATCGGCGGCCCAGTTCGTCAATCATGTAGGCCGATGTGGTGCCTGAACCAAGGCCGACCACCATGCCTTCCCTGACCATGGACGCGGCTTCGATCGCGGCATGGCGTTTCTGTTCCTCGCGCGGGTCACTGATCTGGCTTGTCATGTCCGGGTTCCTGTTATCCTTCTGGCTGGCTGCATTATCCATCCTGCGCCCCGCTGGCGGCGCGGCGGCCTTTACCACGTTCATTGTCCCGCCGCCGCCTTGTCCATAAGCCAGATGAGTTCGCCCTCGGTCGTGATGTGGCTGGCGGGTTCCGCGGGGTCACCGGCGCGCACTTTTGCAAAGGCCTCACGCTTGGCTGGTCCCGCCAG
>NZ_VWPI01000044.1 GCF_015155755.1 Komagataeibacter sp. FXV3 | reverse complement strand
TCGTGCGGCTGTCGGCGTCGGCCCGGGCCTATGATGCCCTTGTCCAGTCGCTCAGGATCCGGATCGCTCGCCTGCAGAAACAGAAATTCGGGGCCAGTTCAGAAAAGATCGAGCGTGAGACTGAACAACTCGAACTGCTCCTCGAAGATGTGGAAATCGCCATCGCGGCAGCCGATCCGTCTCCCGAAAGTGAGGGGGGCGATAACGGCGATGCCGTGGTCTCTCCCCAAAGACGGCGCGGCAGGCCCCGGGTCTCGGACGCCACACCACGGGAGCGCATTGTGCTCGACCCGGGTGAAGCCTGTTCCACCTGTGGCAGTCCCTTGCGCCTCGTTGGCGAAGATGTCACCGAGATACTGGACTTTATTGCGGCAAAACTGAAAATTGTCGAAACGGCACGGCTGAAGAAATCCTGCCGTCATTGCCAAACAATGGTGCAGCCTGAAGCGCCATCGCGCCCTGTCCCCCGGGGCATGGCTGGCCCCGGGCTCCTGGCCCATATCCTGGTCTCGAAATTCGATGACCATATCCCGCTTTATCGTCAGAACGAGATCTTTGCCCGTCAGGGTGTCGAAATCCCTCGTTCAACCCTGATCGACTGGTGTGGTCAGGCCGTTGCAGTCCTGCGGCCTCTCATAGATCTGATCCGTCAGGATGTCGTAAAGGCAGACCTGCTGCATGCCGATGATACGCCCATCCAGGTTCTTGATCCCCGCCTGCGCCAGGCGGGCAAACCACGCGGTGTGAAGGAAGGGCGGATCTGGACCTATCTGCGCGATCCCCGCCCCTGGGGCGGGAGTGATCCGCCCGCCGTTGCCTACTGGTTCTCTCCCGATCGCAAGGGGATCAATCCCCAGACCCATCTGGCACAGTTCCGTGGTATTCTGCAGGCAGACGCCTACGCCGGGTTCAGGGACCTGTATAAACCCGATGCAACGGGAACCGTGCGTGTGCGCGAAGCGGCCTGCTGGGCCCACCTGCGTCGGGCATTCCATGATGTCTGGAAAGGCAGCTTCTCGACAATTGCAAGGGAAGCGCTTGAGCAGATCGGAGAGCTCTACGATATCGAGCGGCAGATCACCGGGCATCCCGCCAGGCACCGTCTGGCTGTCCGACAGGAAAAAAGCCGCCCCCGCGTTATAGCGTTCCATGCCTGGTGCGAAGCACAGCTCACCCGCATCCCCGGGAAGGGAGAACTGGCAAAAGCGATCCGCTATGCGCTCAACCGGTGGGCCGCCTTTATCCTGTTTGTGGAAGATGGTCGTGTCGCCATTGACAATAATCCTGCCGAACGGGCCATACGGCCCGTATGCGTCGGCCGAAAAAACTATCTCTTTGCCGGTTCCGATGCCGGTGGGGACAACATCGCTGATGCCATGACCCTCATCGAAAGCGCAAAACTCTCAGGCCTCAATCCGCATGATTACCTTGCCGACGTCCTGGCCCGTATCAACGAGCACAAGATCAACCGGCTCCATGAACTGTTGCCATGGAACTGGCAACCTCTCACAGATCTTCACAAACAGGCCGCATGATTAATGGCGGCCTTAAGCGGCCGGTTACGATCAACGTGGCCGAGATCAAGGATTACGGGCAGGCCGGCCTGAACGCCGTCACCACCGTCCTGAGCATCGCCGCCGTCGCCAGCGCGATCGGTACGCCCGCCGTGGGCATCATCGGCCTGGCGGACACGGCGCTATCCACCGCCCTGACCGACTTTTCCACGGCGGCCGGATCCACGCTGACCATCACCTATGACGACACGAACTGGAAAACCCGGGTGGACAGCATCCTGTCCGCGCTGACCAAGGTGGAAAGCGACCTGAGCGCCGCAATCACCGGGGTCTCGACCAAGGTCCCCAGCACGGACCTGTCCGACGCCAACACGGCCCTGAGCGCCCTGAGCACTATCGTGTCCGCGTTCAAGGCCCTGCTGGACAGCGTGGCCGCGCGTCGGAACGTCGGGGCACGACTGTCCGGTTCTGCCGCTGCGCCCTCCCAGACACAGGTGCAGCAGGCGCTCCAGGTGCTGGGGGTGACAGCATGACGCCCTTCATGGAGGGCGTCATCTCCGGTGCGGGCGGCGTTGTCGTCCTTATCGGGTTGCTGGTCACGATCCCGCTCAAGCTGCATGCGTTTTATGTGGCGATGCAGTTGCGAGAGCATGGAATTGAATAATTAAGATTTCAATCCCTTTTCCTTTTCTTTGCTTATTATAGAGGATAGTGTTAAAATAGCGTTATTTAGTTCTTCAAATTTTATTTTCCCGTCCCAATTTGTGCAATCCTCTCCGTTCCATTTCGAAAATACTTCTTTTACTTCAGGCCATGTCGCAGACAAACCATATGTTTCTAAATAGAACTGCCCGAATTTTATGGCATGAATTCTATTAGATATTCTCAATGCTTCCTTCATATGATTTGATGCATTTGTAAATGTATATCTTGTAAAAAAACCAACCAATGCAAGTAATATAATGCCACGAGCTGAATAAAAAACGAGAGAAGGCCATGATATATTCAAATAAATACTATTTATTCCCCAAAAAGATATTATTGTTGTCAATATTAGACCAAAAGCCAATATAAAAGCCCCTAAAATATTCCAATTACTTGACCTTGTTTTGTAATATCTCTCCTCTTTTTCGAGGGATAGAACAGTAATCCTTACAAAATTACTTGATGATTTTACAAGATTTTCTTTGTATTCTTTTGTATATTTCTCTCTTTGTTGGGAGAAATTTTCCATCTTTTCATTTAATGCCTCTTCTTTTTTAGATAAGTGATAAAAAAGTTTTTCTTTCTCGTTTTTTAAATTTAATTTAAGAAGTTCCATTTCAGAAGAATTATTTTTTATAATATTCTCATTTTCTATTTTTAATGTGTTAATTTGTTCTATTAATTTATATATTTTATCTTCATACTTAGACGAAATAGATAATTCCGAATTGGCTCTATCCTCCTTCTCCTTCGATATAGATTTCTTTAGTGAAATATTTTCCTCGTTAAGTTGAAAAATTTTATTATAAACTGATTCATTAGTATCTCTATTATCTACATTTATGGTTTTACGATTATTTTTTTCTTCACTCATAATTTATCTCAAATTGTATATGTTAATAATTTACATGAGGTCTTTCATATATAAACGCAGGCTATGCTCTACATTGTTTTTCCTTCAGCTACTTTATATCCAACAGATCCTCCATCTGAGCACGTAACACACGGGTCACCAGATCGCCTTGGATCAACTTTCGGACTCCATCCAGCACCGTGCGGCGTGTCTCATCGGCCGTATAGGTCACACAATAATCGGACAGGATGATTTCAGACTGGGCAATCGCTTCCCGGTCTTGCCTGTCATCCAGCCGATTAAGGATGGCCTCCCAGTCGGCACGGTTGACGGTGACCGTGGTTGTCGTCTCGGACACATGCGCAATCGAGTTCATCGGTAAATCTCCCCTCGCTTGTTGACGGCCACGACCTCGATCGTGGTTCCCGTCTGGCGGTAGACTGCCTGCCATATAATATACGAGTTCTCTGCCAGAACCATTGGATGATTGGGAAGGATATGGCGTCCGCGCTATTCCGCCGCCACATCTAGCGCCCGACGCGCCGCATCAGGTTCGCGCTCCAGAATACGCAGCAGCGCCTGCACGGCCGGGTCCAGACCCACACGACCCTGCTCCCAGTTGCGCCATGTCGCCACAGGGATGCCGGTCAGATCCGCGATCTGTTTCTGGGTCATGCGCAGCGTCTTCCGCACGGTTGCGGGTGTCGGGTATGGGGCGGACAGATGGCTTGTATCATCCGTGCCGTCCTCACTCGCCTGACGGTCGATATCAGCTTCCGTGGTGGCATTCACCTTGTCCCGATTGATGGTTCCACCGTGCCGGGCGATCTGGCTTAATGTCATCCTTGCCATTTCTTCCACTCCTTATCGTGCATGCGGCGCGCGGAGATGATCCACGTAACATCGCCGCGCCGTGTGTAGACGACCATGTAACGGTAGCCCTCGATCATCCCGACTGCCTGAATCCGTGTCTCACCGTAATCCTTGCGGGTGTCTTCGCGTTCGATCACTTCCCCAAGAAAAATGCGGGCAGCGTATATGAAATCGAAACCACGGGTGGAGAGGCACGCTGCGCTTTTTTCATCGTGCCAGTCAAAGGCGTGGTGTGTTGCCGTCATAGGTATTTGATACGCTAGAAGCGTATCGAATGCAAGGAGAATAACACGCTAGCAGCGTATCTCTGATCCGAACAATCAATCGTATTGCGTAACCACAAGGCGGCTCTCCGGAGCCGCCTTTTTTATTGGAACCAGCATGACAAATCGCAAACTTGCGCATATTCGCAAGCTGGGCTGCCGCCCGGCCGAACACCGTCCCAATCAGCCCCATCTATCTGCCATGCGTGGCTTCCGTGCGCGGCAGGCCCTTACCCGGCTCGACCGCACCGGTATCAATCCCGCGCCGCTGATGCTGGGCAACGACGTGCTGGGGGATTGCACCAGCGCAGGCATCGGCAATCATCTGCGCGCTACGGCTGCACTGGCAGGCTTCCAGATCACCGTCGCCACACCGGACGCCGTGCAGTTCTATTCCCGCTCCACCGGCTACGTGCCCGGCAATCCTGCCACGGACAACGGCGGTGTGGAGGTGGACGTACTGACGACGGCCCTGCGCGATGGCTATGCGCTGGCAGACCAGACCCTGTTCCCGATCTGGGGCAGCGTCGATCCGGGCGACCTGAACGGGATCCGCAACATCACCGCAGGCCTGTCCGCCGCCTATCTGGGCGTGCAGCTGGCCACGGCGGATATGTGGGAGGATCAGGACGGCAACCTGCCGCCCGTGTGGGACACCGACAGTCCGGCCGACCATGGTGACCCGACACCGGGCAGCGCAGGCGGCCACTGCCTGCTGCTGTGGGATTATACCGGCACGGCCGACACGGACCTGGTCACGCTGCTGACATGGGGCAGCCTGCAGAAAGCGACATGGCGCTGGGTGCGGTCGCGGATCATGGAAGCGCATGGGCTGGCATGGCGTCAGCTTCATGAGCCGGGCGCTCTGTATCCAGCCGGTGATGACTGGGCGGCGCTGGTCGCGACGAATGATGCGTATCTGCAGGGTCGCCAATAAAAATCGCTGGAGCAAAAGGATTTATTTTAACCGTAGATCTGATTTCCTCATTGCATAACATACCATATTGTCTCATACAGGAATGACAATATGGAGAGATACAGATATGGATATGGACATCGCCTATTGGCAACAAGAAGACAAAAAGCTCCTTGACCGAGTGATGTCTTCAATGGGGTTCGGCCCATCTTCCCTTGCTAAACGCCTGCGTGAAATGGCTGGAGACCGTTGGGAAACAGGGTCGTGCTTACGTGCTATCCAGCGCGCAAAGAGAGGTGAGACCAACATGTCTCCCACGCTCAGGATGGTCCTACTGGGATTGGACAGAGATTGGCGCCGCGCGGAACAAGCGGCAGAAAAGGTCGAGTGGGAGAAACGGACTGGAGGAATCCTTCATACTGTCGCCCATGGCTTTGGGATATCACTTATCCCGCAAACAAAAAATCGATGGAAAGTTCAAATCGAACATCTGGAAAGTGGATATTCTCCCAGTTGGATTGAATGGCTGGACAATTTGGAAACTGCAAAAATTCGTGCATTTGTCCAATTAGATGACACTTTGTTAGATTTGAGCTGGCCAGGAAATCCCAATATTAAGTCAGAGTGATCTTCAGGAGGTTTTTTATTACCATGCCTTCACCTCCATGATGTCCTGCAGGCGCGTCGTGTAGGCTGGTGACAGCATTGCCTGGCGGGCGCGCCATGTCCGGTCCAGTCCAGTGGAAAGTGGCCTGACCGTGCCGCGTCCATAGCGGCCGTTCACTGCATCCAGTGCGTCCATAAGCCGGGATGACTTTACCGGGTCTTGTGTCTGGAACAGCCCGGTCTGCACGCCAGCCGGGCACAGTCCATCCAGCATCACGCCCGCCTTGAAATACCGATACCCCGGCTTCCAGATCCTGCGCAGCAGCCGGAGCGCCTCGGTAATCAGGACAAGCGTGTCACTGGTCGGCTCGATGCCGCAGGATTGCTGGTTGGCGTACCAGCTTGTGTCCTTCTGGTGCGGGGCGGTCTGGATGAACACGGTCATGAAAGAGGCGGTCATTCCCTCAGCTCGCAGCTTTTCCGCCGCCGTAGTCGCATAGTGAGAGACGGCCTCGCGCAGGTCCGTCCAGTTATCGACCAGCCGGCCAAAGGTGCGGGTGCAGGCCAGTCCCTGACATGGCGCCGCGAGCTCTGACAGCGGCAGGCAGGATTGACCCCGCAGTTCGGCCTGTACGCGGGCACCGACCACTGTCAGCATGCTCCGGGCAGCCCGGCTGTCCATGGCCACGAAATCGGCAATCGTCTGGATCCCCGCGCGCTGGAGCTTTTCAGCAGTGCGGCGGCCGATGCCCCATACTTCCCCGATGGACAGTTCGTGGAAATAGGCCTGGCGGTCTGCCTCCCTGTTCAGATCGCATACGCCATCCAGTTCGGGCCGGTTCTTCGCGATGCCATTGGCAAGCTTTGCGATCGTCTTGGTTGGTCCCCAGCCGATACAGGTGGGGATTTTCGCCACAGCGCGCACTTCGTCGCGCAACTGGCGGCAGAAAGCCGGCAGGTCATAGGGCAGCCCGGACAGGTCGAGGAACATTTCATCGATCGAGTAAGGTTCGACGCGAGGCACCCGGCTTTCGAGGACCTGATACATCCGGCGGCTCATGTCGGCATACAGCGGGTAATTGCTGGAATACCACTGTACGCGTGCCAGTTCCGGCCGACGCCGGATCAGGTGCCAGGCATCTCCCATCCTGATGCCCAGCTGCTTGGCCTCTTTCGTGCGTGCGATGGCGCAACCGTCATTGTTGCTCAGAACGACCACGGGGGCCGTGCGGATCCGTGCTTCAAAAACCCGCTGGCATGAGCAGTAAAACGAATTCGCGTCTATCAGGCCATATATTGGCATGGCCTAGATCTTCATGCGCACCAGGGCGGCGACCACGGCCCACACTTCCGAATCATGTGCAGGGTCCAGCGGATGCATCTGGGCATCCTGCCCTTTGCCCGAGCGCAGCCACCATGCTCCGCGCTGCCGGGTGATCTCACATACGATGGTCTGATCCTGCCAGCGGGCCACGACCACGCAGCCAGACTGCGGCCGGGCTGCGGTGTCCACGATCAGGACATCCCCGTGCAGGATCCCGCGCGCAGCCAGTGCATCCCCCACCACCCGGACGGGATAACGGTTCGGCCGGTGCAGATCGAGGGCCTCGCTCAGATCGATCGGCCCCTCGGTGCTGTCAGAAGCCGGGGAGGCAAAGCCCGTGGTCCTGTCGCCTGCATACGCCCCTGACATGATCAGTCCGTCCCTTCTCAAAAGATGAAATGAACGTAACATGAACAAGTCAAGCAGTGTCAAGTTTGTTCTTGTAATGTTTTGCTGCATGGTGCTGTCTGCCTGCGCAATCCATCCTGCGAGGATCTCCACCACCATTCCGCAGGCTATGGCAGCCATACAGGCCAGTCTGGCGCACGCGGGGGCGATATCCGTATCGCATGCTGCCGACTGGACACCGGATCAGGCGGCGCGTTTCGGGCAGGCTGTCCGTGCCGCCCAGTGCAGCCAGGGAATGGCGGATCCGGTAATCGGTACGGTGGTTGGCAATGTGACGCTAGAACTGTCCGGCTCATTCACGCAGAGCGGTCAGTTTACCGTGGGGGCGGTCACCACTGCCCCAACCGTCGGCATCGGGGGATCGGCCAGCCGCACGCATGGGCAGCAGATCAGCCTGCCGGTGGCCTATGCCCCGCTGTCATCGCTGCCGGATGTCGAGATGTCGCGGCAGGTCGGTTATGAGACGGAGATGCTGGCGCAAAACGATGATGCGCGGCATAGCGAAGCCATGCGGCTGGTCGCTGACCGTGAAAAATTGCGTGCCCGTGTGACAGCAATGATCGATAGTTGGCCGTTGGCTAAATGCCTTGGGCATGAAAATGTGGTGCCATTCGTTGGCGTGAGGCACTAAATATGTGTGGCAATCTCCTGCACTCACATGTGGTAGGAGGTGTGGTAGGTCTGTTTTTATACCTATCGTTCTTTCTGCTTTGCCTGCACGTGTTAACCTAAATAAAACATATACTTAGCGGGATCGGCGCAATCGTATCCGGATTGCTAAACCGTTATACGATGTCAAGTCGTATCGAGGGTTCGAATCCCTTCCCCTCCGCCAGAACTTCTTGTAAATAAACAAGAAATTGCCAAGCGCCCTACGGGGCGCTTTGGTCGTTTCTGGACGGTTTTTCAGGCTGGTGTGGGGGAATTTGTGGGGACCCCTGCAAAAATCTGCTCCGCCTGGAACTGGACCCGCTCCTGTTCCTCCACGGTCAGGAAGCCGAGATAGTTCTGTTCGGTCACCTTCACGGAACTGTGTCCAAGGTGCCGTGACAGGCGATAGATGTTCCCTCCTGCTTTCAGCCACCGCACGGCAAAGGCATGTCGCAGGCCATGCACCCCGAAGCGCCGGAACAGCGGATTGTCACGCAGGATGCGCCGCATGATCTGGGCGTGGTTGGATGAGAAATTGGCGAACGGCTTGCCGGTGGTGCCGCTGGTGTACAGGAAGCCATTTGCCGCACCCTCCTCCAGCGCCTTGGTGGCATTGCCCCCGGGTGTGTGCCACGTGAGGGTACGCGGTCTGCTGGTCTTGGTTTTGGTCAGCAGGATCTGGCGGCTTCGGCTGTCCACCTGCCAGCGTTCCAGCTTTACGGCTTCGTTCATGCGCATGCCGGTTTCGGCCAGTATGGACAGGATACCGGCAACGCCAGGTGGTGCCGCGTCGATCGCGGTCTGGATTTCCTTCTGCGTGGGCGGCCGCTTGGGTTCACGGCGTTCGCGGATGATCGTGCGGTCAAAGGCCTGCACCGGATTATCCGTCCGCCAGCCGATAGAGCAGCAGAAGCTGAGTAACCGGGACAGGGCGGTCAGATCGCGCTGGATGGAGGCGTTGGAAATGTCTTTCTTCTTCCCATTCGCCTTGAGTGAGCCAATATGTTTACGCTCGCTGATCCAGTCAGCAATATCGCGGGTGGTGATGGAGGCGACCAACAGAGAACCGAAACGTTCGTCAAAGCGGCGGATGCTGGACAGGTAGCGCGTACGGACTGATTGTTGATTTTCACTGGTTTTATCATCGCATCAGGTCGTCAGCGAAGCGTCGCAAAAGCGTCCGTAACTGATCGAGGTCGGCATCCGTCCAGTCGACGAGGATGCGGTTCGCCAGTCTCTGGCGGGCCGCATTCAGCAGGTCGACCATTTCCTGTCCCTTTTCAGTCACTGTCGCTTCGCGAATACGCCTGTCCGTTGCAGACGGGTGGCGCTCGATAAGGCCCAGCTCTTCCAGCCTGGTCATCTGTCGGCTGATCGTCGTGTGATCACGCCCTGTACGGTCCGCGAGTTCGACAACACCGACAGGACCGTAACGCCATACGCGCGCCAGAAGCGGAAACAGGGCGCGATCCAGTGGAATGCCCGCTTCTTCGATCAGTCGATCATCCCGACGCGGCCGGTTGATTTCATCGACCAGATCGATGATCGCGGCATGCAGTCCGCGCAGGATATCAGGATCATGTGTATTATTCACGCTTTTTGTTGCCCTGGACGCCGCTCTGAGATATGTGAATATTACACATTGATTCGCGGAGTTGCCAGTGTCCTTCGATACAGACGTCCTGATCTCGGGTGCCGGGGCCGCAGGCCTGACGCTTGCGATCGACCTCGCCCGACGCGGGGTTTCGTTCCGACTGATCGAACAGAACACGCAGCCGTTCAGCGGATCGCGCGGGAAAGGCATCCAGCCCCGGACGATGGAGATCTTCGAGGATCTCGGCTTCGTCGACCGCGTGGCGGCCGCAGGCGGCCCCTACCCGCCGCTGTGCCAGTATCGTCCTGATGGAACCCACAACGTGTCGCTTCTGACGGAGGCTGAAGTCTTCCCCACTCCCGCCGAACCTTATGCCGCGCCGCTGATGCTGCCGCAGTTCGCAACCGAAGCCGTCATGCGGGAGCGGCTTGCCGAGCTTGGGCATCATCCTCGCTTCGGCACACGGCTGACCGGATTTGAACAGGACGCACATGGCGTAACGGCAAGGATGGGAGGAGAAACCGGCGAGCATATGATCCGCGCCCGGTTCCTCGTCGGAACCGACGGCGGCCGCAGCTTCGTGCGCCATGCCCTGGCTATTGATTTTCCGGGAGAAGCACTGGGCGTGCGTGCGATCGTTGCCGATGTGCGGCTGGAAGGTCTTGATCGGTCCGTCTGGCATCGTTTCCAGCTCGGTTCACCGGCGACACAGGTGATGATCTGTCCACTGGCGGGAACCGATCTGTTCCAGGTTCAGGCACCCGTGGCACTGGAGGGAGAGATCGACCTGTCTCCGGCCGGACTGACCGCACTCATCGAGGTCCGGACCGGCAGAGGGGACATCGCCGTTCGCTCGGTGTCCTGGTCCTCGGTTTATACGATGAATGCGCGTCTGGCTGATCGCTACCGGGTCGGACGCATCTTCATTGCGGGGGATGCCGCTCATGTTCACCCGCCAACCGGTGGTCAGGGTCTCAATACCAGCGTTCAGGACACTTATAATCTCGGCTGGAAGCTGGCCTCCGCGCTCGCGGGTGCGCCGGAAGCGCTGCTTGATAGCTACGAGGCGGAGCGCCGACCTATCGCGTCGAACATGCTTCATCTCTCGACGCGGCTGCTTGGTGAAGCAAAGCAGGGCACCATGCGGCGCGATCGCGAAGCGCGTCAGCTTGACCTCGGCTATCGCGGCTCATCATTGAGCGCGCCCGGTTCGGTGGGCGGCAGGGTGCAGGCGGGCGATCGCGCACCCGATGCGCCCTGTCGCGGGCAGGCGGGGCAACGGACACGGCTGTTCATGATTTTTCAAGGGTCTCACTGGACCCTGCTCGGCTACCAGCCGCACGACCGGCCGTCGGCCATCGCGGGCGTCCGTATCGTCGCCGTTGGTGCGGAGCATGAACTCGTCGACGAAGATGGCAATATCGCCGAAGCTTACGGGATCGAACCCGGTCAGTGGGTGCTCGTACGTCCGGACGGTTACATCGCCGGGATCTTTCCCTCTGACGGACTGGAGCCGCAACTTTCGCGCTACCTCGCGCATGTGCTGCCGTCCGGCCCGACCGATACACTCGCAGGGTCATGATGGGGGAGAAGCGGACGGTCGGCTGTCAGATCGGAATAATAGAAAAGCACCCAATCAATACTGTGAAAACCTCTGACAGCCGGACACCTCAGTAACAACCGATCAGCCCCGATGAGGCTTGATCCCGACGATAGCTGCCTATCGCTCCACATTTCCGTCTGCACCCTCGCCGTTTACGGAATACGACAACATTCAGGAAACCTGATCCACGATTTTTTGGATCCATGTGCTTGTGATGGGCGCATACGGAATCAGCATCCGGTAATAAAATGCGCCATATAGCAGGTCGAGGGTGAGTTCGGCCTCTTCTGAAGAGATCCCGAACTGTTCGAGCGCCTCTTTTCCCGCTTGCCGCCTTGGGGCAATCCACCGATCCCAGAATGCCTGTTCGAGCACGGAGCAGGATTGAGCGGCGGCAATCATGTGCCGCAGGAGTTTCCGCCGTGGTGCGTCCAGCGCCGCACTGAGGTCTTCAAGCGCGAAAACCAGCGTCTGCCTGACGTCCTGCCCCGTTCTGTAGGCAATCTGTGGGGTCAGTTCCGACAGGAATGCGTCCATCACAACGGCAGCGGCACTGTTCCAGCGCCGGTAGAGCGTTGTTTTCGCCACCCCTGAATGACTTGCAATCGCCTCCATCGTTACCCGCTCCGGGCCCAGATCATAGGCGAGTTGCAGCGCTGCCCCCTGTGCGGCCTCGGTCGCCTGCTGACTGCGTTTGCGGCCGCTTCCTGTTGAGGAAGCTTTTGCAGCATGAGATGGGTCGGGACTGTTCAAGATCGTTCTCCAGCACACTGCGGGAAAACTGCCACCGTCCGATGTTTTTCGCAACGATCCGTATCGTTTATTGACTACGATACGGAGCGTATCATAAGTGTTGGTCCTATCCTGATAACGGTCAGGACAGGACAGACACCGGAGCAAACCTGTGATTGGACAATCCATCCAGAAATGGGACGCCCTCGACAAAGCCAGAGGGGCTTTCCCCTACCCTTCTGACCTGTATCGCGACCACTGTGTTCATCTCAGGGTCCTGCGCGCCGGACGTGCCCATGCCCGGATCGTGTCAATCAATACGGATGCGGCACGGCAGGCCCGTGGGGTCGTGCGGATTCTGACCCATGCCGATATTCCGGGCCTCAACAGTTTCGGTCTGATCGCGCCCGATCAACCTGTCCTGTGTCATGACCGGGTGCGCTTTTGTGGTGATGCGGTGGCCCTTGTCGTGGCCGAAAGCGAGCAGGAAGCGCGGGATGCCTGCAAGCTGATCCACGTCGAATATGAAGACCTGCCCGCCCTGCTGGATGCGCGGCAGGCACTCGCCTCCGATGCGCCGCGGATCGGGCCAGACGGCAATCTGTGCCATGAGGTCGATCTGGGTTTTGGCGACGTGGATGCGGCGCTGGCAGCTTCCGCCCATGTCGTGCGCCTGACCTACAGCACGGGGCGGCAGGAACATGCGTTTCTGGAGCCCGAAGCGGGCATCGCCTGGCGTGATGAGAAGCAGCGGATCGCCATAACCTGTGGCGGGCAGAACCCCTTTGCCGACCAGAAGCAGATTGCCGCCATTCTTGGTGTTCCGCTGGAGCAGGTCCATGTGTCGCATCCACCCATGGGGGGCGCTTTTGGCGGCAAGGAGGACCTGAATGTTCAGGCGCATCTGGCGCTGGCGGTACACGCCACGGGTCGCCCTGCCCGCTATGTCTATGAGCGTGAAGAAAGTATTGGCTATTCCGTCAAACGCCATCGCTTTGAGGTCGATGTCGCGGTGGGCTGTGATGCCACGGGCAGGCTGACGGGCTTCAGGGCCAGCCTTCTGGCCGATACCGGGGCGTATATGACGCTGGGGCCGGCTGTTCTTGTTCTTGCAGCCGAACATGCCTCCGGCCCCTACCGTTTTCAGGCCAGCCGGATTCAGGGCAAGGCCGTCCATACCAATACCGGCAATGCCTCGGCCTTTCGCGGGTTTGGCAATCCGCAGGTTATTCTGGGCATTGAGCAGGCGATGGACGTGCTGGCGGCGAAATGTGGCATGAACCCCATTGATTTCCGGGTGCAGAACCTGCTTCGCGGCGGTGACCGGGCCGGGGCCGGGCATATCGTGCGCAATGATGTCACGCTGCCACGACTGATTGCAGCAGCCCGCAACGGGCCATTGCTTCGTGCGCCTGAGGCAGAAACCCTGCGGCCAGATGAAGATGGCAGGCTGCGTGCGACCGGCTTTGCCTTTGTCTGGCAGGGCTTCGGGCTAGGAGCCGGGGCCGAACCCGGTTCCAGCGTCACCCTGCGCCGCGACGCAGACGGGCAGTTCTGGCTGGACTGTTCAAGTGCGGATCTTGGCGAGGGCAATCTGTCCGCATTCCAGCAGATTGCCGCGTCAATGCTGGGTTGCGCGGCGCATGACATCGGGCTTGATAGCGGCAGCACGGATAATACGAATTCATGGTCCACGAACGCCTCCCGCTCCGTGGTCGTGACTGGTAATGCCGTAGCGAAGGCGGCCCGTCAGTTAGCCGTGCGGATTGATGCGGGTGAAAACGGAGCGCTGGAGGAGACCGCGCATTTTGCCCCCGATTTCCCCGAAAAACTGACATTGGGCGCGCCGCACGTCGGGTATTCCTACGGCATACAGGCCGTTCGCATTGCGCTGGATACCGCAACTGCGAATGTCACGGTGGAAGAAGTCGAGACATGGCTCGATGCCGGAACGGTCATCAATCCCGATGGAGTGACAGGCCAGATCGAAGGCGGTCTGGCGCAGGGGCTGGGCTTTGCCCTGAGTGAAGACCTTGTGCAGCACGAGGGGCGTGTCCTGAACAACCGTTTCTCGTCCTACATCCTGCCCACCATCCGCGATGTGCCGGTGGATGTTCGTGTTCACCTGATCAATCACCCTGATGCGTCAAATCCGCTGGGCGCGCGCGGCATTGCGGAAGTCGGGCTGACACCTGCGGCGCCCGCCATCGCCAATGCCCTTGCGCGCTGCCTTGGCCATCGCTTCGAACAGTTCCCGATCACGCCGGAGGCCATTCTGCCGGTCATGGAAAGGGTTCTGTCATGATCACATTCCAGCTTAATGGCGCGCCGGTCCAGATTGCGCATGAGGGCAAGACCCTGTTGCAGGTGCTGCGCGATGATCTGCACCTCAATGGCGCCAAGCTTGGCTGTGGTGAAGGCGAATGCGGGGCCTGCACGGTGCTGGTGGATGGGCGGCCAGTCTGTTCCTGCCTTGTAGCAGCCGAAACGCTGCAAGGCGCTACGGTTACAACCATTGAAGCCCTGGCCCGGACGCGGGATGGATCAGAAATCTGTTCCGCCCTGGCGCGCACGGGCGGGGTGCAATGCGGGTTCTGCACGCCGGGCATTGTCATGGCCTGGGCCGGCCGGCACCGTGATGATACCCCCGATGATGCCCTTGAGGGCAATCTCTGCCGGTGCACGGGCTATGTGAAAATCCGCGCAGCATTGGAGCAGGCACCCTGCCTGCCGCAACACAGGGGCACCATTTCCGGCACGGCGGACCTGTCCTTGCAGGACGGGCTGACCCGTCTGGCCCAAAATCCTGAACTGGTCCCGATCGCAGGGGGAACCGACCTTGTGGTGCGCGCGGGCCATGCTCTTGGCGCCCACCGGCTGTTTTCGCTTGAGCGGCTCGATGCGCCGGAACTGCATCAGGTTTTTTGGGAGGATGGCAATCTCGTCATCGGTGCCCTGATGCGCTGGCAGGATATCCTGCATGATCCTGTCATTGCGCGCTCTGTGCCCATCCTCAGGGATGTCGCGCATGGGGTTGGCAGCCCGCAGGTCAGGAATGCCGCGACCATTGGCGGCAATGTGGCCACCGCCTCCCCGGCAGGAGACGGGCTTCCCGCACTGGTGGCCCTTCAGGCCCGTGTCCGGCTCATCCATCGCGATGGAAGCCGAGAGATGCCCGTTGCCGCATTCATCACGGGGGCCGGGCGCACGCAACGCAGGGCAGGAGAACTGATTGCTGGCTTTGTCATTCCCGCAAAATGCCTGGGCCAGCCGCAACTCTTTACCAAGGTCGGCCCGCGCAGCGCGCAGGCGATCTCGAAACTGTCCCTCGCAACGGTCGGCGTGCCTGATGACCCGGCCGGGATCAGCTTTGCGTTCGGGGCGGTCGGTCCCGTTCCCATGACATGCCCGAAGGCGCATCATTCCCTTGCCTCAGGCATGCGGGATGACGCGCATCTCAACGCCGTGGCTGACCTGGCCATGTCCGAAATCACGCCGATCGATGACATGCGCTCGACGGCCTCCTACCGCAGGCGCGTGGCTGGCAATCTTCTCATGCGCCATTGCCGGGCACTCTTCAGCCGTGCGGCGTGCAGAGGCGGCGGATAATGTCCTCTATCTGCCCACGGTCCAGCTTGGCGGGGTCCACCGAGCCGTGAATGCCCATGCCCTCGACCAGGGCATCGAGTGCGCGGCAGGTCAGCGGATCAAAGAAGCACCCCAACGCCTCCCGGCTGGCCTGCATCCAGTCGCGCATGATGGCCGCGAGTGCGGGCTTGCGGGCGGCAAAGGCGTATAATTCATAACTCAGCAGCAGCGTGCGCGGCGTGGACCAGATGTTTCCGGCAATGATATCGACAAGCGCCTGTATCGCCTCCTCCCGGTTTCCGGCCTCGGCCAGCCGCCCGACAAACGCTGCGGAACTGGCATGGGCCACCTGCGTGAAAGCCAGATGCAGCAGGTCGTCCATGCCGTTGAAATGGTATGTCATCGAGCCAAGCGGCACGCCCGCCGCCTTCGCCACGCGGCGGTGCGTCGTGCCCTGCACGCCGTGTTCCACGATCACGTCCAGGGCAGCATTGATGATGCGCTGCTTGCGGTCGGGGTCGGGGCGACGGATGGCTGAAGGGTTGCTTGACATGAGGGAACAGGTTTAGCCTTGCGCGATGTGTACGTTCGTACACAAGATGAATATCTCAACGACGCGGGATGGTAGCAGTGAGCGAGAATACCGAAAAGAACGCTTCCCCCGGCATGACACGGCGCACGATCATCGCAGCAGGCGCAGTAGCCGGTGGCATGGCCCTTGGCGGCGGAGTGGCACATGCCAGCGCGCGCGGCCCGTGGCGGGGCGGGGTCTGGCTCAACAAACCACATCAGAGCGCGATCAGGGCCAATGCGCTTGAGATGACAACGGACAAGGGCTCCGACTTCTGGCGCGAGACCTTTTACGGCTTCACACGTGATAGCGGTCATTTCTACGGCATGCATGCCCCTGCCCGCTTCACGGCGCAGCTTCGTATCCGCGCTGAGTATGAGAAGCTGTACGATCAGGCCGGTCTCATGGTGCGCATTGACGAGACGCGTTGGGTCAAGGCAGGGATCGAACTCTCGGATGGGCGCGCCATGCTCAGCAGCGTGCTCACCGATGGCCGCTCGGACTGGGCCACGGCTCCTTATGAGGGCGACCCGAAGGATTTCTGGATGCGGGCAAGCGTGGCCGATGGCGTGCTGCGGCTTCAGGTCTCGGGGGATGGCAAAACCTGGCCGCTTGTGCGTCTGGCCCCCTTCCCTATGGCTGAGTCCTATCTGGTCGGGCCGATGTGCTGCACGCCGGAGCGTGAGGGGCTGAAGGTGCGTTTTTCTGACTGGAAACTGACCCCGCCGCTTAACAAGCCACTGCATGACCTGACATGATGCCCCACCGCAGCGAAAAACAGAAAATGCTGGCGGGCGAGCTGTATGTGGCCAGCGACCCCGAATTGCAGCACGATATGGCGCAGTGTGCCGAGTGGCTTGCCCGATACAACAACGCCAACGCTACCCTGCCTGAACGGCTGGGCGCGGTTGGAGAGAATACCTGCATCCGCCCACCCTTTCGTTGTGATTACGGCTATAATCTCTTTCTGGGGAACAACGTATTCTTCAATTTCAACTGCATCGTGCTTGATGTGGTTCCGATCAGGATTGGCGATGGCACGCAGATCGGTCCGGGCGTGCAGATCCTGGCAGCCGATCACCCGCGCGATCCGGCTTTGCGCCAGAAAATGCTGGAATTTGGCCGCCCTGTTACCATTGGCCGCAATGTCTGGATCGGTGGCGGCGCCATCATCCTGCCTGGCATCACGGTCGGGGATGATGCCATTATCGGGGCGGGCAGTGTCGTCACCCATGATGTGGCCGCTGGCGCAACCGTGGCCGGCAATCCGGCGCGGCCTCTGCATCTGTGATCATAACCTCGGCAAACAGATACACCCATGACTGAATTCCAGTTTCAACAGATCGATGTATTCTCCACTGAGCCGACCAGGGGCAATCCGGTCGCCGTGGTAATCGGAGCCGACGACCTGACCACGGAGCAGATGACCGCCTTTGCCAACTGGACCAACCTGAGTGAAACCACGTTCCTGCTCCGTCCAACAACGCCGGAAGCAGATTACAGGGTGCGTATCTTTACGCCCCGGACGGAACTGCCGTTTGCGGGCCACCCTACCCTGGGTAGCTGTCATGCCTGGCTGGCTGCGGGCGGCCAGCCGCGCGGGAATACGATCGTGCAGGAATGTGGTCTGGGCCTTGTGCCGGTGCGCGCGCATAATGGCTGCCTTGCTTTTGCAGCGCCCCCATTGCAGCGATCGGGGGCGGTGGAGCCCGGCCTGCTGCACCGGGTTGCGGATGGGCTGAAGATTCCCGCCTCATCCATCCGGGCCGCGGCTTGGACTGATAACGGGCCGGGATGGCTATCCGTCATGCTGGGGTCGCGCAGGGAGGTTCTGGCGCTTGAACCCGATTACGCGGCCCTGTCGGACCTGTGTATCGGCGTAACAGGACCTTGGGATCCCATCCATGATGGACAACAGGCGCAGTTCGAGGTGCGTGCCTTCGCCATGGCCTGCGGAGTCAATGAAGATCCCGTTACCGGTAGTCTGAACGCCGGGCTGGCGCAGTGGCTCATAGGCAGCGGGCTCGCGCCCGAGCATTACATTGCCAGCCAGGGCACCTGCCTTGGCCGGGCCGGGCGCGTCCATGTCGATCAAGAAAATGGAAAAATCTGGGTTGGCGGGGGGGCAACGACCCTGATTAAAGGCGTGCTGCGGTTATAATCCTTCTTGCAGGAATTCAAGGGACCTTTGCTGGCTTCAATATGGGAAGAGTGTCAGTTTTTGAGATACATAACATGCGCATGCATTGCCTGACATGAAAGCGGTATCCACCTCTCTATTCCTTCCTGATCAGTTCCAGACCCTCCTCATATGTCGTCACGGAAAACTCGGGAAAATGGTGTTTGAATTTGGTTGAGTCGAAGAGATTGTCCTGTTCGTAACGGGGCAGCAATTCCCTGATCTCCCGCACCTTTTTTGAGAAAATGCCTGCGATGATCAGTGGCCATTTTCCAATGACCGAATAGGAAGGGGGACGTCCGAAAATCCTACTCGCCATGGTAACAAATGTCTTGTAGGTCGGCCGATCGTCACAGCACGGCAGATGCCAAGTCTGCCCGAAAGCTCCCGGTGTATTGCCCAGCGTTGCCAGCGCGCGGCTCGCATCCGGCGTCCAGATGAGGGTCCGGCGTGTGTCGTCACGGACAGGCACCAGGGGCCTTTTACCTGCTTTCAGCCTGTCAATGATCAGGGCGTTGGTGAAGCTCTGGGTTTTTCCCGGTCCATAGAATTCCGGTGCGCGGGCGATCAGCACGGGAATGTCTCCGCGTGCCATTTCTTCCAACACCATGGAGGCCATTGCCGCGCGCACCCGTCCTTTCCGGCCAATCGGCGCAAAACACGTTTCCTCCGTCTGGATCTGGCTGTTCTGCGGATACATGTAGGTATTGTCGAAATAGGCAAAGCTGGCCCCCGCCGCCCGGCAGGCCTGCAGGGCATTCCTCAGCATGACGGGAAACTGTTCTTCCCAGAGTTTGCTGTCAGGGGGCAGGCCGGCCGTAAAGTAGACGATCCGGCTGCCTTTAACTGCCTGTGTCGTCTGCCCTGCATCCAGCAGGTTCGCCGCCATGAGCGTATCGTCTTCGTTGACCTTGCGGGGATTGCGGCTCACAAGCCGCAACGCCCCCGTATGATGCTGATATAATGTTCGCGCTAGTTCCGTGGCGATTTGGCCATTTGCGCCCAGTATTGTCTGCATGTGAGGCTGCCTCCATGATGTCAGGTAGGTTTGCCCTTACACCATTAACCTTGAAGTCAGATTTAATGTCAAACCACAGATTGACCTTCAACCGGGCTTGAACGTTACAGGGCAGTGATCAGAAACGCTGCCGCATGGGAGGGGCCAGCCATGAACCGTCGTATCCTTCACGTTGTCACCAACACCGCTCATTTCGGCGATTCCGCGCAGCCGACCGGATTATGGCTGTCGGAACTGACGCATGCGTGGGACGTATTTGCCGCCAGCGGTTATGAACAACGCATTGTCAGCCCAAAAGGCGGCAGGGTTCCGCTTGATCCGCGTGCGTTGAAATGGCCTATGCGCGATGCCTCCGCCAGGGCCTGGCTGGGCGATGGAGAAAAAATGGCCCTGCTGTCTTCAACAGGTAGCCCCGCAGACATCAATCCGGTCGATTATGACGCGATCTACTTCACCGGCGGTCATGGCGTAATGTGGGATTTTCCCGACAATGAGGGCCTTCAGGCCATCACCCGCGCACTATGGGAAAAGGGCGGTGTGGTCTCCGCTGTCTGTCATGGATATTGCGGACTGCTGAACACCCGGCTTGCAGATGGCTCCTTTCTGGTCCGCGGTCGGAAAATCACCGGTTTTTCATGGACCGAGGAGAGGCTGGCGGGTGTCGCGCGCGAAATCCCCTTTAACGCGGAGGCACAGATGAAGGCACGGGGCGCGATTTATGAAAAGGCGCTGCTTCCGTTCATGTCCCATGTCGTGATGGATGGACGGTTGGTGACAGGACAGAACCCCTTTTCCGCCAGGGCGACGGCAAGAAAAGTGGTGGCGCTTCTGGATAGGATTTAACGGGATGCCGTCTTTTTACGGCGGCCAGGGCTTACCGACTGACGGCGGTCCGTCGCATCCAGAAGGCGGATATCGTCCGACGTGACGTCGAGGGCTTTGGGGTGATCCGCAAGCATGTTCGTCAGGACACGATGCGCATTGGCTGCACAGTCCATGTCGTCGGGGCGCGCCTGAATATCCTCGATCAGACGGAGCAGATGCATCCTGCTCTGGGCCAAGCGTGCCTGCAGCGCTTCGATATCCGCAATCTTGCGTGTCAGGGCATCCATCAATGTAGCGTGGTCCCAGTGTTCCAGATCAGGAGGCAGCAGGGTGCGGATTTCATCCAGTGTAAACCCGGCCCGCTGCGCCGTTGTGATGAGACCCAGGATCATCACGGCCTGCCGCGGATAGGTCCGGTATCCGTTGGGCCGGCGGTCAACCGTTTTCAGCAGCCCAATGCGCTCATAGAACCGGATCCTCGACGGTGTCAGGCCACTTAGCCGTGCCAGTTCTCCAATCTTCATGATTTCCCCCCCCCGGTCATGAACGCAGCTTGACCTTGAAGCTATCTTTAACGTTAGGCTCTGACCAGTATCCCGTTATTGATCGGCAAGGAGGCGTATCATGTCATTCGTCACGACATCTGATGGCGTAGAGATTTTCTACAAGGACTGGGGACCGAAGGATGCCCAGCCGATCGTCTTCCATCATGGCTGGCCACTCAGCGCCGATGACTGGGACACACAGATGCTGTTTTTCCTGAGCAAGGGGTTTCGCGTGATCGCGCATGACCGTCGCGGTCATGGGCGTTCGGCACAGGTGAACGACGGGCACGACATGGATCATTATGCGGCGGATACATCGGCCGTTGTCGAACATCTTGATCTACAAAATGCCATCCATGTCGGGCATTCGACCGGCGGGGGCCAGGTTGCCCGCTATGTCGCGAAATATGGTCAGCCTCAGGGGCGTGTCGCCGGGGCCGTGCTCATCAGTTCCGTACCGCCCCTGATGGTTCAGACGGACCATAGCCCTGAAGGCGCACCGATCGCAGCCCTGAACGGACTGCGTGCGGGGCTTGCGGCCAATCGCGCGCAGTTCTTCCTGGATGTAGCCAGCGGGCCGTTCTACGGCTTCAACCGCCCCGGAGCAGAAGTTTCGGAAGGCACGATCCGCAACTGGTGGCGTCAGGGCATGATGGGCAGCGCCAAGGCCCATTACGAGGGCATCAAAGCATTCTCCGAAACGGATCAGACCGAGGATCTGAAGGCCATCACAGTACCGGTGCTTGTGCTACAGGGCGATGATGATCAGGTCGTGCCCTACCGGAACGCAGCGGTCCTTCAGGACAGGCTGCTTCAGGACAGCACGCTGAAAATCTATCCCGGTTATCCGCACGGCATGCACACGACCCATGCAGACGTCATCAATGCAGATATCCTGGCGTTCATTACCGAATGATGATCGCATCATGATGACGAGACGTTTAGCGTCAGCAGGTAGCGTCTGGCCTCTCCACCTGCCCTGTTGTGCATTCAGTTCCCGCAATATCGCCGCGCAGAAATCTGTCCGTCGATGTCGGCTGAAGGTAACCTCGCTTACGGACGGAATGTCTTGACATGAAGACGTATTCTGACGGCAGTTTCTGCTTCACGAACAGCGTATTCGCTTGAGAGGGTAATGATCCATTTGTCCGTCTTCCGAAAGGAATGTGGCGTGTTCAGCTTGCGCCTGCGCCATCAGGAGATGATCAAACGGATCACGATGATGCAGAGGCAAAGACATCAGGATCTGCAGGTGTTCGGGTTGTATTTGCAGCAGAGAGAAACCTTCCGCAGGAATGGCTGCCAGAATATCGTTCATAATGCTTTGCCGCATAAGGTTCTATCATCGTCTCTCTCCGCCGTCCCATAACTCGTTGAGAGCCAGACTGTCAGATACAAAAAAAGGGTATAAGGTCGTCTTTATATACTGGTATAAAAACCACCATCATGCGGCTTTTCTCTGAACAGCACCGTGCCCTTGGGGGCCTTCCTGCGCGCCCGCCGCGATGCCCTTTCGCCCGGCGATGTCGACCTGCACCCATTGCCAGGAAGACGTCTGGCCAAGAACCGTCGGTCGTCATCACGAAGAAACCCTCGCTAAATATGTGGGAAATAATGTGGGATACTGAGGATTAATGAAAGATATAAGTTAATTCCTTTCAGTGGTTTATTTAGATATTAAGGCGGACTTCCCCTCCGCCAATTCTCCTTCTCAGACAATGTGAAATAGCGTCAAAAATCTTGGTTTTCAGCCAGTTTTGGCGCATTCTTCATCTCGTAAGTTCCTGTTTTGTCTCATCCTATCTCGTCAGAAAGCGGGTATGGAGCGGGTATGAAGAACAGGCACAGCGGGTATGGAGATTGCGATGCTGACCGACGCAAAAATCCGCTCGGCCAAGCCGGCAGACAGGGTCTGGCGACTGGCAGACACGGGCGGACTGTTCGTGCAAATCACCCCGGCGGGAGAGAAGATCTAGCGGTAGCGCTACAAATTCGAAAAGCGGGAGAAACTGCAGACGCTCGGGCATTATCCTGGTGTCTCGCTGACTGACGCGCGGGCCGAGCGGGAGGAAGCCCGGCGTATTCTTCGTGAAGGTCGTGATCCTTCGGCGTAGGCAAAGATCGTGCGCCTTGCCGCGCGTGTGAATACGGCAACGACCTTTGAAGCTGTCGCGCGCGAATGGTATGAACAGCGCAAGGTCCTGTGGGCCACGCGCCATGCATTTGATGTGATCCGCAGTCTGGAACGGGATATTTTTCCCAAACTCGGTCATGTTCCGATCAATGAGATTACCCCTCCCGTCGTCCTTGCCGTGCTGAGGCAGATCGAGGATCGTGGGGCAATCGGCCCACCGCATCCGTCAGCGCATGAGCGATGTGTTTGTGCATGCGATCGCATCCGGTTGTGGTTCCTCCGATCCTGCTGCGGTTGTGACGCCTGCCCTTCGTCCCGTCATACGAGGTCGACAGCCCGCCATTACAGATCTGGAAGGCGTACGCAGCCTCGTCCACAGGACAGAAGCCGAAGAGGCTCATCCAGTGACCCTTCTGGTCTTGCGGCTGCTCTATCTCACTGAATGGTCCCTAGTTTTCTAGACGCCTTGAGCATTCAAAATCTGCTGTTGTTCGAACTGCATGGGTGACAGCATCCCGTTCCTGACGTGCTTGCGCAGGTGTCAAACACGTCCTTCCGGGCTTCCTGGCGCGTTTTGCAGGTGCGGCGCCAGATGCGCTCGCGCTTGAGCGATGAGATAAAACTCTCCGCCACAGCATTGTCGTGGCAATTGCCGCGTCGGCTCATCAAGTGTTCCAGAGTGTGAGCCCGTATGAAGGCAGTCCAGTCCATGCTGGTAAACTGACTGCCCTGACCCCCGGTTGTTCCGAACCGGATAGTCTCATGAATTAACAGTCTGACTGGCAATGCGGCACAGGACCGCATTGTTATATGTTTAGCATCGTCTGCCCTACGGGCTCAACAATCGCCTTCACGACGGTTTTCGCGTCAATACCGCCATATCTGGAGAGCCTGCCGACCATAAGCGCTGACAGCGCTGTCGCCAGCCGCTGCCCGATCGCCTCCATCGGTCGTGTCTCTGCACGATGACCCAGCAGCAAACCGGGGCGCAGGATGTCCACGCGGCTGAAACCGGCCGCCCTGATGTCGCGTTCGATTGTGCCTTTGCTCCTGACGTAAAAACCGCGACCATTCCCCCCACTGAGGATACGGGAATGAACCGGCGCGCGCCAAGCGCATGCGCGCCTCTGGCAAAAGACAAGGACGTGGTCGTGATCGACGCGGAACATGGCCGCCTGCGATCTCGCAGCACGAATTGTCGTGCCCAGGCAGGAAATCGCCGCGTCATGGTCACCGCGCCGGCGGGTAGGGGAAAAGGCCGGCGGTACTGTCGTGTAACCGAAAGAACAGCTTGACCCTGCCCTCGTCTTTCCTGTTGATCGCCAGCAGAAGCTGACGGATCAGGTCAACGGTTATCTGTCAAAGGACGCCAATGTCACCTTCCTGACATTTGACGGGGTTGATCACATGGGGGCGGCCCGCAAGTTCTTCTACATCCGGGCCGCACGCGACTGGATGTTCAGGCAGTCAAAGGCATGAGTCTGGCCCGTGCAGCCTCTTGCGGGCCAATGGCGGTATAATCATCGCCACCGGCCCCCGACCGCATCTGGACCGTATTATATCAGTCCTGCACCGTAATATCCTGCAGGACATCAAAACCCTCGAAGACCGGGGGACCGATCGTCAGGACCTTGCCCTGCCCTGCCCGGGCATGCGCCTGCCGGAACTGCTCCGACTGCGTCCATGCGCCAAATGCGGCATGGGAAGCCCATACCGTATGGGATGCGTACAGGACGTGATCTTCACGTGCAGGCCCACGCAGGAACTGGAAGCTGACAAAACCGGGCACGGTTTTCAGCAGGACGTCACGTTCCAGCCAGCGCTGTTCGAATTCTCCCGTGTATTCGGGTCTGACCCGGAAGCGGTTCATGGCGATGTACATCTGTCTGTTTCCTCGTCAATATTGTCATGGGGAAGGATGAAGGGTCTGGCCGTTTTTTCGTGGCGGTGGACGCAGCCGTGTCGCAACCCGAAAATGTTGCAGGCCAGATCCTGCGTCAGGACGGTTTCTGGCGGCCCCTGCGCATGGATTGTTCCCCGGTGCACCACAACCAGCCAGTCGGCACAGGCTGCGGCCCAGTTCAGGTCATGCAACACGATCGCCACACCACCGCCCCGGCGCGCATGCTGGCGGGCCAGTTGCAGCACAAGCGCCTGATGCGCTGGGTCTTGTGCTGAAATCGGTTCATCCAGCAGCAGGAAGCCGGGTAGCGTGTCATCTGTCATGGCAACTTCCAGTTGCATCAGGACACGGGCCAGATGGGCGCGCTGGCGTTCACCGCCGGACAGCGTCATCATCTGCCGGTTGGCAAATCCTTCCAGTCCCACCCGTTTCACCAGCGCATCGGCCAGCAGTCCCTGTTGCGCAATGTCCAGCCTGTGGGCCGCCATCCCGGCCCCCATCATGACCATCTGGCGCACCAGAAACTGCCCGGCTGCCTCGCTTTCCTGTGTCAGCATGGCCCGGTGCCTAGCCAGCTTCCGGGCAGGCAGGGTTGTAATCGACCGGCCATCCAGCATGACCCTTCCCCCGGTTGGTGTGGAAAGGCCGCTGGCAATGCGCAGCAGGGAACTCTTGCCCGCGCCGTTGGGACCAATGATTGCCGTGACATTTCCCCTGCCAAAAGACAGGGTGATGTCATGCAGGATGTCGCGGCCGCCCTGCCGCCATGTGATGTCGCGTAATTCCAGTGTCATCACGCAATGCCCGTGCGATGGCTGCGCGCCAGAAGCCAGACGAAAGCGGGCGTGCCCAGCAGCGCGGTGACGATGCCGACAGGCACCTCCGCCGGGCTGGCCAGCGTGCGGGCCATGGTGTCCGCGCCGGTCAGCAGGATCGCGCCTAGCATGGCGCTCGCTGGCAGTACGAGCCTGTGGTCAGGCCCCACCACAAGCCGCACCAGATGCGGCACGACCACCCCCACGAACCCGATCGCCCCCACCAGGGACACGGCCGGTCCCGTAGCGCAGGCCACGGCCAGCATAGACAGGCTTTTGATCCGTTCGACCGGGTAGCCCATCAGGTGTGCATTATGTTCATTAAGCAGCATGGCGTTCAGTGGCGCGGCCAGATAGGCCGCAAGGCCACCGGCGACCAGCAGGAACGGCAGTAGCAGGCCAATGCCGCCCCACGTTGCCCCTGAAAAGCTGCCCATTGTCCAGAATGTCAGATCCCGCAGGGCCGCATCGTTCGCCCGGAAGATCAGGACGCCGGTCAGCGCGCCGGAAAAGGCGCCAAAGGCCACACCGGCCAGCAGCATGGCGGTCATGGACGTTACGCCACCACGCGTGGCAAAAAGGTAGAGCAGCCCCATGCCCGCGAAGCTGCCGGCAATACCCGCGCAGGGAATGGCCCACCTGCCCAGCCACGACACCCATGACCCTGAACCACCCAGCACGATGATGCAGGCGGTGGCGAGCGCTGCGGCGGATGATACCCCCGCCAGCCCCGGATCGGCCAGCGGGTTGCGGAACAGCCCCTGCATGATCGTGCCCGCAACCGCCAGCGCCGCCCCGGTCAGGCAGGCCATGACAATGCGCGGCGCGCGGATGTCCCGCAGTACAAGTTGCGCCGCCTGTCCCGTTACATCAGTGGCGGGATGCCACAGATCGTGCAGGTGGACCGCCGTTGCCCCTGTATCAAGGGCAAACAGCGCGGTCATCACCAGCAGGGCGGCCAGCAGCGCCAGAAGCCAGGGTGTGCGTGATATGTCCCGTGTCATGTGGACGTGTCCAGGCGGCGGGCCAGTTCCAGTGCCGCATCGGGCGTGCGGGGGCCAAAGCCCAGCAGGCGTTCGCCCTCCATGGCGATGATTGCCTGATTTCTGCCTGCCGGTGTCAGCCTGAAACCCGCATTGCCCAGCAGGGCCGTGCGGACCTGCGGGGCATCCTGTTCCATGGTCAGGACCGCATCGGGCCGCAGGCCGATCAGGGCTTCCTGATCCAGTATCCTGTAACCTCCGAATGCAGCAGGATTGGTGCCACCAGCAAGGCGGATCACGGCATCTGCCGCCGTGCCTGTGCCCGCGACCATCGGGCGGTTATTGCTCATGCGCATGACGAACAGCACCCGCTTTGTCGTCGGGTGTGCGGCGCGCCACCGTGTCAGCATGTCGAAATGCTGCGATATGTCCGCACATAATAGCTGCGCCCCTGCCGTTTTTGCATCCAGAAGACCGGCCAGAAAGCGCGTGCGTGCGACAATGGCATTCTCGGACGGCGTGGAATCAACAAACACAACCGGAACAGTGGACGCCATCAACTGGTCCAGAACCTGCGGCGGCCCGCAATCGTTCATGGCCAGGATCAGGTCCGGCTGAAGCGACAGGATGCCCTCGGCGGACAGGGCGCGCATGTACCCCACGGACTTCTTCTCATGCAGGGCCTGTTCGGGCCATGTGGAGGTAATATCGACCGCGATGATGCGGTCTTGCGCCCCCAGCGCATAAAGGGTTTCGGTAATGGTGCCGCCGATACTGGCAATGCGCCTTGCGGGGCCAATTTTCACGTGCCGGCCCCGGCAGTCGGTCATCGTGCCCTCTTCAGCGCTCCACCCGGGGCGTGGCAGGGTCAGCATGCTGCCCGCCAGCAAGCAGGCAAACATCCGGCGTCCCATTTCCATCCGGCCGTGGCCTGCGGGTTCATCCACCATCAGAATTCGATCCTTGCAGTGACCTTGAAGGAGCGGCCGGGCTGCGTGTAGTACCGCTCCGAAAGCGAACTGGACGACTGCCCGTATGGGAGCGAGGCGGCGTTGTAATATGCCTTGTTGAATATGTTGTACATGCCCGCCTGTATGCGCAGCGGGCGGTAGAATCTGGGGCTGTACCAGCCTGTCAGGTCAAAAATGACGTAGCCTGGGGTTTTCCACTGGTCCTTTAGCGATCCGGTGGTGGTCAGGTATTTGGCGTCATCACGTGAAGTGGCGAATGTGCCTGACAGGTCGCTGCCCCAGTTGTCCCTCTTGTAGCCAAAGCCGATGATGCCACGGAAGGGTGCGACCGAACTGAGATGGAAGTTCATGTCCGTATCGCGCCCATCGGCATAGGCAAACGAACCCCATGCATGCCAGTGCCGGTCAAACGCCCAGTTGACGCTTGCCTCCACCCCATAGATGCGCACATGCGCCAGGTTCGTGTAGCCGTAACACAGGTAATACCCCGAACAGCCGCTGACCCCCTCCATATCGATGAAGTTGTTGTAGTGGTTATCGTAAAACGAGACATTGGCCCCGCGTTCGGAATTGCCGTATTTCATGCCGACTTCCCACCCCCTGCTGCTTTCAGGCTTGAGGTTCGGGTTGCCGCTGACCTGATAGAATGGCGGGGTGCTGTAGTTCAGGTATTCTTCCGTAGCCGATGGCGCGCGGTAGGCTTCGGAATACTGTCCATATAATGTCAGGTTACGGGCCACGCGGGCTTCCACCAGCACCTTGGGCGAGAAATGGGAACCGTGTGCGCCATGTGGCAGGCCGCCATAACCCGCATTGGCCATGTAGGATGTGGTATTGTGCGGGTCGCGCTGGAAGTAATCAAAGCGGAATCCCGGCGTGATATGGAACCATTCATTGCGGCCAATGCCGATACGGTCCTGAACAATGGCCCCCATATCCGTGCCATGGACTTTGGGCATGTCGGAAAAATTGTCATGCAGATACGGGCTGGAAACCGCCTGCTGGCCGGTCTGGGTCTGGTAGGTATCGGTCAGGAAGACTTCGCCGCCATAAGTGATCTTGTGGTGTAGCGGTCCGGTAAAGATGTTGTTTGTTGCCGAACCTGTAACACCATAGGACTGCACGGGCAGGCTGAGATGTTCGTGGGTGTAGGTGGATGCGTTGGCGGAATCCCGGTTGGTGATGTCGGTATCGGTCTTGATGCTCTGCCAGTAGGCCAGAAAATGCGCCTCGCTGAACAGTGCGGTCGGGCTGTCGGCCTGATAATCATAATTGGCGGAAACGCGGGAGCGCTGGTTTTCGCTGCGGGTGTGGTAGCGGTCGGTTGCCGTGGTTTCGGATGTCTTGGTTTCCTCGTTATAATTGCGGTCATACCACTCCCCGGTCAGGCCGATCCGGTGGCCACCTGCAAAATAATGCCGGACCTTGCCCAGGAAATTGCCGACCTGATAGGAGGCCGGGTTCTGCATGGTCCGGGTCCGGCCATACCCACCTGTATCGCCACGGTTGCCGGTTTCGCTGCCATTCTGGTAGCCGCCCTGCAGCAGGAATACCGTGTTCTTGTAGCGTGCGGCAAAAGCCTGATTGAGGAGTGCGGCCTCGCTTGCGCCATTATAGGTCAGCTTGGTCAGGCCGCCGAAATTCTTTCCGGGTTTGAGAATGTCTTCCGGGTCCAGCGTGCGCAGGGCAATCACGCCGCCAAGCGACCCGGTGCCAAAAAAGCTGGAATCAGCGCTTTTGACCACATCAATTGCCCCCAGCGAATTGAAGTCAAAGTCCCCTACCCCGCCCTGCGCTGTATTGAAGCTGCCGGCATAGGCGCCATCATTGGCCCATGGCATGCGCACGCCATCAATCGTTGTCAGGATCCGGTTCTGGTCCAGGCCACGAATATTGATGCTGGAATTTCCGTTACTGTAATTGACGGCGGCGTCCACGCGCCGCGAATAATCCTCCAGACTGTCAATCTGCCGGTCACGGAAGGTCTTGTAGGTTGTGGTGGTGGTCAGGACTGCCGGTTTGCCTACTGCGCTATGATCCTTGTCCGGATCGAATTTCATCAGGTCGATGATGTCCGTGCTGCCCTGCACCTTGACCGGGGAAAGCTTGATGGGACCAGCCGGGGACAGGGATACCTGTGCTGGCGTGGAAGCCGCCTTTTTCGCCGTTTTGGGTGGGGATTCCGTCTGAATTTCCTGCGATGCGGCAAAAGCGGGGGGCAGCCAGATACAGGCAAGGGCCGTGGTGGCCAGCATGAGGTAACGGCACGCCGGCCGTCGCGCGAGGGGGGACTTGTTCATCATTCACCATCGATAATGAGAATCATTATCGTCACGATAACGCCACAAACCAGACGGCAGCAAGGAATTTGTTGCGCCTGATTCTTAGTTGCATTATCCGTAAAAAGTGCCAGATTACGGCGGCCGGTTCATGTCAAAAACAGGAATCAGGCCACTATCTGTTAAGTATAAAATTGTAACGGGAATAAAAACATGGCCCTTCTGAATGACGGAAACGTCCGTACGCCTCTTTCATCCCAGGTACGTGAAGCGACCCACCATATTCATGATGATCTCAATCGTATCGTCATGTCCCGTGGCATGTTTACGGATGCTGCGGGTTATCGGGACTTTGTGCTGATGCAGTATCTTTTTCATCGGGATCTGGACCCGCTTTACAGCCGTGATGATCTTGCCCGTATCGTGCCCGGTCTGGCGGCCAGAAACAGGTTCCGGCAGGTGAGTGCGGATATGGAGGATCTGGGCATCGGCTTCCCTGCCCCGCGCATGTCTGTGGATATTGCCGATCCCTCGACCGCCCTCGGATGGCTTTACGTAGCGGAAGGTTCCAAGCTCGGGGCCAACATCCTGATCAGGCTCGTTGATAAAATGGGGTATGGTGCCAGTTTCGGCGCGCGTCATCTGGCGCCGGACCCGATGGGACGCGGGATTTCCTGGACGGCGTTTCGTGATGCAATTGACAATGCGCGACTGGATGCCGAACGCTTTATTCATGGCGCGCGCGAAAGCTACGCCCGTATGAAATCGTTTGTTCCTGCATCAAAAGATAAAATCAGGACTGCCGCGACATCTCCCTGAGTGCATATGGACACGTGCCTGACAGCGGCCTGGTCACGCCCCTGCCGCTGGCAGGCTCACGCGGATCAGGCATGAATGGTGCGCCAACGCTCCCGGCGGGTGCCCGCACAGTGGTCCTGCCCATTCGTGGCTTTGTTCCGTTACTACGGCAAGATGTCGGTAGCGTTTGGGTGAGTGGTTGAAACGGTAATGGACGCGCCCTGCACGGCCAGTCCGTATTGGGCAGCCAGTTGTCGCAGCAGACTGGCAATCCCGGGGGCGTTACAGGGAATTGTCCGTCCCGTGTCCGCTTCGACAAAGGTGATTGCAATCCTGCCTGTGCGGGCGGGGGCAATACTGTAACGCAGGACACGGTCGGAAGATACGTCGCGTCGCACGATACCATGCGCAACAAACAGGTTCAGGTTACGCTGAATGGAGGCCAGACTGGGCGCGTGATCCTGCATCATTCGCCCAAGCGTGCGCCATATTTCAGTGACCGTCGTGCCCGGACCGGCCTCGACGATCCCATGTAGCAGGACACGACGCAGGCTGGTCATCCTGACGCATGCTTTCTGGCAGCGGACTTCGAGCCGCCGGACTGCGTTAGGGTTCGCGCCCATGCCGGGGCGAATTCCATTGACATCAAGCCCGGCGCGGCGACGGTTCAAGAATACGGGCATCTGCTACCCCCCTCTTGTTATCCATTAATGATCAGTTGTGGTGGAGATAGAATTCCACCGGAACCGTGAGAGTGATGAGTTCGCCCGCGACACTGTCCGGCGGGATGGGTAGCGGCTGGGCGCGTTTGGGCAGCGCCATGGCTTCCTGATCCAGCAGCGCATGGCCGGAACTGCTCGCCAGCGTCACTGAGAGCACGTGCCCCTTGCGGTCCATGGAGAAGGTCACGGTCGGAACACCCTCCTGATGGTCGGCCATGGCGTCGGACGGGTAGCGCTTGAACTTTTCAAGCTGCGCCAGCAGCGCGCCCTGCCAGGTCACCGGGTCATGCGACGCATGGGCCGATGACGAACCGGGGGCGGGGGCCGCCTGTGTGGGCGCGGGCGGCGCTTCCGAGGACGGTGGTGCGGTTGTGGCCTCGGCGGGCGGCGTTTTGTCCGGGATCGGCTTTTTGAGCATTGGCACCGGCTTGCTCTTCCTGACGATCTTGCGCGGTTTCTCGGGCTTGGGCACCGGGACTGGCGGATTGGGCGCAGGTGATGGGGGCGCTGTGATCTTCGGCGGCTCGACTGGTGCCGGATCGGGGATGGATTGGGTCTGTTTCGGTCCGATGGGCGCATCCGTCGGTGGCGTCGGTGTCGAGACAGGTTCTGGGGCCATGTCGATAGCGATGGCGGCTGGCGGTGGCTCTGGCACGGTCATCGCGGGCGGTGGCAGGCGCATGACCCACCAAACCGCCCCGCCACTGACCGCCAGCACGGCGAGGAAGGACAGGCCCCAGCGGAGCGCATCGTGGCGCCGGGCCAGACGGGCCTGCCTTTTCTGCCACGCGGCAAAAGATGGCGGGACCGTCTCCTGTGTCACGCCAGCAGGATGTGTTGTACCCGCCATGTCAGCCGTGCCGCTCACGGCGTGCCTCCCGCAGCGGAAGCCGTGGCAGGAGCACTACCGGAGGTTGTGGAGTTGGTCGGCACCGTTGTCGTGCCAGCTTCGCTGCCTTCCTCCTGCCCCTGCAGGTTGACCAGTGCGACCTTGAGGTAGCCGGCAGACCGCAGCTTATCCATGACACCCATCAGCGTGCCGTAATCGACTGTCTTGTCGGCGCGCAGAAAGATGCGTTCCTCCTTGTTGCCTTTGGTCGCGGTCTCCAGCGCGCCGGGGAGAGCATCGGTGCTGATGTCATCCTCTCCCAGCACCAGACCATGATCGGCCTTCACTGTCAGGAACACCGGATCGTCCGGGCGCGGCGTCGGCTTCTCGGTCGAGGAGGGCAGGTCCACCGGCACATTCACCGTGGTCAGCGGGGCGGTGACCATGAAGATCACCAGCAGGACCAGCATCACGTCGATGAACGGGGTGACGTTGATCTCGCTGGCTTCGTGCGGGCTTTCATCGGTATGGCGCATGCGGATCATGACGGCTCACTCCCCGGCCGCCGTGCGGACATCACGCGCCTGCGCGCCAAGCATTACGATATTGCCCTGCGCCATGAGCATCTGCGTGCGGCCCAGATCGCGCGACACCAGGCGCATCACCAGCGCTGTGAGGTCGGCAACCTGCGCGCGGCACGAGGCCGTCTGACGGGCGAGATGGTTATAGATCACCACCGCCGGGATCGCGGCCACCAGACCCAGCGCCGTCGCCAGTAGGGCCTCGGCAATGCCGGGGGCGACCACGGCGAGGCTGGTCGCCTTGCTGGCGGCAATGCCGGTAAAGGACGTCATGATCCCCCAGACCGTGCCGAACAGGCCGATAAAGGGTGACGTCGCGCCGATGGTGGCCAGCACGCCGGTGCCACGCAGGAGCCTGCGTCCCTCGGCAGCTTCCAGTCGCTCAAGGTGCAGGACGATACGCTCCTTCAGCCCCTCGCTGTCGTCAGGAATGTCGGCAGAGCGTTTGCGCTCGGTCTCGGCGGCCATGACCAGCGTGTGGGCGATGGACGAATTCCCCCGTGTCCATTCCTCGCCAAGGTCCAGCGTATTGGCCTCTTCCAGCGCTTTTTCGGCCTTCTGGAGTTTAAGGCGCACGCGCAGCAGTTCGATCGACTTGGCGATGAAGATGGTCCAGGTCAGCAGCGAGGCCACAGCCAGCAGGATCATCACGCAGCGGACGACAGGACCGGCGTTGAGGAACATGTCCCACGGGGAGAACGAGATCGGGGTCATGACTGACCTCCTTTGACAGACGGTGTGCGGCACCATGCCCGGATCAGGCAGGCAACCGTCACGATGAGAGGAATGGACAGGGCAGCCCAGGACAGGGCCAGCCAGACGCCGTGCTGGCCCAGCAGGGCGGACAGCAGGCCGAAGATGGTGAGTAGCCCCAATGCGATCGGCCATGGCCAGACGGCAACGGATGGGCGCGGGGTCACATCAGGCGAGGACGGCACGGGCATGTCGGGCGAAACGGTGTTCATCGCACGCCCTCCACAGGGGTAAGCGCGAAACCCGCAGGCGCGGTGCCGTCGGCGTCATCCAGTTCGTAACCCAGCGCCCTCAGACGGGCGTCGGTGGCGATCTTCCGTTTGCCCGCCCACAGCACCAGACCGCTGACCAGCACAAAAATCACCACCACATCGAGTAACGCCCACAGGATTTTCAGGGGCATGCCGCCATAATCGCCGAAGTGCAGCGGGCGGGAGATTTCGAGAAAGCGCAGATACCACGGCATCGGATACGCCCCGGTCAGTTCGCCCGTGCGGGCATCTACCAGCACCGGCGTAAACAGGCGCGCCCGCAGCGGGGTCGCCCCACGGGTCCAGAGCACGTAATGCACGGGACTGCCGAAGGAGGCGCCAGGGAAGGACAGGCCGGTCACCTCATTGCCGGGAGCAGCTTTCGCTGCCGTATCAAAGGCGGCCTGCACCGAGGACAGATGGTCCTGCGACGGGACCGGCAGATTGGCGTAGGGTTTGAGGATTTGCCGCACATCGGTCACGCGCCACAGGCCGAACAGCGGGGTCTGGAGTTCGTTGACGAGCCCGGTAAAGCCCACCACCGTTGCCCAGACCAGTGTTGCGGCCCCCAGCAGGTTGTGCAGGTCCAGCCAGGTCAGGCGCGAAGCGCGATCCGTTCGGACAGAACCAAACGGCAGCCGCTTCATGAACCGGCCATACAGCACCGTGCCAGACACCAGCGAGGCAACGAAGGCACCGCCCATCGCTCCCATGAACATCGCACCGGGAAGGCCCGCGAACAGGTTCATGTGCAGGCGCGTGCAGGTGCCAAGGATAATGCCGGTCCAGGTGCGCGGCTCCTTCGGGGCATCGGCGGGGCGGGACTGTTTCAGCACCTTTGCCGTGCGGGCGTCGAACTTGATCCAGTGCCCGGAATGGCGGTCCGGGTAATTCTCGTCGTCCTTCAGCGCCTGCCAGCTCGGCGCCATGGAGACCAGCACTGCCGGTTCATCATCATCTTGATTGACACTGGTAATGATCTGGCCCGGGTAGAGCGCCCTCGCCTTCTGCACGATTACGTCGAGACTGGCATTCGGTGTATCCGCAGGCAAACTTTCGTAAGGCGGGTCGTCATCACCAACGAAAGTATCGAATATCTGCTCGGAAAACAGCATCGGCAATCCGGTTACGCATACGATCAGAAGGAAGACGGTGCAGGCAAGGCTGGTCCATTTATGAACGCTGAACCACCGCCGAAGGGCGCGGGGGGTCATGGGAGCCATCATTTTAATAATGATTGTGAGAATGAGTTGCAAATAAATTCTGCACCGGCCCCAGCCTGTTCCATTGCGTCGTGCCTCTGACTATCCCGAAAAAAAATCAGCAGGCGCCCGGCCCTGTCGTCCTGTCGGCAGACCGGCCGGAATGCCGCCTCTCTTATAAAGACGATCCAGCAGTGTCTTTTTTCATAAAAAGCCCGGTTTTTTATATGACTGACGGACCATGGTGCTTTTTTCCGATGGATGGCGTCGCTACCATGGCCCGCGTGGCATGCCTCCCCTGCCCCGTTCCGGTCGGGTGGCTGTCGTTTATGATGCGCCCTTCATGCAGATGGATGATATGGTCGGCTGTCGCGAAATAGTGGTCATCATGCGAGATGATGATCAGCGTTCGCCCCGCCGCTTTCAGTTCAGGCAGGATTTCAGTGTAGAAAACCCGGCGGAAAACCGGGTCCTGATCGGCTGCCCACTCGTCCAGCATCAGGACTGGCCGGTGTTCGGCCAGCGCCTGCACCAGCGCCAGACGCCTGCGCTGTCCGGTGGAAAGGTCGGTAGTGCTGAAACGGCCCTGTTCCAGCCTGACCTTGTGGGCAAGGCCCAGCCGTTCCACCCAGTATGCCGCAAGGGCCAGGGTCCGTTCATCCGGGTGCGGCAGGTTCTCAAACAGGAAATAATCCGTGAACACCGTTGCAAAAAGCTGGCGGTATGCAGCGGCATTTTCCATCGTGACCGGAACCCCGTCACACAGCACGGTCCCCGTCGTGGGCGCATACAGGCCGAGCAGCAGCTTGACCAGCGTGGTCTTGCCCGCGCCATTGCCCCCCGTGATGAACATGATCTCGCCATGGCGGATGGTCAGGTCCACCGGCCCCAGTATGAAGCCGGGCGCAGCCATGCCATCGGGGTGGTAGCGCACGCCATGTAGGGTAATGGCATGGTGGAAGGTGACCGCGTCTTCCGCGCGCAAGTCAGGCAGCCTGCCATCGGGCAGGTTGGCGGTCAGTTCGGCAATGCGTTGCAGGGCGATTTCGGTCTCGGTCATGGCGGGTAGCGCCTGCAGGACCCGTTCCAGTGGCCCGCGCGCATAAAGCAGTACCAGCACCGCGCCAGTGGCGGCAGGGGTGGACAGTCCCGTAAGAAAACGTGTGCCCAGCAGCAGGGCCACGGTCAGGAAGAAGAGTGCTTCATGAACGGAATCAAATAACCAGAACCGCCGCATGGCCGTGGTTTTCAGCGTCGCGATACGCGATGCGGCCCCACCCAGCAGGGTATGATGCACATGGTCGCGCCGCATGTGGTTGAGTTGCAGTTCCCGTGCCCCCTCGGTAATGGTGCGGTACTGGTTTTGCAGCCTGTCTTCCATGCTACGGATTTCACTATAATCAGACCGCCACCTGCGCCGGCGCCAGACCGTCAGCGCCACGCCGCAGGCAAAGGACACGATCACGATCAGGCAGGCCGGTGGCGACAGAACGGCCAGATAGATCACGCAGGCCAGCACCACAGCCAGAGAGACGACATAGCCCGAGAAATTGAAGGTAAACGCGCTGACAGTGCTGATATCGCCATTCAGGATGGCCAGCATCCGGTGCGGTTTATGCCGCTCCAGCGTGGCCAGCGGGGTGGCCAGCACGCGGGCGGCGACCTCATGGCGTAGACGGGTGATGATCTTCTGGCCGGCCGCGCTGTTGCCGATCCCGGCAAGGGCAGATCCCGCAATGGACAGCACGCACAGCCCCGCAAGGTTCAGCGCCAGGGCTGCGTTCAGCCTGTCGGGCGCATGCAGGGCGTCATTGATGCCTGACAGCAGCCACGCGCTTGCAAGCCCGCCTGCCGTGCCGACAAGCGTCGCCCCCAGTGTTACAGGCCATAACGGACGTTGCAGACGCCACAGGGCACGCAGGACGCCGGTATATGAAGACTGCATGCGGTTCATGACGGGCACCTCCTGCAGGAAATGACGATGGGATGAACCGTTTTTTCAGTATGGTTTTACCAGCTATAGCTCAGGTTGCCGTAAACACGCCGACCCTGCCCGATATAGCATGAGTAAGTACCTCCACATGAGGTGATGTAATATTTGTTGGTCAGGTTGGAGATGGAAAGCTGTCCCCGCAATCCCTTCAGGATGGGCGTGGCCTGCCCGAAATCGTAATGGGCGCCGATATCGAACAGGGTGTACGCGGGGACCTTGAAGCTGTTTACGTCATCGGAATAGGTAAAGCCGTTATACCGCACGCCGCCATTGATGCCGAAGCCCTTCAGGTAACGCGTGGGTAGCGTGTAATCCAGAAAGGCGGAAGCCATGTTGCGGGGAATGCCCTCGCCTATGTATTTCCCCTTTTCGGATATCGTACTGCCGGTGGTGCCGTTGGCATATTCCTGCGTATCGCTCAGGTTGGTGCTGAGATAGGTTGCAGCGTCATAGGTGTAGGACGCCATGAAACGCAGGTCGCGGGTGAAGTTGGCGTTGGCCGAAAGCTCGAACCCCTGTGAACGTACGCGCCCTGCATCGGCGGAAAAATTGGGGTGATCGGGATCATTGATCAGGTAATGGTCTTCCTCAATTCGGAAGGCTGCGGCCTGCAAGAAGACCCGGTGGTCGGGCGACTGGTATTTCACGCCCGCTTCCAGCTGTTTGCCGGTCAGTGGCGCGAACAGTTTGCCCTGCCAGTTGCGCGATGTCTGCGGCACGAAGGACGTGGAATAGCTGAAATAGGGGGCAAGTCCGAAATCGAAATTATACACCAGTCCCCCACGCCACGTGAAAGCGGATTGCGGGCTCGGCAGGTCGCTGCTCCGGGTATAAGTGACCTGATGGGTGGCGTTCCGGTTATCCAGCTGGGTCGTGGTGCCGTGATAGTTCACCCAGTCCTGCCGCCCGCCAATAATGACCGACAGGCGCTTGTATTTAAGCTGATCCTGAAAATAGACCCCTTCCTGAAAATATCCCTGCTGGCTCTGGTATCCGCTGACCAGGCATTTTGCGGAATGGATGTTCATGCATGGCACATAGCTGCTTTGCGGGTTATAGACATTGACCAGTGAATACCCGTCATAACCGGCAAAACCGTTATAGCCTGACGTATGATCGCTCTGCGACCGGTCATTGGTGTCATATTGCCTGAAATCCGTGCCAACCACCCATGTATTGTGCACCGGGCCAAGACGCACCTTGCCGCTGACGCGGGTATCCAGCCCGATTGTGGTCGAGGGCCAGTCGGTCTCGACCGGTGTGCGTGCATAAAGCTGATCCGTAATCATGCCCTTGCCACGCATGAGCACCCTGTTACGCAGTTCCGAACGTTCATAGCGCAGGGTCTGGTTGAAATCGATCCAGCGGTTGAAGGTATGCTTGAACTGGTATTCAAACATCGCATCCTTTTCCCCTGATTCATTCCAGTTCCTGTCCCCCAGGAAGCGGCTGCGGGGAATGCGGCCATAACCGTTGACATTCAGCAGCACGCTGGGCGGTAGCTGTGTCATGTTCGTGCCATCGCCAGGCGTGTACATGTAGCTGCCCAGCAGGGTCAGTGATGTTTTGTGGTCTATGTCCCACGTAATGGAGGGCAGGACGCCCACGCGGTGATAGTCGATATAGTTGGTCTGCGTGCCCTGGGTTACACCAATACCGGCAATGCGGTAGCGCACATTGCCGGACTTCGTGACCCTGTCACTGACATCGAACGTGGCCTCGTACCGCCCCCAGTTGCCAAAGCCAAGGGTGACATTGCGCAGCGGCGTGTCGGTCGGTTTTTTGAGGGACATGCCGATCAGGCCGCCCGGCGTGGTCTGGCCATACAGCACCGAGGCCGGGCCGTTCATGACCTCGATACGCTCAAGGAACGCGGTCTCCCCCGCGCTGTTGGAATATGACCGGATGCCATCGACAAACTGCGCGGTGGCAAAGCCGCGCTGCACGATGCTGCCGTTATTGTATCCACTACCCACCCCATTGGCGAAGCCGCCCAGTCCTTCCACATGCACGCCGGGGGTGTAGCGCAGCGCCTCCATCACGTTCTGTGGTTGCTGGTCGATCATCTGCTGTTTGGTGATGACGTGGATCGAGTTCGGTATCTCGATAATGGGCGTGTCGGTCTTTGACCCGGTCAGGGTATTGGTGGCCACGTAGCCTACGCCGGGTCCGGTGGCACTTTCATGCGCCACCGTGCCGCCCACCCGCACGGGACCAAGCGTGATGCTGGCGGTCGCGGCTTTCTGGATGTAGAATGCGCCGTCGCGGCTGGAAAATGTCAGTCCTGTCCCACCCAGCAGTCGCCCGATTGCGTCCGGCACCGAAAACGTGCCGTTCAGGGGGGCGACCGTGATATCCGGTATGCTGTCGGCAGCAAAGATCAGGCGTACGCGGGCCTGCGTGCCCAGATCCACCAGCGCATCACGCAGGGGTTTCTGCGCGATATGGAAGGACAGGACCGTGCCAGTGTTGACCCCGGCGGATGGTGCGGCCAGCGCACCCGCGCATGTCAGGCTCCCGTGTGTGGAAAGGGCCACTGCTGTCAGCAGGATATGACGGAACCGGTTGCCTGTGGCGGTAGGGGTATCAACGCTTGCTGCCATGGAAATGTTGCCTGCTGTCTTGCAAATGCGAATTAAGATCAATTCGTCTCACAAAACATGACGGGCCATGCCAGCGGAACTTAATAGCGATTGCACGTTCAGGGACTTTTTTTGCAGGTCAGGACTGCTTGGCCTGCTGCCCGCGCCGGATCAGCCGGGAAAGCTGATAACCAGAATACGCCCTGCCACTTCGCGCATGGACCCGCCAGCGGACGTGACCAGCATGCGCAGGCTGTCGGCAGGGCGCTGCAGGTCATACACGCCCCCCACCAGCCTGCTGGCGGGTATGGTTCCGCGCACGATGACATAGCCGGGATAATGGCGGCGCAATATACCCAGCATATCCGCGACACTGACCGCACTGGCGCCAAACAGGCCTGTATTCCATGACCCGACACTGTCAGGTGAAATGGTGGAGCGGCGCACGGCCCCGGTCTTTTCCGTAATATCGATCTGTTCACCAGCATTGACGGTCTGCTCGGCTGCTATTCCCGCCTGTGGTGCGCGCAGCCCGACCGTGCCCTCACCAACCCCCAGCACGACGTGTCCGGCCCCGCTGCGCACGTCAAATACCGTGCCAATATCGCGTGACACCACGCCATCGGCCTCCACCACGAAGGTCCGCCGGGGATCATGCTTTACCTGGAACAGAGCCTCCCCTTTCAGCAGCACGACCCGGCGTGTATCGCCTTGCATGTGCACGGCAATGGCGGATGCGCTGCCCAGGGTCAGGTGACTACCATCATCCAGGGCAATCTGGCGCGTCTGGCCTGTTGTCGTGGTGTAATCCGCCTGAAACCACAGGCGCAGCGAAGGCGCGCAGGCAAGGACAATGGCCGCTGCCGCCGCAGTTGCCAGCGCCCCCGCCCGCCATCTGCGGACCGGGAAGCGATGCAGGTTGTCGGGCGTGGGCTTTGACGGGGGCCGTGCCTGTGTCGCGCCCTGCAGGGCCATCTGGCCAAGCAGGCGGACCCGCAATGCCTGCTGCCATGCCCGTTCATGCGCGGGATCAGCCTGCCGCCATTGCTGGAGTTCAGCCTTCAGGCGGCCGTCTTCGGGATCATCCTGCACACGGAGAAGGAACGAGAGGGCCGTATCGGCAGCGTCAGGCGGGGGAATGTCGGTCATGGGCCCATATGCTTTGCAGGCAGGACATGCGCCTTCACATCTCCCTTTCTGTCTGACGATTGAACGGCATGGAAGTTAACACCGGCCGGTGGGGCTTCATTCTCCACCCAGCTGCCCGGTAATCCGTTGGAAGGCCTGCCGGAGCATGGCATGCACGCGCGGGGAACTGACGCCGAGGATCTCGGCCACTTCACGCTGTTTATGGCCATAGAGCTGGCTCAGTTCAAACGCGCGGCGGGTGCGCGGGGGCAGGCCGTCAAGGCAGGCCAGCACGCGGCGGAGTTCATCCTGGCTGGCAAGCTGGCGTTCGGGCGTCAGGATTTCGATGGCATCGGCGCGCGGGATATCCACGTCCCCTGCCCCGTCAGTGCATGTGGTCCGTCTGTCGGGAGAACTGATGGCCTGCGCATAGGCACGTTCAACGGCTTTTGCCCGGCGTGCATCAATGGCGAGGCGGAAGATCACCCGTTTCAGGTAACCCAGCGGGTGCTGGATGTCCTGTGGCGCGGCCCCGGCGCGGATGATGCGGATATAGGCGTCCTGCACGATTTCCTCGCCCCGCCATGCGCAACCCACAACACGTGCCGCCAGCGCGACCAGATGGCGCCTGTTGCTTTCAAGGACTTCCAGAAAAATCTTGTCCGCGTAGGACACGGGCACCGCCTCCAAGGAGATCGACGCACGGGGCTTTGCCTTGTCGCGCGTCGTATCTCCTGCTGTTTTCATGTCCTGTAATAATAATCATTCGCATGTTCAAGTTGCGCATGATGTGGCCGATGTTTCGTATGTCACCGTCGGGACACATGCGACATGCTTTCTGAATTCTTTGGAAAGTATAGTTAAATCAGTATGTTGAATGAAGCCGTCCAAAAATATCGGACGGCTGTCGCCGCGCGTTGTTATTTCCTGCCGGGATGGATCGTCTGTATGGGATACCTTCGCTGCATCATGCGACAATCGCATAACTGACAGTCAATATTTGCAGTCATTACCAGCTATAGGTCACCTTGCCGATCACATTGCGGTTCGCGCCGATATAGCAGCCTGTATCGGCACCCGCGCAGCCGGGATAGTACCGCTGGTTGAGCAGGTTCTGGGCCATGACCTGAAACAGCATGCCCTTCATCCGTGGGGCTACCGCATCGAGTGAATACTGTGCCTGCGCATCCACCAGCACATAGCTGGGCGTGACATATTCCAGCGTGTTGTCCACCAGCGTATTACCGTTGTAGCGCACGCCCGCGCCGAACCCCAGCCCCCGCAGCGGGCCGTTGCGCAGGTCATAATGCCCCCAGACCGAGAATGTCTGCTTGGGCACCGCAATCGGGCGCTCGCCGGTCAGGTCGCCACTGCCGCGCGTATAGGCCACGTCCTGATAGGTATAGGCCGCGATGATGTTCAGGTTGCGGGTCAGGTCCACATGGGCTTCGAGTTCGATCCCGCGTGAGCGGATGCCGCCGGTCTGGGTATAGAAGTCGATATGGACCGGATCGGTGACCAGCACGTTGCTCTGCTTGAGGTCATACAGCGCGGCCGTGAAAAACCCGTTGAAACCATGCGGCTGGTATTTCAGCCCCACTTCAAACTGCCGTCCCCGCGTGGGTTTGAACGGCGTGCCGTTGAAGGACAGGTTGTTGGCAGGCTGGAAGGATTCCGCGTAGTGGAAATAGGGTGAAAGCCCGATGGGGAACGCATACAGGATGCCGCCACGCCACGTCGTGGCCTGATCGGACTGGTTGAAGCTGCCGCCGCCATCGGTCTGGTCGCGGGTGTCGATGGTGGACCAGTCATGGCGCACGCCGCCCTGCACATGCAGCCTGCCCCATGTCATCTGGTCCTCGCCATATATGCCTTCCTGGTTGGTGGTGATGCTCTGGGCTTCATACAGGTCCAGCTTGCCGATGCTCTGCCCGTACGTGGGGGAAAAGGCATCCAGTGATGGGGCGTCGCCGTAATACAGGTTGGCGGAATCACGGATATTCTGCCAGTTGCCGCCAATGATCACGTTGTGTCTGACCGGCCCGGTGCGGAAATGGCCAAGGATCTGTTCTTCCACCGTGATCGTGTCGAAATGTTCCTCCGACCCGTAGGCGGCGCGTTCCAGCGTGCGGTTGTCATCATCAAGCATCCCGCCCGAGGACACCTGCTGGAAAAACGCCCCCACATTCGCGTAACGGGCAAATGACTTGAACGTCCAGTTGGGCGCAATCTGGTAGCTCAGGCGGTAGTTCACCGCCGTCTGGGTGCGCTTGTAGGTCTCGAAATTGGGGTCGCCGGGGTAGAAATGGTCCGAAATCTTGCCATTCGGGTTGGGCAGGATGGTGCCTTCCAGCGGCGCGGTATCAAAATTGCCGCCACGCGGGTCACGCTGCCAGAAGGCGGACAGCGTCATGGTCAGGCGGTCATTGGGGGTCCATGTCAGCGATGGCAGGACGCCGAAGCGTTCGTTGCGGGTATGCTCGTCCTGCGTGCCGGACGTGGTGGCGGTTGCCGCCACGCGGTACAGCCATTTGCCATCACGGTCGATCCGGCCGCCAAAATCGGCGGTGCCGCGCACGTAGCCGTATGTTCCGCCCTCGACCGAGATGGAGTGGACGGGCGTGGCCGTCGGCTGTTTCGTGGTCAGCACGATGGCGCCCCCGGGATTGGACTGCCCGTACAGGACCGATGGCGGCCCCTTGAGGATGTCGATCCGGTCGAGCAGGTAGGGGTCGATCTGCTGGGTTGCGTAATAGGCGCCGTTGAACAGGCGCAGGTTGTCAACAAACTCATCCGCGCCCGCGGCCCCCTGAAAGCCGCGGATTTCAACCATGTCGAACCGCGTGGTGTAGCCCGATGCCACATCGCCCGACACGCCCGCATTATAGCGCAGGGCCTCGGCTATGGTGCGGGCATTCTGCTGATCCAGCTGCGCGCGGGTTACGACGGATACGGATTCCGGGGTTTCGATCAGGGGCGTGTCGGTTTTGGTGGCGGCACTCGAATTCTTGGGCACAAGCCCGGCCCGCCCCGATGTGGCGTAGACGGCGATCTGCTCCTCTTTCCAGCCTTTTCTGCCGTCCCCGTTCCCCTGCCCTTCCACCCGCACCGGATCAAGGGTGATGGCGGCAGGCGCGCGGATAAGCGAGACGGAATGCGCCCCGGTTCTGTGGTAACTGATGCCCGTGCCCGCCAGAAGGCTGGCAAGCGCCTGTTCCGCTGTCATCTGCCCGCTCACCACCCCTGAGCGTGCGCCCGCTATCGTGGCGCTGTCGAACGCGATCTGCAGGCCGGTCTGCGCGCCAAGGGCGGCAAGGGCGCGGCCCAGCGGCTGGGCGGGAATGCTGAAGGGCTGTGCCGGTGATGGCGTGGTGGCCACGCTGCCCTCAACCGGTGCGGCTGCAGCATGATGGCCCGTGGCGGCACACATGACGAACAGCAGGGCGGACGTGCCCGTAAGCAGGCTGGATCGGGAGGGCCGGATGCAATTGCGGCGGCACGGCAGAAGAACACACGGCATGGTCAGGTCTCACGGGCGGACGGTTGGCATGAAATGCAAACGAATTGCATTCGCGTATATCCATGTCCGTTGAGACGATTTATTTTTAACGTGTGGATGAAACTTTTTTTAGCGGTCCCCTGAAAAAAGCGCTGCGGCGGTGGTTGTGCGTGGCCTGATTGCCCGTTGTGCGCCCATCAGTGGGCTTTGTGGTCCGCCAGCACCAGGGTGAGGCCCGCCGGGAGTGTGACAAGGCTGCCCCCATGCAGCGCGCACAGGGCTTCCAATGCTTCCTTGGGATGATGCAGGTCATACACGCCCCCTACCGGGACGGTGTCGTACTCAAGACCATGGGTCACGATAGTGCCCGGATAGTAGCGGCCCAGCACCGCGACCGCGTCAGAAAACCGTACGTCGTTCAGCACCATCTGCCCCGAACGCCATGAACCGACATCCTCCGGGTCGATCATGCCGCGATGGGCCTGCCCCGTGTGCTGGTCGACCGCCCATGTCTGCCCGGCGGTCAGGCGCAGGGCGGGGCCGGACTGGCGGGATACGCTCACGATCCCCTCGCGCACGGCAACAGTGACATGGGGGCCGGCCATCTGCACATCAAAGGCGGTGCCGATATCGCGCGTCGTCACATTCCCTGCCCTGACGGCAAAGCCACGTTTTCCGTCATGCACGACATTGAAAAACGCCTCGCCAGCCAGCAGCGTAATCCCCCGTTCCCCACCCGAATAATGCACGGCGATGGCGGAATGACCGGCCAGGGTTACCGCCGTTCCATCCGACAGGCTGACCGTGCGGGTTTCGCCCGTTTTCGTGTAATAATCGGCGTGCAGGCGGAACATGAGGTCCGGCGTGGCGAAGGCCAGCAGGCTTGCCGCCACCGGCAGCATGCAGGCCGCCGCAATCCGCAACGGGCGTGCCCGCGCCATTCTGCCAGCCGTCGGTCGCCGGGGTGTCGCGGGCCGGTCATGCGGGGGCGTTACGGGAACCATCTGGCCCGTAAGGGTCCAGGCGCGTTCCATCCGGCGCCATGCCCGCTCATGGTCGGGGTCCTGTGCGTGCCATGCGGCCCATTCCACCCTTACCGTTTCATCATCCGGTGCCTCATTGAGGCGGATTTTCCAGGTGGCGGCTTCCAGCATGGCACGTTCGGCGCCCTGTGTTGGCTGTGTGCTCATCCGTGTTCGCTCCCCTTCGTTCCGCGCCAGTGGCGTTGAACGTGCTGCCAGCAACAGGGACGGCGCAGGTGCCTGTTTTTTAACGCCAGGGGAAAAATTTTATGGCTCCATGTCTGGCAGGGCCGCGGCACAGGCCACCAGCGCGATCTGGATCATCTTGTGCACGCGCGTGGTGGAAACACCCAGAACGGTCGCGATTTCCTGCAATGTGTAGCCACCGATGCGATACATCTCGAACGCGCGGCGGGTGCGTGGCGGCAGGCTGTCCAGGGCATTTGCCACGGTATGCAGTTCCTGCCGATGGCGGCAATGGGCTTCGGGCGATATGGACCCCGCACCTGTATCAGCCAGCAGGGTATGATCGATCTCGGTCGGGATCTGCCGGTGCGCGGCCCGCAGATGGTCAAGCGCCAGATTGCGTATGATTGCGGTCAGATACGCAACAGGGTTGAACACGACCCCCTGCCGCCTGACGGATGCAACCTGAACAAACGCGTCCTGCACGATATCCTCGGCCTGTGCCGCGCAACCGACCATGGATACGGCGAAGGACACGAAACGCGACCGGTTTGCCAGATAGGTTTCCAGAAGGTGATCGGTCGAGGCCACGGCCTGAAGGTTCCTTGACAGCGTGCGTCAGCGCCCGGACGGGGCACGCGCTTCCTTATATGAACATAATAATCATTATCAATAACAAAACGGCACTGTGATGTTTCGATACATTCCGGATTGTCAGACATGCCATTCCTCGGCAGGGCGTTTGGGAAACCGGACGGGCAAATATGCGAACGCGTCTTATTTTCTTTTGTTGCCCTGCCCTGATGGGCGTGCCAAGGCATGCATGATGGCTGTCCTGACCCTGAAAACCGTTCGTCCGGTCCTTGTGCGCCTGCACCGATATACGGGGCTGCTGCTGTCGGGCGTGCTGTTCATTGCAGGTTTGACGGGAAGCATCAGCGTGTTCCGCACGGAAATTGACGCAGCCCTCAATCCCGACCTGTTTGATGCCCCTGCTCCTGCCCCTGCCCATTCGCTGCCGGTTTCAGCATTGCTGGCGCAGCTGAAGCTGCAGCGCCCCGAAACGCAGGTAACCGCCCTGCTCTACCGCCCTCCTGCGGGGCGTGCGATCGAGGTTTATTCGTCCGAAACGGTCGCGGGCAGGAAAGATCCGGTTGAAAGCGAAATCTTTCTCGATCCCGCTACGGGACGCATCCTGGGACTGCGGCCGACAGAAGGGTGCTGTTTCAACCGTCGTGCGCTGATGTCCTTTGTGTACCGTGTTCATTATTCCCTTGATCTGGGCCAGGCGGGCATGTGGGTCATGGGGATCTCGGCCATGCTGTGGTCGATTGACTGTGTGGTCGGCCTTCTCCTGACGTTTCCGTTGCACCAGCCTGCATGGCGGCAGGCATTCTGGCGGCAATGGCGTAAGACATGGGCGATCGGACTGCGGCGTTCTTCCATACGGATCACGTTTGACCTGCATCGGGCCGTCTCGCTGTGGCTATGGGTTGTCCTGCTGGGCATTGCCATAAGCGGGGTGGCGCTGGCGCTTGAGGATGAGGTGTTCAATCCCGTCATCCGGACCATCCTGCCCACCGCGCCGTCCATGGTGGACACACGGCTCCCGGTCCAACCGGTTACGATTGATCAGGCGGAGGGCCTCGCCGCAGGTTTCGTGCAGGCTCATGGCAGCGGCGAGAGACCGGCCGCAGTGCTGCTGGACCCGGATGGCGGGACTGCCATGTTCTACCTTTTCAGCAATCAGGGAACAGAACCTTCCGGGCTGGGAAGTCCCATGGTTACCGTGGATCTGAAAACCGGTCAGATCACGGCAGGTGACATGCCCGGCCAGGGGGCTGCGGGCAATCTGGTCATGCAGATGCAGTTGCCATGGCATAGCGGCAGGATAGCCGGGACTGGCGGCCGTATCCTCATATGCCTATCGGGTCTGGCCGTGTGCATGCTGGTGGTAACAGGCATCATGATCTGGCAACGAAAGCGGCAGGCCCGTCAGGCCAGATAGCCCGACAGACTGCTACAGGGAGCTGAAAAGCCAGAATGGTGGCATTCGGATGCCAGTGTCATCTCGGCACGGTCACGCCGTAGGCTTCGCTGTAGCGCGAGGCAAACGCTTCCCGCTCCAGCCGCTCGCAATAATCAAGATACCGGATCAACGCCCGCTCGGCGCGCATCGTGCGCCCATGGAGCCGTTTGTAATGCTGCCATAGCATCATGACATTGACCGACCAGGCACCATAGGCATGTGTTGCAACCCGGTTGCGGATCACGGCGGGAAGAGCATTGAACGCTGCCCAGTCATCCCCCGCATCGTGCCGCCACATCTCGTGCCGCAGGGTTCGCTCGTTATCTGCCATTGCCTTTGTGGCCCTGCTCAAAAAAGGGGCTTTTCCCCACCATATCGGACGCGCAAAAGGCGGATTGAGCTCAAGACTGCATGCCGTGTGTGATGGGCAGGGCCGGCCTGTCCGCCTGCATCTGACTGCTGGACAGGTCAGTGACTTCAAAGGGGCTGATGTGCTGCTTGCAGATCTTCCCGACGGGACAGAAGAAGTCATCGGTGACCGGGGTTATGACAGCAACCGGATCTGGTTACTGCTTGTAAAACGCAATATTACAGCTTGTGTTTCTCCAAAGAAAAACCGGAAATCAAAACCACCTTACAACTGGCATCTGTATAAAAAGTGCCACCTTATCGAGAACATGTTCGTAAAGCTGAAAGACTGGCGACGTATTGCGACCAGATATGACCGGTGCGGCATACATTCATGTCTGCCATCCAGATCGCAGCAAGTTTCATCTTCTATCTCAAAGAATGATTTCTAAACCTGGGACATGAGTCACGTCCGTGCAACTGTACCATCACGGGTAATGAAGTCTCTATACTCGTTCCGGTTGTAATATATATCTGCCAGAATTCGGATCATTAATAAGTTACTATATCGACATGATATTTCAGAAGGATGCTATTCTATAGATCCGGAAATATCTTTATAAATCAATATATTATACCGTTTTAATAAAATAAGATATATCATGTTGACATATTTTCGCCATATATTATATCAGGAAACAACATTGTGTGAATTCCATGTAGGACCGTAAACCCTGTTTGAATTAGCAATATCACGGCGAAAACTATCCGCTTTATCAGCCTGTACTGCTATTTTTTCATTAATGGCAAAGATGACCGGTGCACGCGCACAGGACTATACCATCGGGAACTGGGGGGAATACAAGAAACGCTTCCTGTTACCGGAAGGCCGTATCTGTGACACTGGTAATAAAAATATCTCACATAGCGAAGGCCAGGGGTACGGACTATTATGTGCGCAGCATTTCAACGACCGTGAAACCTTTGATCTTATTCTGAAATGGACTGATCAGTGGTTGAGCCGTCCCAAAGATGCCCTGCATTCATGGCGTTATGTGCCGGATGCGACGGATCATGTCGCGCAGAAACTGTGCGCGACGGATGGTGAACTGCTCATGGCGCTGGCACTGGCGCGGGGCGCCATGCGCTGGAATGATTCCCATCTGCGCGACAGGTCGGCCGCCATTTATGCTGATGTGCTGAAGCAGCTCGTTGCGCAGGTCGGCGACAAGAAGATACTGCGTCCGGCCGATATCGGGTTCGAGACGGGCGATACACACACGATCAATCTGTCCTATTATATTTTTCCCGCCCTGGTTGCCGGGGGGCAGGTTTGCCCCTCCCCCCTATGGGATGCTCTCATCCGGGATGGGGCGGAACTGATGCAGCTTGCCAGGTTCGGCATGTGGAAGCTGCCTCCGGACTGGTTGCAGATTGACAACAGGTCCCTGGACATGATTCCCGCCCCCGGGTGGCCACCACGTTTTTCGTTCGATGCAATCCGGGTGCCCCTTCATTCATGGTGGGGGGGCATATGGGACGAGGATGCCGCGGGTATTTACCATCGTTTCTGGAACGCATGGCCTGAACATAATATTCCCGCATGGATCGATCTGGATACAGGCGAACGGGATAATGGTGCGACACCTGGCGGATATATGGCTGTCGCTACCTGCACTGGCCTGGAAGGTGTTGGTACCCTGCCTGCGGGTCTGCCTGATATTACCCCATATGATGATTATTACTCTGCTTCCTTGAAAATGCTGGCCCATGTTGCATGGGACGAACGTCACAATCCCGATCTGCGGCAAAATGTACGATGACTGAAATAACGGATATTCCTCCTGAACAACCAGATGGCCTGCGTGCCAGACTGCAGCAGGCTCAGGAATATTATAAGAACAACCAGGTCAAATGCCTGCGCATGCTCAAGTTCGGGGGCGCAGGCATAATTGTATTCGCAACCGCACTGGGGCTGCTTTCGCACCAGCAGCTGATTATTTCGTCGGATGCGGTTGTGTCCGCATATACGACTGACGTACGCGCGCCAATTTCAGGTCGGCTTGAAGTCGCCATTCCATCTGTTGGCACCCATGTAAAAGAAAAGATGGTGCTCGGCCGGATTATCAATGACCGGGCTGAACACATGACCTTTCTGCACCTGCAGCAGCAGCTTGCGCAGGTTGAAACGGATCTGCAGGCCTATCAGGCTGAAAATCAAGAACTGACCACGATGTACGATCGCCTTCGCAAGCGTGGTGAAGATTACAACAAGCTTGAGGCCGAATATATTCGCAGCGAAGTCGAACAGGCGCGCGCGGAAGAAGGGCAGCAGGCCGCCAAACGGGCGCTGGCATCGCGTGATCTGCAGCGCCAGCAGCAGTTGGCCCAGGAAGGGTGGCTGTCTGGTGCCTATCTGGACAAATACCGTACCCAGCTTTCCACATCCAGCCATGGTGTCAGCGCCAGTAATGAACGTATCAATTATCTGGCGGTAAAGGCCACGGCGGCTGAAAACGGGTTCCAGCTTGACAGCGGTTCCAATGACACGCCCTATTCCGCCCAACGCGCTGATGAAGTGCATCTGCGTATCGCAGATATCACCCGTCAGATCGCCAGCCTGACCGCCCAGAAACATGGTTTGGAGCACGAAGTCGCTGAAGCCCGTGTAGAGGATGCGCAACTCAGCGATACCGTGCTGCAGGCCCCTACGGCCGGCATGATCTGGAATATCCGGCATCTGGGTGACGGCAGGGTTTTCCAGGCGGAAAGCCTGTTTCAGATTGTTGATGACCAGTCCCTGTTCGTTCTGGCGATTGTACCCCAGAACCGGATTGACGCCATTCGTGAAGGCGGGGTCGCCCGCTTCCGCATCGAAGGCGGCAAGAAGGAATATACGGGACGTGTCGTATCCGTCATTGGTGACAACATCCTGAGTGCCAGTAACCAGTATGCCAGCTTCCCGACTACATCTGCCAGTGGGCGGAATGGGCTGATCAGCATAGCGATACATGTGCCACAATCGGATGCTGCCAACATGATTGGCCGGACAGCGCATGTCGTACTGCCTACTACGGATAATTCCATAATCAAGCGGTTTCTGACCTGGCTTTGGTAACGATTTATGGCTTTCTGGTTTCTTCTTTTATGTGCCTGTTTTCTTGTCATACATTATGGCAATGTAGATCGCATAATTTACAATAAATATTTCAGATTTATATTTGCCATGATTACAGTTTTGATTGGCATACAATATCTGTATTGGCGCATTCATAGTGCAATGCCGCACTATGATTCGTGGATTGCCCAAGGATGGGTATATTTTTTCGTGTTTTTTGAATTTACGGCCATGTGTTCAGGTTTTCTGGGTGTTGTCGTCCTGAGCCGAACCATTAATCGCAGCGAGCAGGCAGACCGTGGCCTGCTGTCACCGTTGCAGCATGCGCCGACAGATGTGTTTATAGCCACCTATAATGAATCATATGATATTCTGGAGCGTAGTATTATTTCCGCTTCTTCCATCATTCACCCAGATTTGCGGGTGTGGGTTCTGGATGATGGAAACCGGGAATGGGTGAAGAAACTTGCGGAAGAAAATGGCGCCCATTACACCTTTCGCATCAAAGGCAAGCATGCAAAAGCAGGGAACGTCAATAATGGCGTAAAAATTGCACGCTCTACCGGGCGAAAGCCTGATTTCATTCTGCTGCTGGATGCGGACTTTACTGTAAAAAACAATATATTGCAGAGAGTTCTTCCAATATTTGAGGAAGAGGATATTGGAATTGTGCAGACACCGCAGCACTTCTTCAACCCTGATCCCATACAGATCAATCTTTTATGTCATACAAGCTGGCCTGACGAACAGCGTGTTTTTTTTAATTCCATCCTTGAATCCAAAGATGCATGGAATGCCGCGTTCTGTTGTGGAACATCTGCTGTTTTCCGGGCTGATGCATTGGAAAAATGTGGTGGTCTTGCCACGGCGACCGTAACGGAAGATATGCTGACGAGCTTCCTTATGTATGAGCATGGATATAGGACCGTCCTGCTGAATGAACAATTGAGCATGGGGCTGGCACCAGAAGGGCTGGCGGAATACATAACCCAGCGCTGCCGCTGGTGCCTGGGTGCCATCCAGCAGATTTACACCCGATGGAATAGTTTTGGGCCGGCAAAAATAGGGTGGGCCAATCGCATATCAATGGCCGATGGTGTTATTGTCTGGGCGGTTATATATCCCTTCAAGATGCTGACGCTTCTTGCGCCCGGTGTTTTCTGGTGGACAGGCGTGACCGTAATTGACTGTCCCATCGAAAAACTGTGGACCAATCTGGGACCATATGCCGTTTTGAATATAGTATTCAATTATATTTATACAAAACGTGGCAATGTGCCTATACTTTCTGATGTCGCGGGAATCGTTTCGGCACCATCCGTGATCATTAGCGTAATGACAGGACTCATAAAGCCGTGGGGGCATCCATTCAAGGTGACGGACAAAGGCGTCGCGCGTGACGGCATTACCATACACTGGGGGTTTATGCGGCCTTTTGTCCTGATACTGGTCTTGATTGTTACTGGCATGATGCGGCATCTTTCCGCATATGATCCGTTACAGTCATCGGCAGGTTATGATTCAGCCATTGTCTGGTCGTTCCTGAATATTTTCCTTCTTGTAGCCGTCTGTGTGGTCTGTATTGAACTGCCAAAACGTCGGCGTGACGAACGTTTTCCCATGGGCGAGGAAGCCATACTGGATAATCAGGGGAAAATAGAAAAAGTCACACTTATGGATCTGTCACTACGTGGGGCGTTATTGCATTTCCCTGGACGATTTGATGAAAAGTATATATCAGAATCAATACTTTCAATTGATAACAACGAAATCATTACACCAATAAAAATTAACAGAATTGTTGACGAAAACACATGCGCTGTCGAATTTGCAGAAGATAAGGAGATACGAAAGAAAATAATAATAAAGATGTTTACCGGAAGGTATAACGCTGAAGTGGACATAAAGAATATATCTACATTAAAATCATGGATAAAAAGAATTTTCGAGTAATTATAAATTTTTATCATAAAAATACTAACAAACGTAACTGCAAAAAGAAATATAATGATGCGTATTCTGTATTGTGCTCTGGCTTCTGTTCCGTTTGGCATTGCGGTCGGCTTCACGAGTAACGTGGCCTATGCGCGATCGCCGGCAAGTCATACATCGGTTATTGTGCCCCCCGCTGTCACAGACATAGCCGTTGACCCTGAAACCCGATCCGCAACGGTTACGCTGGAACAGGCCCTGGCTCGCGCCTATATCGATAATCCCGTCCTGCGTGAGGAACGCGCCATGCTGCGCAGCGTGGACGAGGGGGTTCCCACTGCACTATCGGGATGGCGGCCCAACGTGCAGGTAGGCGCCAATGCATCATACTACTCTGGCGAGTTTCTTATGGCGGCACAGGGGGCCAACAGTGCGTTTGCGCGTAACTACGATGTTCCTGGTTATGATGCAGGCGTTATGATCACGCAGCCCCTTTTTCGTGGGGGGGCAACCATAGCCTCGACACATAAGGCCATCAATAACGTCCACGCGGAACGGGCCCGTCTGGTCGCAACGGAACAGCAGGTGATGGAAGACGTCATCAGTGCTTATGTTGGTTTGATTGAAACCCAGAAAATTCTCGAACTCTCCATCAATAATGAAAAAGTGTTACAGGCACAGTCAGATGCAACGCGCAGCCGATTTGGGGCTGGAGATGTGACACGAACGGATACAGCGCAGGCTGATACGGCACTTTCTATCGCCCATGCGACACGTCAGGACGCAGAAGCCGCTGCCGAGAACGCAAAAGCCCGTTATATGCAGGTGGTGGGAGATATTGCGCCAGATCATCCCATTATGCCCTCCCCCTACAAGGTAGATGTCAAAAATGAAAAAGATGCCGTTGTCATAGCAAAGCAAAATAACCCGAATATCTTGTTTGCGACGTCTTCAGCACTTGCTGCAAAAAATTCCGTTTCTGTTGCCATGGCCGCACTACTGCCGAAGATCTCGGTCAATGCCGGATATGATCACAGCATTAATCAAAGCGATGGTCGATCGGAGCTGGACAATAAATTCGTCATGCTCAGTGCGTCCCTTCCGTTATATCAGGGTGGAGCAGAATATGCCGCTGTCCGGCAGGCACGCCAGCAATGGGAGGCGGCACAGCGTGCCGTTGACGTGCAGAACCGTGCTGTTACACAACAGACCATTACGTTCTGGAACCGTATGCAGGCTTATCGGCAGGAAATCGAAAGCACACGCTCAGCGGTGGAGACCAGCGTTATTGCCGTCCGTGGTGTTGAACGTCAGGCAATGGTGGGTACCGGCACGACCCTGGCAGCATTGCAGCAACAGCAGACCGCACTGATAGCCCAGGTTGCCCTGGTTCGTAGTCAAAGCAATTATATCCGCGCCAGCTATGGCATGGCGGCTGCTTTAGGCCGCCTGAACGCAGAAACCCTTAACCTTGATGTCCCGCATTATGATGAAAAAGCCTATTATCATGATGTAAAGTTCAAACTGTTCGGTCTTGGAGATTATGCTCTCCATCAGCCGGGCCGTTAGGACGTGTCGTCAGTTAATCCCTATGATGGCGGAAACGAACTGCACTGCTGCGATGAAGGTTGATTTCAGCTTGTCGTAGCGTGTTGCAATGCCTCTGAACGGCTTCAGTCTGGCGAAGAACCGTTCAATGATGTTTCGTTGTGAATAGCCCAGACGTGCTTTTCTTTGAGCGCCCGCTTGGCGCCAACCATTTTTCCTACATTCCAGGGTACGGACGCCTTCAGCGCAGGTGATGAAAAACGTGTTTCCTTCTCCATGATACTTTCTCCTGATCAACTGCAGATGCAGCAATCAGAAGTCTGGATGAAGATATGGGCGGATAACGAGAACTATTGCAGACCGTCCACTTTCCGGAATCTTGAACGGCTCTTCTTATGACTGACATGGGGGGTAAACGGAATGTCCGCGGTTAGGATAAGAACCACCGAGATAGACATACAACCCCTTGCAACCCAACGAGGGGGACGCGACGGTGTTGACACGCGTGGTCGAATTTCGCTGTCTAACAATCAGGATTGAAAGGAGATTTTGGTGCTTATTGAGGAAGTAAGGTTTTGCTTTGGCGCTAGCCAAGGATCAGTTCCCCTGGTGTTGGACGCGCCTGCCGTTACCATCTTCGTTGGACCAAACAACTCAGGGAAGAGTATGGTTCTGCGCGAAATTGCCGAATTCAGTAGTAGAGGAGATACCCATCGTACAATTCTTGATGGGCTCAAATTCCGCAAACACTCCGCTCAAGAAATCGACGCGATCCTTAAAGCCTGGACGGACAACACGCCCCTGCCGGGAGTACGGAATTCTCCTAATCATATGCACCTCAAGGTTGGAACCTGGCGGACACAAGTCCACATCCATAGTTTCCGCCAAAGTCTGCAGAATCCTGATCAGCACATAAATCACTTCGCTCAAAACTACGCAGCTGGTCATATGCTCATTCTCGATGGGCCAAGCAGGATTGGCTTGACCGCGGAACAGAACAGAGGCGACCTGAAGGATCCGCAAAGCACTTTTGCTCGGCTTCTAACAGACGATTCTCGCCGACAGTCTCTAAGGGATATTTTGTTTGATGCCTTCGGCCTTTATCTAGGCATGGACATTTCCGAGGGAGCGTCAATCCACCTTCGATATGGGAATACGGCCCCACCAAACGAGCGCTCCGTCGAGGACCCCACGCTGGAATGGATGAGGAATGCTCTTCCTGTCAATCAGTGGAGCGACGGAATGAAGGCCTTCACGGGCATGCTGTTATTACTGCGCGCAGGCGACCCGAAGATCATGATCATCGATGAACCGGAAGCCTTTCTGCACCCAACCCTAGCCTACAAACTTGGTCGCGAAATCGCCCAGACTGCAAGTCAAGGCGACAAGCAGGTTTTTGTATCGACCCATAGTAGTCAGTTCCTAATGGGCGCGATCCAGTCGGGCGCGAAGGTCAATGTTGTCCGCCTGACCTATCAGCAAGGCAGTGCCACCGCTCGCATGCTTTCGAACGATGACATCCGTGTCATGATGCAAGAGCCACTTTTACGGTCTGCAAATGCTCTATCGGGCGTCTTTTACGAAGGCGTCGTGGTCACCGAAGCGGACGCGGACCGCGCCTTCTACCAAGAGCTCAACGAGCGGCTTCTGGCAGAGGAATCTGGACGAGGCGCGCCGAACACTCTTTTCCTCAACGCCAACGGGAAGGATTCAGTGAACAAGATCGTCGGGCCGCTTCGGGCACTTGGGATACCCGTTGCCGCCATTCTTGACATTGATGCACTCAACCCCGAGACCAACTTTCCGGTTCTCTTAGATGCCATAAGTTACCCGAAGCCCCACAATTCTATAAAATTGGAGCGCACAGGCGTCTGGTCAGACCTTATCTCAGACGACAAGAAGCCCAAGTCGGATGGCGGAATTGCGCTGCTCAATGGCGCTGCGAAGGAAAAGGCCGAGAATCTTTTCGACCGCCTCGACCAATATGGCTTGTTCGTCCTGAGGGGGGGCGAAGTCGAGCACTGGCTGCCGGGATTGAGCGTTCCCAGAAGCAAAAGGTGGCTACGCAACATCTTCGAGGCACTGGGAAACGATCCGAAAGCTCTCAACTATGTTCATCCAGGTGACGACGATGTCTGGGCATTTGTCGACAGGGTTGCGGCCTGGATCAAGAACAAGGCACGACGTGGGATTCCTCTTTGACGCTCAGCGTGCGGAGGCGGGTTACACTTTCCTATGCCTGAAGTGCCCTCGATCGACTACGCACGCCGTTATCACTCAGTGACCGCAAGGCCGTCGATCCCCTTGCTGATCTTGGCACAGATGGCAGATCATAGGAATTTCTGAAGGCTCGTCAGGTGAACGAAAAAGGGCGTTTCGCCGACGTCGCTTGAAATCGCGGAATGGCAGGTTTTGGGGCTGGGGAAATAGGAACTGAATGGCCACAAAGAGGTGAAACCTGCTTTCTCCGTTCCCCCTGACCTTCTCGATTGGGCTATCGGTCACAGGGTCGGGCTGTTCGAGATACCACGTTATTGGAAAGTCTATTCAGTCGACGTGGAACTGGTCTTTTCGATCAGAAAAAGCGGTCTGTCCCGCATGTAACTGGCACCGAAGCAACGGCCTGTTTCTGCCCATCAGTTACTGAAAACTGCTGCATGGCGCGGGATCAACTGGCATCGTAAAACCAAGGACGGTTCGGCAGCACGTTTTGCAACCGTGCGTATCTGCGTTGCAGAAGGCCCAGCCCAGCATACCTGGCAGCGGTGCGACATCCTTGAAGTTAGCAACGCCGGGCAGGTTGGCGATTATGTCTTTAAATAACGTGCCCTGTGCAGTTCTTCCTTCAGTTTGTCCATGAGCTGACCCACCGGCATAGCCCGGGCCAGTGCGGCGCCCTGTCCGGCCCAATAAGCACCAAAACCACTTTCACCACAGTTTCTGGCGGTTTTGTTGAGTGCTTTCCCCGCATCATAGGCAATGGGGTAATCGGGAACCTGTGGAATGCCGACACTGTCACTCAGGCCCGTAAACCGGTTTTGAAGACAGCGCGCAGGCCGTCCTGAAATAAGATCGGTCATGCGTGTATGAAACGCGGCCGGTCCCGCCAGAGCCTTTCGGTAATCTTCATCCGCGCCTGTCTCCGGACAGAGAATGAAGGCCGTGCCCATCTGTGCCGCGACCGCGCCCAAGGCAAGTGCAGCCGCTATACCCGCTCCATCCATGATACCGCCTGCGGCAATCACCGGAATGCGGCATTTGCGCACAAGAAGGCGGGTCAGGGTCAATGTTCCCAGGGCATCGTCGTGACCCGCCGGATCGAAAATGCCACGATGGCCGCCCGCCTCGATCCCTTGCGCTACAATCGCATCCATCCCTGCGGTCTCGGCAGCGCGGGCTTCCTCCAGGCTGGTGACCGTTGCCAGCAAGACGGCACCTGTCGCCTTCAGGGCCAGGATCTTCTCAGGCAAAGGAAGTCCGAAATGGAAACTGATGACCGGTGGCTTCATGTGCACAAGCATGTCGAGCATGTCTGGATCATCATTGAAGCTTCGGTATATGGGATGCAGGCTGGCTGGCGGAACTGCATTGAACGCGGCAAACAGCGGTTTCAGCCATGTCAGCCAGGCCCCGTCACGGGCCGGGTCGATTTCCGGTGCCTTATGCGCGAACAGATTGACGTTGAAAGGGGCCGCCGTCTGCTGGCGTATCTGGCAGATCATTTTATGCGCGACTGAAACACCAGCGGCCCCTACCCCGATTGAGCCAAGTGCCCCGGACTGAGAAACCGCAGCAGCAAGGGCCGGAGTGGAGACACCGGCCATCGGTGCCTGTACCAATGGAATTGTAAGGCCGAGCTGTTCAGGCCAGTTCATTATCGTTTTCCATCGCGCCAACCGGTTTCTTTCTTACCCTGATGGGAGTTCATCTCGTTGGATACGGCGTTCAAAACCATATCATCACGCCTTTCCCCAGCCCGCTCTTATCCTCAAGCGCAACGAAGTTCTGGTCCAGCCGATCATATTACGCGCATCCGTGTTTACTGCGTAAAAAGAGGTCCCCTGCAGGACCGAACGGACAGGATCCATCACCCGAACGATACAGGAAATCGCATTGGAATATTGAAATTTTCAAGCACAGGATAAAGTTCATCCCCTCACCCCGCACGCAGGGTGAAACGGGTGATCTCGGATGGCCTGCCCAGCCGGAGCGCGAAGCCCGGCCATAGCCCGGTGCCATTGCTGACATAAAGCACCATGCCACCCACATCGTAGCGCCCGGAGACAAACCCGCTGTTGCCGCGCGCGACGAGACGGTCGAGGCCAACAATCATCCCGCCATGTGTATGCCCCGACAGTTGCAGGGCGACATCCCGTACGGCCGCTTCACGCGCGTCCCCTGGCTGGTGATCAAGCAGTATGATCGATGCCCCGTCGGGACGACCTGCAAGGGCTGCAGCCAGATCGGGGCCAGCCTGCCCATGCGCGGGTGCTGACCGGTCGGTAACGCCCGCAATGACCAGCCTGGCCCCTGCCCTCGTTATGACTACATGGCAGTTCAGCAGCATGTGGAAGCCCAGTTTCGACAGGTGCTGCATCCAGTCGGTGTAATCGAAGAAATATTCATGGTTTCCCGGGATCGCCAGAACGCCGTCCGGCGCATGCAGCCCCGCAAGCGGTGCCACGTCGGCACGACGCATGGCCACCGAGCCGTCAATGAAATCGCCTGTTACGACAATCATGTCGGCACCAGCCGCGTTGGTGCGCTCGACAACCGCCCTTGCCCATCTGGCGGGAAATAGCCGGCTGATATGCATGTCGGTCAACTGGACCAGCCGATAGCCGTCAAACGCTGGCGACAGGCCGGGAATGGTCACGCTTACATCCCTGACTGGCGGCACACGCAGCGCATTGGCAACGCCAATTGCGGAAAGTCCCCCGGCAATGCTGCCCACAGCCATCCGTGCTGCCACCGGGATACGCACCGGCTGCCACGTTACCAGCGCAACCAGCAGCGCACCGATATCAAGCGCGATCTGGAACAGCATGAGAAACGCGATCGCCCCGAACGCCCAGTTGAACAGGATGACAACAGGCCGGGGAAATTCTGGCGCGAAGACCGAACCCGAGGAAAGCCGGGACCAGTAATGGTAAAGGGCGGCGATGACCACCAGAGCGGCCGCCATTATCTTCAGCCCGAGGGGAAGAGGTAGCGGCCAGAGCCAGTTGAGGATCACGACAAGAAGGGGCAGACCGAAAACAACAAGGCGCATTACAATCAATATCCTAACACGAAAGCGCAGGGAGATGCCTTTCGTCCCCCTGCACGCACGTCACACATATCGGTAAGTGACTGTTTGAAACGTTAGCCCAGAAAACATCTGGCAATCATAAGGAAGTTTTGGGTGAAGCTTTTTTCAAAAAGCTTTGGAAAACGTCGCCTTTTTGAAAAAAAAGGTGGCGCCCAAAAGCTTTTATTATTTCTTATCAATGAGTTGTTTTTAAACAGTCTTTAAACGGATGCTTCAGGAGAATTTCTCCCCGACCATTTCCTCGCTTTTGGCCCATAGCGCCTCGGCATGCACGGGATCCACTGCATAGGCCCGCACGCCCGCACTGACCAGACTGATCGGCTGGTCATCAGGCACGACTGGGCTTACGTGGCAGTCTTCGCAGTAATGACCGCCAACCGCGTCAGCCGCTCCCACCACGCCTGCCCAGACGGACGTGGCCGCGCCCTGCGGAATGGTCTTGAACTGGAACGGTGGCTTGCCTTCTGCCGCAGCCTGTTCATTGATCCGCGCCACCATCGCCTCAATGCCGCCTGCTGGCATGTAACGCGTCAGTTCGGTCAGAATCCCGCCCGGATGCACCGCTGTAGCGCGCACGCCGCGCGCGCGGTGCCGTGCGTCAAAGGCGACGGCAAACAGGATGTTGGCTGTCTTGGAGCGGCCGTAGGCGAGGAACGGATCATACGGCGTATGCTCGAAATTCGGGTCGTTCAGGTCCACATCCGCAAAGCGATGTCCGGCCGAGGACACGTTGACCAGCCGCGCACCGGTGCGCATCAGCCCCGCAATGCGGTTGACGAGGACAAAGTGCCCCAGATGGTTGGTGCCGAACTGCGTCTCGAACCCGTCCTTCGTATGGCCAAATGGCGTGGCCATCACGCCCGCATTGGCGATCACCAGATCGAACGGAAGGCCGGCTGCGTTCAACTGATCGGCGCAGGCGCGGACACTGCCCAGATCCGCAAGGTCAAGGACGACCAGTTCGAAGCTCCCTCCCCCGCGCGCGCCGTCCGCATGGACCTGCGTGGTGGCATGCCCTGCTTTTTCCAGATTGCGCGCGGCACCCACCACATGGGCGCCATGGGCTGCAAGGGCGCGCGCGGTTTCAACGCCCAGACCGGCAGAAACGCCGGTTACAAGCACGCGTTTGCCCTTCAGCGATACGCCGGAGAGGACATCTTCCGTTGTCGAGCTTGCGCCAAAATTCTGTGTCATGGGGAAACTCCCTGAAAGGATGCATCCGTTTTTTGCCGAAATGGCCTGCGGGATGTTATATGGAGTGTGGCTCCGCTTTATATATGCGGAGGATTGCTCCGTTTAACAAGAGGGAAACCGGTGACCGACGAAAAAAAGCCGCGCCGCCGACCGCGCAGCGATGGACAGCGCAACAGGACAAACCTGCTGAACGTGGCCAAGGCGGCCTTTACGGCGGGAGAAACCGATATTCCGCTGGACGAGATCGCCCGGCGTGCCGGCGTGGGCATCGGAACGCTTTACCGCCATTTTCCCAATCGCGATGCGCTGATCGAGGCGGTCTATCGCGCTGAACTGGACCGCCTTGCCGATGCCGCACCGCTCCTTGCCGCGCAGCATCCGCCGGTGGAGGCGCTGCGGGCATGGATGCGGCTGTTTGTTGACTATATTGCCGCCAAGCTGGTGATCGCCCCTGCCCTCAACGGGCTGGCAGGCGGTACGGGCACGCTCTACGCCCAGTCCGGCACCGTTTTGCAAAGTGCGATTGACGGGCTTGTAGCGGCCGCTGTGGCCAGTGGCGACATCAGCGCGGATATCGAGCCGGTTGACCTGCTGCGTGCGCTGGCCGGGGTTTCGAACTACGCCGCTGGTCCCGGCTGGGAGACCAGTGCGAAGCGTCTGGTCGATATTCTCATCGCCGGGTCACGGGTGTCGACATCATAATGCGCGGAGAACGCTATCGGGCCTATTCATGAAAGACAGGCAGCGCGACAGTGACCATTGCCTGACGTGATGGATACGTTCCTGCCCCTATTCCTTTCAGGGGTAAGCTGTCTCCTGCATGCTACATCAGTATTGTCAGGCTTCAGGGCGTGACCCTGAAGCCTGCTTTGGTCATGCAGCGCTCCGCGCCGTTACCCCAAGACGATAGCCTTCCTTCTGAAGTACCTTGATTGAGGATTCGGAATATTTCGCGACCAGTGCAGACACGTCACCGGGCGCACACCAGAACCCCAGCGTGACCTGAATGTTTGCAGGCTTTGGCAGAAAGGAAACGGATGGTGCGGGGACTTTCAGTACCTGCGCGTCATTTTCCGTAAGGCCAAGCAGCAGTGCGCGTGCCTTGTCCATGTCGTCCTGGTAATCAATCAGCAGGCTGACCGAGCCAGCAAGCCGGTCTGATTCCGAACTGTTGATGACAATGTTGTTCGATAATGTTCCGTTAGGGACGTAAATAATCTCATTATTGGCATCAAGCAGCACGGTGCGGAACATTTCGATCGATGTAACCGTTCCCGAACTGCCGCCTGCCGTAATCGAATCCCCTACCTTGAACGGACGGAACAGCAGGATCAGCACGCCACCCGCAAAGTTGGCAAGACTGCCCTGCAATGCCATGCCAACTGCCAGACCGGCAGCACCCAGAACGGCCACGAACGATGTTGTCGCAATGCCGACCATGGATGCCACACTAATCAGCAGCAGGGCTTTGAGAAACAGCCCGATCACACTCAGCAGAAACCCGCGCAATGTCGGTTCTATATGACTGGCCTCCATCATCCGGCCCGTTGCCCGCGTTACGGCGTTGACCAGTTTCCAGCCTACGAAAAGAACGATCAGGGCCAGGAGGAACTGACCTGCATACCCCAGTAGAAGAGGGAGTAATCCGTCTACCTGCTCCAGAATTGAATGAACCTGCTTTTCCATGATTATCCCTGATGTATGTTTTTCTGCCCTACGTGGTGGCGTATGCCATCTACTTCATTTCATATCGTAAGATATTTTATGCCCGGTCGTCACCACGACGGTCTTACAAAATAATTTCAGGAGCGATCCTGTTCCCCCGGCACAGGATGAACCTTTCGGAATGGCCATCTGAATTAAATGAAGCCTGAGCGGGGCGGGCGTCGATCATGTCTTGCAGGAAGGCATGCGAGATGCCCGGAATGATGTGCAAGCCGTTACAGGTGCCACAGGCACAGTGGTTCCCTCTGCGCCCATCGGGCATCCGTTTATACAGAAACGATCCATATCGATCTGGGATCATCCCAAGTAACTTTGAAAACTTAATTCCCGATAGGACCATTTGAAATAAAAAATTCATAATCGATCAGTTTGTTTTTGACTGTGTGTGGCGGGGCTGCCTCGTCATAAAAAGTTCACATGAAATTCAGTCAACAATTACTTAGACGGAAACCTGCCTTTTATATTGCAGGAAAATGTCTGTGGTACCGAAATTACTGCGTAACAGTCGTATCGCTTTTGGCCTGTTCAGTTCTGTTCTGGCTCTCTCCACGGCACATGCTCAGACCATTCAGCCTTACATAAAGGACCGGAAAGCCGACCGGACATCCGCCCAGACAGTAAAAACGGTTAATAAAGGCATGCAGGCGCCTGTCGGCAATGTGGAACAGATCATGGCCACGGCCAAGCGCTCGCGCTCGGAGCAGAGTGTCAACCACACCCAGTTGCAGCGCCTCCTTCCCGGCATAAACCCGCTCAAGGCGCTTGAAATCCTGCCGGGCGTCGTGTTTGAAAATGCTGACCCATGGGGTAATAACGAACAGAATTCATCGCTTTATATTCATGGTTTCAACCAGAACCAGCTTGGCTTCACCCTGGATGGCGTCCCGCTGGGAGATCAGTCCTATGGCAACTATAATGGCCTTTCGCCCCAACGTGCGGCGCTGAGTGAAAATATCGGTTCCGCTTCGGTTGCAACCGGGTCTGGCGCATTGGGCACGGCCTCGACCAGCAATCTTGGCGGCTCGCTTGAATTCACCACACAGGACCCCCTTCATAAGGCCGGGGGCCAGATATCCCAGACATTCGGCAGTTGGTCGACCTTCCGCACCTTTGCCCGCGTGGATACCGGGGATTTCGGCAATGGCAATTCCGCCTATTTCTCATGGGCGCGTCAGGATGCGCGGGCATGGGACTTTGCCGGGCATCAGGGGGGCAATCAGGTCAACGCCAAATTCGTGCATCAGGGTTCCAAGGACAAGATTACGGCTTTCTTTGACTGGTCGGACAAGGTCGAGCCCAACGAGGATGGCGTTGTCGAGCCGGAAGGGGGAAGCCTGTATGTCCGGCCCTTCCTTTACCCAAATCTCAACCAGGCTGTTAATTATTACAATTCAAGCGCCTACAAGAACGCGGGCCTGAATTATCGCAATTATTATTCCGATGCGCAGCGTGAAGATTTCCTGGCCTATGTAAAGTGGTCACATACATTCAATTCCCACCTGCGCTGGGACAACCAGATCTATTATCATCACGATCTGGGTGAAGGCGTGGTGGCGGGGCCGATCTCGGCAGCCGGCCTGCCCACATTGTTCAGTGCCTATTTTCCCAACAATTCATCCAGCCAGCTGTCCGATGTCTTCGGCGGATCGGGCATGGCCACGCGCACGACGGAATACTGGGATAATCGCGGCGGCATCATGTCCACATTGCATTATGATGTCGGGCATCATCATATTGAACTGGGCGGCTGGTACGAGCGCAACAACAATACACAGGCGCGCCGCTGGTACGCATTTGACATCAACGACCCGACCACACCCTATGATCGCCAGTCCAATCCCCTGATCCACCAGTACACCAATTATTTCTATACCAATACCTGGACCGCCCACCTTCAGGATAGCTGGCAGATCACCAGGAATTTCAACCTGAACGCAGGCTTCAAGTCCGAACTGGTCTATACGGACGGCACCCTGCCCGTGGCCGGACTGCCGGGGTCGCTTTCTCCCGCTACGGCGCGGACCATTCCCGGCGGCCGGATCGCAACGGTCAGGCCGTTCCTGCCCGCCTTTGGCGCCTTGTGGAACATTACGCCGCATGAACAGTGGTTTGCCAATATTCAGGAGAACATGCGTTCATTCCAGGATACGGGATATGGCAATGCCAGCCCGTGGGGCATGACCAGCCAGGCTGCATTTGAACTGTTCAAGAAGGAAGGCAAACCCGAAACGGCGTGGACTTACGAAACCGGTTTCCGTACCAACCGCCGCCTCAAGGCCGGTCCGCTTACCAATATCAGCGGGCAGATCGAATATTATCACGTCCACTTTTCAAACCGCCTTCTGGCGGTGTCATCCACGCCCACCATCGCCTCGATTGTGGGAAGTGCCACAGTCCTGACCAATGTCGGTTCGGTTTCCACCGATGGCATGGACTTTTCCTTTACCGCCCAGTTCGGGCCGCATTTTTCATTCTACAATGCCCTGTCCTATAACAAATCCGTCTATAACGACAATTACATGAGCGGCACCACCCTGGTTCCGACGGCAGGAAGGAATGTTGTCGGAATACCCAACTGGACGGAAAAATTTGTCGCTTCCACCAACTGGGGCAATTTCTACGCCCAGTTCATCGGGGATGTGATCGGCAAACGGTATACGACCTATACCAATGACCTGTCGGTAAAATCATATGCGCTGTTCAGCATCAACGCCGGGTATACCATTCGTGGCATTCCACATGTGCAGGGCCTGAAGGTACAGGGCAATATCACCAACCTGACCGGCACCCGTGGCTGGTCTACACTCAGCACCACGTATGCCAGCGGGCAATACTCCGCCTATCCGATTGCACCGCGCATGTTCTTCCTGACCGTGGGCGCCAGTTTCTAGGAACGCAGGTTCATGTTGACACGTAGACAGGCCATGACCGGCACCATGATGGGCATGGGACTGCTCCTGGCACGCAATACCCATGCCGCGCCCGCGCTCGCGCCGGTACCGCTGCTCATGGCGCACCGGGGGGCGTCCGCGCTGCGGCCCGAACATACGCTGGCGGCCTATGCCAGGGCCATCATGGACGGGGCCGACTATATCGAGCCTGATCTGGTGCCCACCCGTGATGGCGTGCTGGTTGCCCGCCACGAAAGCAACATCACCGCCACGACGGACGTGGCGGCACATCCGGAATTCGCGTCACGCCGCCGCGTCCTGAGCATTGACGGCACGGAAGAGACCGGCTGGTTCACCACCGATTTCACGCTGGCTGAACTCAAGACCCTGCGTGCGAAAGAACGCCTGCCCACGGTGCGTGCCCACAACACCCGTTATGACGGGCATTTCGATATCCTGACATTTGAGGAAGTCATCGATTTTGTCGCCGCCGAAGCCGCGGCCCGGGGGCGTGTGATCGGCCTGATACCCGAGATCAAGAATTCCACCCATTTCCACAAGCTGGGCCATACACCCGAAGAAACGTTCCTGCATGTGATCGCGGCGCATGAATATACCCGCACCTGCCCGCTTGAGGTACAGTCCTTCGAGACCACGAACCTGCGCCTGCTCCATGGCAGGGTGCAGGCCATAAACCCGCAGGCCCGCCTCATGTTCCTGATGGGCGAGCGTACGCAGTCGGTGCCGGACACGCTGGGTTCGGCCCATCCGCTGACCTTTGGCGATTTCATGACGGCCGAAGGCCTGAAGCGCGTGCGTGAATATGCCGATGTGATCGGGCCATCCAACACGGACATCATACCGCGCGATGCGGCCGGGGCCTGGCGTGAACCGACAACACTGATTGATGACGCACACCGTGCCGGGCTTCTGGTCCATTCCTATACCTTCCGGCCGGAAAACCGTTTCCTGCCCGCGCAACTACGTGATGCCAGGGGAGATGATGCACGTAACCCCGAAGGCTCGATCGCAGAAATCCGTCGCATGCTGGATATGGGACTGGACGGTTTCTTTACGGACGATCCGGGCATCGGGCGTATGGCCATGCGCAACTAGCTCTGTCAGGTCGGGATACACCGTTGGCATAATCAGGGATTTTACCAGCCTGTTTCATGATGTCGCGACCGGCTGGTCTCATATCGGCAGGATTGCGGCATCCCGGATGTCCTTTAAGCCATGAGGCAACGTGTTCGATGGGGGATATCCAACCCGGAACGCGTTGCCAGCCGCGCCTGCAGGCACACCAGATGCCTCTGGACAGTATTCCCGGCGACTTGCCCTGAACAACCGAAATCATAAGGCGGTCATGCTGCCTACGTTCTGCGATCATAAGCACGTTTATGGTGAAGCTGTTTTTTCAGAAAGCTTCGACAGGACGCCACCTTTTTGAAAAAAGGCGGCACCCAAAAGCTTTTATTTATAGCGATAAGTTATTTTTAAACAGTATTTTAGGGATACAGGGCATGTCGTCGGGATTCCGGCGGGATCAACCGCACATCATCGGCATAAAACCATTCTAAATTAGATAATAACTTACTTTATGAGTTTAAATATATATTTAAATCATTGCAAATATAAGATGATTAAATTATTCACTAAATTGTGTTATTCATGAATTAAATCTTTCTCATTTGTAAATCGATACACATCCTGTTCCCGATAACCGAACCCGTGGCCCAGACCCGCCCGGGAGGGGAGAGCAGACAATGTGTGTCATCACGACATGCGCCAAGAACGAGAACAAGTCTGCAATAACATGGAACAACTTTCCCGCCCTTATCAGGCTGCTGGCCGTTATGGTGGGAATGCTGTTCGCCGGTTGCATGCTCACTTCCGAAGTATTGGCCCAGACAGAAACCGCCAAGACCGCCTTTACGACCCATTACGAACCCACGGCCTTTCCCATGACCGAAAGCGGACAGGTGGCAATCGGCCCCCTTGTGCCCATGCTGACCGCCTCCCCCCACCTGTTCGGGGACTGGGGCGGCATACAGCCATGGCTGTCCAATCGGGGCATTTTCCTTAATGTTACCGTCAATGAAGAATATATGGGCAATATTACCGGTGGCAAGCAGCGCGCCAACGTGCTGGCCGGTCAGGTCGCGGGCGCGCTGGACATAGACTGGCAACGCCTGGCAGGAATTCCATCCTTCTGGACCCATATGCTGGTCATCAACGGACACGGCAACAGCCTGTCCAACGCCATGGGGGATTCGGTCACCAATCCTGAAGAAATATACGGTGCGCGCGGTAACGTGGTTGCCCATCTGGTGGACATGTATGCTGACAAGGGTTTCCTGCGCGATCGCATCATCCTGTCGGTCGGTGTCATACCCACAGGCAGTTTTTTCAATCAGGATTATCTGGCCTGTTCGTTCATGAACGTATCGGTGTGCGGCAATCCCGCCCCATCCAAATACGTGCCGGGTGGACGGGACTGGCCTTCGGGCAACCTTGGCGCGGTCCTGCGGGTGCGGCCCACGCTGCGTACTTACATCATGGGGGGCATCTTTGCCGTCAGCCCCCACGCCTATAACGGTGGCATTTCAGGCTGGGCACTGGGGCAGGACGGACTGGGAAAGCTTTCCTCCCAAGTGGAGATCGGCTGGAGCCCCTCCTTTGGCAGGCACCACCTGCTGGGGCATTACAAGATCGGGTACTGGTACGACAATTCCCGTTATCCCAACCTGTATGCCGACATAAACGGCAATTCGTTTCAGGCGACAGGCCTGCCGCGCCGGTATGAATCCGGCATGAACGCGGCATGGCTCATGTTCAACCAGATGATCCACCGAAGCGGGGACGGCCTGGCGAACGGCCTGATCGTGATCGGGGGTGTTGATTATACACAGGGCAGCCAGGTGGCCATGCGCGATCATGAATGGATCGGCCTGCTGCAAAGCGGCACCCCCTGGGGTCGCCCGCTGGATCAGATAGGCGTCATGTTCCAGTATATGGAAATGAGCCACACCGTGGCCCTGCAGCAGGAATCCTCACTTGCGCTCGGTCTGCCCTACCTTCCCAACCAGTGGGGCGCCGTCTACGGCATACAGAGCCATGAAAACGTGTGGGAAGCTTTCTACAGCATCCATGTTGCCCGTGCCACGGCCTTCCAGCCTGATTTCCAGTACCTGCAGCGCCCCGGGGCCACGACAACCTTCCATGATGCAGCGGTGATCGGGTTCCAGTTCACCACCAATCTCTGAAGTTTTGCCGCAGCAGATATCCTGAATGCCTGCGGGAAGAAAAGGCGAATATGATTTTCACACCGGTTCATAATAAAATTTAAATAAAACCGGCGCTGTGAAACGTTATTGCAGAAGATAAAAACAAAAAAGGAATGCAGCATGACGGAATACGTTGGCGCGATAGACCAGGGCACAACCAGTTCCCGGTTCATGATATTCGACCGGAAGGGAACAATCGTTTCCGTGGCGCAGAAGGAGCACCGCCAGATCTATCCCCAGCCGGGCTGGGTTGAACATGATCCAATAGAAATCCTTGAAAATACCAGTGAAATGATCGGTGCCGCCATGGCGCGGGCCAATCTGGGTGCGGGCAGCCTGGTATCGGTGGGCATTACCAACCAGCGTGAAACCGCCGTCCTGTGGGACAAAACAACGGGCCAGCCGCTGCATAACGCCATTGTATGGCAGGACACCCGCGTGGACCAGCTGGTCCACGAATATGGTCGTGATGGGGGGCAGGACCGCTTTCGCGCCATTACCGGCCTGCCGCTGGCAAGTTATTTTGCGGGCCTCAAACTGCGGTGGCTGCTGGATAATGTGGAAGGCGCGCGCCAGAAGGCCGAAAGCGGGCAGGCCCTGTTCGGCACGATAGACAGCTGGCTTTCATGGAACCTGACGGGAGGCGCCCGGGGCGGTATCCACATTACCGACGTGACCAATGCCTCACGCACCCAGCTTATGAACCTGAAAACCTGCGCGTGGGATGAGGACATGCTCAAGGCATTTTCCATCCCTCCCGCCTGCCTGCCCCGCATTGTACCATCATCTCAGGTATATGGCACGATCACCATTCCCAGCCTGCAGGGCACGAAACTGGCCGGCATTCTGGGCGACCAGCAGGCGGCCCTGGTCGGGCAGACCTGTTTTTCACCGGGAGAGGCCAAAAACACCTATGGCACCGGATCGTTCCTGCTGATGAACACCGGTACCGATCCGGTCCAGTCCAAGGCAGGACTGCTGACAACGGTGGCCTACCAGTTCGGCACGGAAGAACCCCGTTACGCGCTGGAAGGTTCCATCGCCATTACGGGCGCACTGGTGCAATGGCTGCGCGATAACCTGAAGCTGTTCGACCTGGCGACACAGATCGAACCGCTGGCCCGCAGTGTGGCGGATAACGGCGGCATCTATATCGTTCCTGCGTTTTCCGGACTGTATGCACCATACTGGAAGGAAAATGCCCGTGGCACTATTGTGGGGCTGACCCGTTACGTCACACGCGCGCATTTTGCACGCGCAACGCTGGAGGCCACGGCCTATCAGGTGCGCGATGTCGTGGCCGCCATGGAGGAAGACAGCGGCATCATCCTGAGCAGCCTGAAAACGGATGGCGGCATGGTGGCGAATGAACTGCTCATGCAGTTTCAGGCCGATATCCTGAATGTGCCGGTTGTCCGTCCGAAAGTGGTGGAAACGACCGCGCTGGGTGCTGCCTACGCCGCAGGTCTGGCCGTGGGTTACTGGAAAAATATCGATGACCTGCGCGCCAACTGGGAAGTTGACCGCACCTGGCAGCCCACAATGCCGCCGGAACAGCGCAGCCGCTACCTGGCATGGTGGAAGAAGGCAGTACAGAAATCCTTTGACTGGGCCGAATAAACCGGTTCCAGATCAATACATAAGGAAACAGGCCAATGAATCGGGTATTCCTGGGTGAGCTTATTTCCGAAGCTCTTGCCGTATTCATCATCATTGCTTTTGGTGATTCAGTAGCAGCGATGTACCTTCTCTACGATCCCAGCCCTTACCTGCACGCCTACTGGGGGGTGTGTATCGTATGGGGACTGGGGGTCACCGTGGCCATCTATGCTACCGGATCGGTTTCGGGCACGCATGCCAACCCGGCGGTGACCCTTGCCCTGGCCACTTACCGCGCGTTCCCATGGAAAAAGGTGGTGCCTTACTGGATGGCGCAGATCGTGGGTGGCATTCTGGGGGCCGCGCTGGTTTATGCGCTGTATTACCCCGTAATCGACCACTTCAATGACGTACACCAGTTGACCCGCGGGGCGGGTCAACGGGTGTACGTC
>NZ_VWPI01000043.1 GCF_015155755.1 Komagataeibacter sp. FXV3 | reverse complement strand
CAGGTCTCGGCCAGACGCTGCCGTGTCAGGGGGTCAACGCGGGCATGCAGTGCGGCCTGCGCCTGCCTGCTGGTGCCGAGGATCCGGACGTCGCTCAGCATGGCAGGCTTGCCCGCGCGTAGGATCCCTGACCATCATGTGGGCAGCAGGGAAGGGGCATACAGACAGGTTTGGCGAAAAGGTTCGGAAACAGGCGCATTTTGGGGTTTTAGCAGGCATTTTGAAATTTTTCACCTACTTCCGACAAGATAACTTATCGGAAGTAGACTTTTGATCGGTCGGAGTTTTCCCGGCGGGGCGGGGAGGGGAAAGAAAGTCCGGGAAACCGCGTCTTTCAGGATCAATCGGGCGCTTTTTTGTTCTCAAAAACCCGTTAACATGATACGACGTATTATATGATGCGCAAACGCCTTAATATGGTCAGGGTCAGGTGGCGCGGTTGCCCGCTGAGGGTGGACGAACTGCCTTCTTCGAAAGCCCGTTCGGGATCGGCCCGTAGGGCGTGCGGGCCGGAAAACCGCGGATCTGATCAGAATGGCTGAGACCGGCCGACCGCTGCAGGCGGCGCGGTCGCCGGTCGGGCTGTCGCCGGCCACGGCGCGGACCTATGCGGCCTCCTGGCGTGCTTTCGTCGGGACTCAGCCAGCCGATAGCGGCTTTCCGGTCGGCCCTGTCGCGGTGGCAGCGTGGCTGGAGGCCCGGGCGAAGACAGGACGGCCGCGGCAGAGCCTGGTGGTGGATCGCGCGGCGCTGACGGCGTGGTGCGCCGCCAATGGCGAGGGGCTCGATGTCGCCCTGCCCGCTACGCGCGTACGCCGGACCGGGGCCGGGGTCGATGCGGCTTCGCTGCTGGCCGCCGCGCGACGCTGCGGGCCCGACCTGTCCGGCCTGCGCGACCGGGCTTTGCTGCTGCTGGTGGCCACGCTGGACATCGGCGCCGAGGCCTTGGCCCGGCTGACGGTGGAAGACATCACCGACACGACAGACGGAATGACCGTTGCCTTGCTGCGGCCCCGGTCCGGGCGGCACCAGTTGCGCCGGTTGCGGCGGCGCCGGGATCCGGCCGTCTGTCCGGTGCGGTCCTGGGCGGCCTGGCGCGATGCCGCGCAACTGCGCTGGGGAGCAGCCTTCCGGGGGATCGATGCGCACGGCATCGTCGGGGATCCATTGTCGGTGCCGGGGATCCGGTTCGTGCTGGACCGGGCACTGGGACGTTCCGATCGCCCGACCCACCGGACACGGCGGACAAAATCCGGCTCCCCGCCAGAGTCCTCAGTCCGGACGACAGCACGTCAACGCATGCTGAGACCGACCCCAGACTGGATCCGGACAATGCTGACGGTGAGCGGTCCGGTAGACGAAGTGGCCCGGTTCCGGGTGGCGGCCCGGGGACCGGGGATCATCCCCTGGCAGGTGGATTTTGACTACGAACAGGCCCGCCTGCTGGCGCCGATGGCAGGCAAGGGGACGCAGGCGGTGACGCTGGCCCGGCTGCTGCGCCAGACATCCGAACGCCTGCATCGGATCGCCCTGCAGCATCAGGCGGCGGCCACGCCCGCCTGTGCCTTTGACCTGCACCGGCTGGTGCCGGTTCCCGGTCCCATTCTGGAAGCCGGGTCGGACTCCCGCGCGGCGGCAGCCTGGCTGCAGGCGCAGTGGGGCACGCTGCTACCGTTGCGCCGGGTGGAGGTCGAAGCCCCGCGCGACCAGCGCACCCGCCGCAGTGCCAGGCTGGTCTACCGCTTCTGGTCGGCGGAATGGACGCCGTGGCAGGCGCTGGAGCGGGTGCGGACGGACTGGCCAGAGCTGGTGTTCGACATCCGGCCGCAATACGCGCGTGCTGGTGCCGGGGAGACCGCTGATGCTGCCTGACGAGGAAGACTGGGGTGACCCACCGCGTCGGCGGCCGCGCCCGGTTGTGCCGGAGTTCCATGTCGAGGGGTTTGACGGGCCGCTGGACCTGCTGCTGGATCTGGCGGAACGGCAGCGTCTGGACCTAGGTGTGCTGTCCATCGCGGATCTGGCGGCCCAGTTTGTCGCTGAGGCGGAGCGGCTGGCCCGCACAACACCGCTCATGCAGCGCGCGGACTGGGTGATCTGGATCGCCCGGCTGGTGTTCCTGCGCTCGCGGCTGCTGTTTGCCACGCAGGCGGAAAAGCAGGTTGCCGAGAGCGAGGCACGCCGGACGGTAAACCAGATTGAGGAACTGTTGCAGATGCGCGCGGCGGCGGACTGGCTGGAGACGCGACCGCAGCTTGGCGTGTCGGTTTTTGCGCGGGGCGGGCCACGTGCGGATAGCAGTATTTCTGCATGGCAGGGGACGTATTTCAGTCTGATGGAAGCCTGTCTCGGTGCGCTGGAACGGGAATTGGCACGGGCCGAGACATCCGTTCCGATCTATCGGATTGATGTGCCTTCCTACTGGCGTGTGACCGATGCATTGGCCTTTATCCGAGCGAAAATGAGAAACGGAGCTTTCCGAAGCATATGGGACTGTGTTCCTGCGACGCCGTCTGCTGAGCCTGAGGGATTAATCGCTCGTCGAGCGGCTGTAGCTGCAACATTTGTGGCTGGGCTGGAATTGGTGCGGCAGGGAGATGCATCGATCGATACGGTCGTGTTTCCCATGGCATGATGTTAGCGATTGCAGACTCTTTGGAATGAGCGGGACAACGCCACGATGGAATGGTGTGCACGGTAGCCGAAGGCAGCACAAGCGCAGTGATATGCCGCTCTGCAACGTAGCGGCAGCCTTTTTCCTGTTCTAGAGAATTTCCTGGCTTTCGTTGCATCCTATGACCTCAAAGAGGTCCGCATCTGGGGCAATGGTGCCGCATTGACAATATGTTGCTGTCCGAACTGTACCGCCGCCTCAAGCTGCGCGTGTCGTGGCAGTTCTTCAATGACCGTTGCTTCCGACTATTCACTCTCTGATGGCCACCTGAAAGAGATCGAGAATATCTTCGAGTGCGAAGATTCCATTAAGATTCATCCTGGCAGCTTCCGATAGTTTTGGAATGGCACGTTCGAAGATTGCCAGATTGATCTCCTCATTCAATCGGGAGGGATAGAGAATACCGTCAGGTTTGGCAGGATGGTTATGGAGTGCGAGTGACCATTGGCGCGCGGGACGCTGGTCCGACCCGCCGACTACATCGCTGGGAATGCCCATCCTTAAGGGATTGTCGCTCCGCAGATCGACAACCTGCAAATCAGTGACCACCACGATCTCCGCATAATCACGGTCGGTGATTTCCTGCTCGGCGAGCAGAAGCTCTCCGATTACGCCATCACGACTGTCGCGCAGGATGGCTTCCACGAAACAAACTTTCAGGGTGCTGCCGACATAAAGAACCCCAAACCGCTCAGGTGGCGGCAGATCCCTAGGATCGCTGAACCGGCTCTCGTTCTTGCCGAAACCCAGAGTGTCCGAAAACCGCCGCAACAGGATGCGCCCATAGCGGGTACCGGCTGGTACTGTTGTCACAACGAGGTCAGCTTGGTCGAAGTTGCTGGGGGGTAGGCTTGCGGACGACATTTACGCGAAGGTGCCCTCGGCGATACTGACCGCGACCGAGAGGACGCGTTTATCTTCTCCTTTCTCCAAGGCCGCGATCGCAGTCCGTCCTTCGAGTTCAGGGTGCTTTTGAGTGAGGAACCGGTAAATGGTCCACGGACTGTCGCCAAGCGCGGTAAACAGGTTCGGGATGATAGCGAATGGACGACCGTCGCGATCGAGCTGCCAGGCCGGGTAACGATAACCGCGTGTCGGGCCTTCGAGGCCGATCAGCTGGCGAGCGTGCCGACGGGCATTCACCGTGACACGGGTTGTTCCCATGCGTCGCGCCAGTTCTTCCGCCGTCACCATATCCTCATGGGCAAGAATGCTGGCGGCCAGCGCCTCGCCACGCGCCTTCGCGCGCGCCAGACCGCTACCGGACGTGCGCTCCGCCGCTTGTGTGCCTGCAATGTCCTGATTCTCTGGAGGATGCACAATCCGGACTGTGCCTTCGGGCGTGACTTCGACTGAAAAGCGGACGCCACGTCCTGTTTTCTGGGTCTCCGTCAGCGCGTGGCCGAGATTTTCGATCACAGAGCGTGCTGTTCCCACCTGTCTGGCGACAGCTGTCAGCGCAGTGCGTCCGACAGGAATGGAAACGGGTTGCACGCCGCGCGCGCTGAGAACCACAGCGCCGCTACGCGTTTTCGCCTCAAGGCGGCGCGATTGTGTGGTGAAAGAGGATGTAGTTGCTCGGGGCATGGCGTATCTCCTGCCGTATCCTCCTCATTTTCGATAAATCTGTCAAGTCCGATAAGTTCGTAAAGGTATGGCGTTTAACGTCATGCTTTCATGACCTGTTAGCAGCCTATCAGTTGTCCAGAATTTCCAGGGCTGGAAGGTTCTTCACAATCTTCATGGTTTCCAGGCTGATCGTGATGACACGCAGGAACAGATCCAGCGGATAGCGGGGGTCGTTCATGGTTTCGATGGCCCAGTCATTGGCATCGTTGACGATACCGCTGGCCTTGTCGGTCTTCACGCATTGACGTTCCACTACCCAGTCGAGGGCAGGCTTGCCGTTCACCACGTAGTCATAGGCTTCGAGGGGAATACCTGTGACAGTGATGCGGTCATTGTAATGCAGGATGGTTTTGTCCTTGCCCTTGCCCTTGCCGTATTTCATCTGTGTCACCCGATAGTCGTCGGGTGCTAGTGATCCTTTGCCGTAGTCAATTTCCACGCCTTCATAGATAGGCTGGCTGTCAAAATTTACGTGCATTTCGCCTAGCCTGCGACCAGCTTCGGAGAGAGCTTTAAAGGCTTCGTATGTCTTCATGCGGGGAATGCGGGGTAGTTCCTTTCGCAAGGTATCTGCGTAGCGTTCCCGGTATTCGGGCGAATGCAGAAGGCCATAGACATAATAGAACAAGTCTGCCTTGCTGATTTCCTTGCCCGGATAGACGTCCTGAAAGTGCTTCAAGCCCTCATCTGTGATGGCTTCGCGTCGTACAAGACGTGGTTGAGAAGGTGTCTGTTCAAATAGACTACCCTGGGAGAGGTTCATTGACTGTCCTCCTTTTCGTAAAGAAACATCGGAAAGCATTGGCCTCCGTGTAGAAGGTGCAGGTCCGGAGTACAGGATATCATCATTGTTGAGAAAGGCCGGTCTTCTCCCGGACTGGCTATGCAAATAACAAGATTCTTCTCTTGTACTTCTGTTGTTGATCGAGTATAATTGTCCTGTCCTGTCCTGTCCTGTCCTGTCCTGTCCTGTCCTGTCCTGTCCTGTCCTGTCCTGTCCTGTCCTGTCCTGTCCTGTCCTGTCCTGTCCTGTCCTGTCCTGTCCTGTCCTGTCCTGTCCTGTCCTTACTTCTTCATATAAATATTCAGAAAAGCATTGTGCTCCACCATCACTTTGTAAGTCTGGGACAGTGTTGCTCATAAGTGCAAACTGACTGTCATCATGCTGGCGTTGCTTAATCATAATTACTTTATTATCCGCTTGGGCATCAGGAAACAGTCGAGGCATCTGGTTTACATAATTGTTTATATTCCTATCAAAGTAGAGATTCTGCCTTTGGAATGGACGATAAAGAGATGGAACTATCTGAACGCCATCAAATGATAATGGCACATTTTTTGTAAAATCTTGACGCAAGGAACGTGACCAGCTAATTCTCGTCGGGTCTGAAGTAACAAAACTGTCCAGTTGTTTTTCCCGCTCTTTGCGGTCCAATGACGGGAAAGCATCATTAAATCGCTGACGTTCTCCCTCATAGGTAGAAATGATTGTTTTAATATTGGTTTCTAGAACAGAGCGGGAGGAGTTGAAGCACCAAGCGTCCCGTGCGGTTTCAATGCCACGAGAGAACAGACTGAATATTACAGGATCAGTATTTTTGTCCTTGCTCCCAATAGCAATAAATTTTCCGAAGCTATCATCCCGTTGCCGCAGCCAGTCGCCATGTTCATCCGGTGTGATTGTCTGCCATAGATCTTCGCCAGTCAGGCCATTGATGCTGGCCAGTTCTGCAATGCGTTTCAGCTTCTGCTCACGGGTCAGATAATCCCCAATATCGTGGAACAAAATACGACTCTGTTCCTTTGCATTTGGATTCTTGACCATGAGGGAAATGGCAATCGGCGCCCGGCTTCCAGCATCGAATATCTTTCCACCTTCTTTGCGAGATGTTTCCCCTGATGTACGCTGGTTCCCCCGCAGATGAAACACATGGATGGAGGAAAATTCTTCGGCCAGACACTGACGCAAACCATTTGCCGTATTGGCATCCAGAAAGCCTGCGTTGGTCACGAAACCGATGACGCCACAATCCCCAATGCGGTCAGATGACCAGCGGATGGCGCGGATATAGCTGTCATACAGGGCGCGCTTGTTCGTGGCGCTGGACCGTTCCGCATAGGTCTTCGCAATCCGTGTATCCAGGGTGGGATAGGTCACATTCTGGTTGTTGTCGTTTCCGCTTTCCTGCCCGACCGAGTAAGGCGGGTTCCCCATGATGACACGGATATCCAGCTTTTTCTGTTTGCGGATGCGCCGATTGTTATCTTCCAGGGTTGAACTCACCAGATCATGCGGTTCGTTCAGCCTGAAGGTGTCCGTCAGGCAGATACCCTCGAAGGGTTCATATGTCCCGTCCATCAGATCGGAGAACGAGGCTTCGATATTGATGGAAGCGATATAATAAGCCAGCAGGACGATTTCGTTAGCGTGCAGTTCCTGTCGGTATTTATGGAGCATCTGCTCCTTCGTAATCAGCCCGCTCTGCAATAACCGAGTGATGAATGTGCCCGTGCCCGTAAAGGGGTCCATGATATGGACACCCTTGCTCCCGAGGGTCTGACCGAACTCGTTTTCCAGCACGTCATTGATGGAACGGATGATGAAATCCACCACCTCAATAGGCGTGTAGACAATACCCAGGCGGTCCTTCAGGCGTGGGAAGGCTTTCTGAAAAAAACCGTCATACAGTTCCTTAATGACCTTCTGGCGGCCGTAGGAGGTATCAATCCCCGAAGCCCGTTCACGGACGCTGGTATAGAATGCCTCCAGCCTGTCGGTTTCTTTGTGCAGGCTATGCCTGTCCAGCGCATCCAGAACTGTCTGCATGGCTCTGGACATAGGGTTGTCGCCAATGAAGCTATGGCCGGAGAACAGGGCTTCGAACACGGGGCGGGTGATGAGATGTTGCGCCAGCATCTCGACGACTTCGTCCTCGCTGATGCTGTCGTTCAGTTCCGTCCGCAGGTCTGACGTGAATTCCTTGAACGAGGTCCGGGCTTCCACGTTGTTGGGATTCTCCAGAATGGTTTTGATGCGGGTGATGTGGGTCTGAGCAATTTGGGCAATATCGTCGGCCCAGTCTTCCCAGTGATGGCGGTTGCCGACCTTCTTGACGATTTTGGCATAGATAGCCCGTTCGATTTCCCCGACTTCAAATTGCAGGGTTTCCTGCCTGTCGTCGTCAGGGAATGAAGCCTTCTTTCCAATTTTGTAGGACGAATGGGCTTTCTGGGCTGTGCCTGTTGTCAGGGCCTTTGTCTTGGCCGTGATCTTCTTCGTGACCGCGATGACTTCCATGCGGGATGTGTCAGGTCTGGCCTGAAGATCCATCTTGTTGACCATGTGATCAAAACGGTCATCGTGAGAACGCAGGGCCTGAAGCACCTGCCAGACCACCTGATAGGTCTTGTTGTTATCCAGAGCCTGGTCTGGCTCAACCCCAGCCGGGATAACTACGGGCAGTACGACATAGCCGCGCTTCTTACCAGGTGCGACCCGCATCACACGGCCTACGGACTGGACCACATCCACCTGTGAATTCCTGGGGGTCAGGAACAGGACTGCATCCAGCGCCGGCACGTCCACCCCTTCCGACAGGCAACGGACATTGGACAGAACCCGACATATGCCTTCCGGGGTCTCGTCCTTCAGCCAGGCGAGTTTGCCTTCCTTTTCGCTGGCGTTCATCCCGCCATCGACGTGTTCGGCTTCGCAGATCAGACGGGCTTCAGGTTCAATGCCTTCCTGTTCCTGATATTCCTCCACGACCTGCTGGAACATATCGGCAATCTGGATGGAACTGACCTTGGGTGTTCTGCCCTTGTAGTCAGGAGAAATGACCTGGCAGAAGGCGACAGCCCGTTTCATTGGTTCGGGGATAGCTGTCCCCTCACGAGGCAATCCGCCCGTCGCCAGCGCCTTCCAGCATCCAACAATTTTGGAGGCATCGGATACGGTCAGGCCGTTATCGGGATCATCAAGAAGCTTTTGGACACTACGGCTGACGGTTCCTTCGTCAACCGCCAAGACAATGACCTTGTAGTCCACCAGCAGTTTGCGCCGGACGGCCTCGGAGAAGGTGATGACATGGAACTCAGGCCCGTAGATGGCCACATTGTTCATGCCATAGACAATGGCCCCCTCTTTTTCAGCCTTTTCCCGCGCCACATCGCCGTAAATACGCGGGGTGGCAGTCATGTAGAGTCGGTGCCTGCCAGCCAGATAATCCTGGTTATGAACGCGGACGAAGGCGCTATCGTTCTCCTCGCCCCCGAAAGTGACCCCTGTTGTCCTGTGCGCTTCATCGCAGACGATCAGATCGAACTCGGGGAAGTCATGCTCCTTCTGGGCACGGCTGATGACATCGATGGAATGATAGGTCGCAAACACGACCGTCATATGCGCGTCGTCATGCCGTTTGGCGTGTTCGGTCGCCAGACGGCCGGGACTGGTGGTTGCCGGGTACCGGATTTCGTGGATGTTGACCTTAATCTCGTCGTCGTTCCTCGCCTTCTTTTTTCCTACGTCACTGTCGGAACAGACCGCGAAGCTGTGGAGCGGCACCTGACTTTCCTGGGTCCATTCGGTCAGGGTCTGGGACAGCAGGGACAGGCTGGGGACGAGGAACAGGACACGACCACCGGTACCGACCTGCTGTTCCGCGATTTTCAGGCTGGTGAAAGTCTTGCCCGTCCCGCAGGCCATGATCAGACGGCCACGGTCATGGCTCTTGAAGCCTGCCAGAACCCGGCGGATAGCGGTTTCCTGATGCTCGCGGGCTTTCTTCTGCGCCCGCAGGATAGGCGCAATCTTGGGCTGATATTGCGACCAGTCAATCAGGCTGGTTTCCAGGTCATACAGATCAATCTTGCTGACGGGCGGATGCTGGTCCGCAAGTGATGCCTCGGCATTGTCGGTCCAGTGGTTGGTCGTGGCGACAATGATACGTCGGGCAAAATGCTTTTTTCCCGAGGCGGTGAAAAAGCTGTCGATATCCTGTTTGCTAATACGATGGGACGAGGCATAAAATTTACATTGGATAGCATGGTATTCGCCGGTGCCCCGCGTTCTGGCGACCAGATCGATACCCGTGTCTTTCGCGACATAGCCTTCTTGGGTTGCCCAGTCCTTGTATGTCCATACCTGGTCATACAGGTCCGCGTAGCTCGGCTCTGTCCGCAGATAGCAGACAATCAGTTCCTCGAAGTAGGTGCCTTTCTCGCGCTCTGTGACGGATAGATTTCTATAGGTATCAAGCAGTTGGGAAAGCGCGGACATAATCGGGCAAGCCTTTGGACGGTCTGAAAATCACGTCTGGTCAGATTAACCCTTGCCGCAGGGATGGGGAATAGGGCCTGCTGACAAAAGGTTTTTCAGACTGACGTGGACATGATTCAACGCTGGTATTTGCAGAAATCTATGAATGCGTGGCGATCTGACGGACGTAGAAGGGGCGATCATTGGCGACCTGCTGCCGCCTGAACGTGGGCGTTGGTCACGACCGGCACAGGATAACCATCTGTTTCTCAATGGAATGCTTTATGTCCTGCGTGTCGGTTGCCCATGGCGAAACATGCATGAGTGCTACAGAAAATAGAACTCGGTCTATGTCCGGTTTCACCGGTGAGCTGAGCAAGGTGTCTGGAATTCCTGGCTGGAAACACTGGTCGAACTCGGACTAATCGATAACTGGCAGCACATGATCGACAGCACAGTCGTTCGGAGGCATAGCCAGGCGTCTGGCATAAAAGGCGAGATTTAATAATTAGGTCCCACAGGAGCATTCGCAACCATTAGCACTACTTTGGCAGAAAATTTGGGATAAGGATTCTCAATGGGTGCGATCGGTGATTCATGGAAGACCAGCTGTAGTGGGAGCTGGCGATGAACACCGACTGGCGATCGGATCTGGAAGTATGGCTTGCGCCATTTCTGGTGGCCCTGGGTCACAAAGCGCAGCGGGCGATGTGTCCGGCTTATATTGCAGGCCTGATTGGACCTGGTGACCGCAAGAGCGTGCAGCCCATGGCTGCACGCAATGGCGATATCCCTTATGACCGGCTGCATCATTTCGTCAGTGCCAGTGTGTGGGACAGTGCGCCACTTGAGGCTGCTCTATGGCGTCATGCTGACCATCTGGTGGGTGGCGAGCGTTCATGGCTGATCATCGATGATACCTCCCTTCCCAAAAAGGGAGAACATTCTGTTGGCGTGGCGCCCCAATATGCTTCGACCCTGGGCAAGAAAGCGAATTGCCAGACACTGGTGTCCGTGACACTGACTTCGCGTGAAGTGCCACTGATGCTGTCACTCCGTCTGTTCCTGCCCGATATCTGGACAGCAGATCCGGCACGCCTGAAGCGGGCTAGTGTTCCACTGGAACATCAGGGCTCCAGGACCAAACCGGAGATGGCGATCGAAGAGATTGATCGCCTCTGTGCCACAGGTGTCCGTTTTGGCTGTGTTCTTGCGGATACCGGTTATGGCCTGTCCGCCCCGTTCCGTCAGGCTCTGAACGCGCGGGGCCTGCGCTGGGCAGTCGGGATACCACGTCATCAGAAAGTCTGTTCCACCGATGTGGAGCTGGTGTTTCCGGCCAGAAAGCGCGGCCCATCCCGGATGCATCCGGTACCGGATCAGCAATCTGTCCCTGCCCATAAGATACTGGAAACTGCAACATGGCGCAGGGTCAGCTGGCGTCGCGGGACCAAAGGTGGCCTGGCGGCCCGCTTTGCAGCCATGCGGATACGCGTTGCAGATGGTCCAGCCCAGCGTATCGGTGGCCAGACGGCCCAGCATATGCCGGGAGAGGAAGCCTGGCTGACTGGCGAGCACCGTTCCACCGGAGAACGGAAATACTATCTGTCCAACCTGTCTGCCGACACCTCCCTCAGGCTACTGGCCGCTGCGATCAAGGCCCGATGGGTCTACGAACAGGCGCATCAGCAACTCAGGGAGGAACTGGGCCTCGATTACTTTGAGGGGCGATCATGGACAGGCCTGCACCGACACGCCCTGATGTCCATGATGGCCTACGCCTTTCTCCAGTCCCGGCGCCTCACGGCGGTCGGGCGGAAAAAAAAGAGTCACCGGCCCACCACCACAGCCCAGTCTGCCAGCAATACGACAGGCCATTCTTGATCGCATCCTGCGACTACCCACCGGGCAATGCCCACACTGTGGAAACCTTCTACTCCAGACCTCGCAACATATTCTGCCAAAGTAGTGTTAAGTCCTCTCCACGTTCGGAGAGTATACGAAGAATTTCCTATCCCGGTTACGTAGGGTGTAAACATCTATATACCGACGAAACCTAGAAACAATTAGATTAAACAAAATATGATGGGAACTCATTTTAAGTTATGCCATAGTGAAAATAAGATAGGTTAATTTTATATCGGAAGCGCGAATGTCTTATACCCCGGCCGATTTTTCCGATGACCTGCATAGCGGGATTGGTGCGGCTTACACTTCGCTGATTGAAATGACTGATGATCCCGACGGGCAGATCTGGCCAGAGTATCTAGTGACGGTCTGCGTCGCGCAAAAACTGGCTCATCTTAAAAGTGACTGGGGTATACTTCGGCTAGAAGAAGATGTGGCAGAAACGGCCACGAATGCTCTGAAAGGTCGAACTCCGACTGCTGTTCTGACACGCGCAGAAGGACGGATCGACATCGTATTGTTCGAGCGCAGCGGACTCGAACTGCCCCGATATGTGATCGAGGTGAAGGACGTTGTTGATTCTTATGATGAGGTCGTCAAGGATATTATCCGAATCGAAGAACTGCTGCTGCTGAACGGCGGTGGAGTAAGTAGTTCGTTTGAAATGGGGGCAATCGTTCTCCTTATTCGTAAAAAGAACACCCGAGCATTCTCTGACGTTCTCCGTCGCTCGGCATCCAAATCTGCAGGAAACATGCAGCGTCGACTTACGGGAATGCTGGCAAACCCAAGCCATGTTAAGATCGACTGGACCGTAGAAGTGGTTTCTGATGGCAGCAAGCCACGCCAACCTACACCGGAAGATTGGGATGAAGAAGGAGGACCAACGCTGAGCGGTGACGAGCAGCTTACTATTGCGATGATTGGTGTGTTCTCTCGGATATAATTGCTACACTAATTTTAAATTGGAAGGCCATATCGGGGATACTGCGAATAGGTCGACGTGGGCCTATCCTAAATTTCGTGTTTGGGCGTTTGATGCGAAAGAATGAGCAGCATCATGGTCCGACGCAAGAAACCCATCATCCCTGACTATGTTCTGGAGCAGGTTCTGGCTGACCGCGTGGTCCGCACGATGATCGAGCAGAACGAGGGCGCCAAATTCTGGCTTCGTGTCATGAACGAGCCACGCCGTCCGCGTGGTTTTTCCCGACGTCCTTGTGCAAACCTGCATAGTTCATCTGCTGCGCCATTCGTTGGATTTCGTCGCCTGGAAAAACTGCTCTGGGTGCCTTTGCCGAAAGCCCTTGGGCCGGAAATACGCAGCGATCGTCCAGTCCTGAGATCTGGCCTGGGAGGAGGGTATTCCCTTCTACGCCTTCCCTGCCGACGTCCGGAAGCTGGTCTATACGACCAATGCCATAGAAGCGCTGAACGCCAAGCTCAGGCGGGCCGTTCAAGCTAGAGGGCATTTCCCCAATGGCGACGCGGCTCTCAAGCTCCTCTTTCTGGCCTTGAATCGAGCCGAGAAAGAATGGTTCATGCCCCCACGGGAATGGTCCATGGCAAAGGCCCAGTTCGCCATTCTCTTCGGTGACCGCTTCGCCCCCGCCACCGTCTGATCAATAACGTGAACAACGCCTCTTACACGAAATCCCTGACAGTCCCGTTGACGTCGCCTTTATACCGAAAATTCATATTCATCGTCGTCGCAAGGAAGAACCGGTTAGTCCCAGTGGCCGACGTGCGAGCAATATCGTAGACACAGGAAATGGAAACTTTTTAGTCTTCTCGTTCAATAGATGACCTTCCGTTCTCCCCACATAGTCGTAATTTGCCGATATGGACGTGTGAAGCGCGCGAAATACGCTTATCTGGTGAATCGCACGAAGGCTTTGCCCTAAGTACCATCGCCCGCAGCCCTACAGCTACTGGCAAAGTCTATCTATTTGGGATCTCGCTGTGGAAACAGGGCCACCACGATATTCAAGGAGTGCATTCTGGACGCAGCCTTAACTGCGACCAGCAAAGAGATAATGGAACGATACATTTTGCCTATGAACCTATTGGCTCCGGATCGAACGGATGTGGGTCTGGTCGGATCACTTTAAACAGTGAGTGATAGGGCTACGTGAACTTAACTCTTTGGACAGGACATTAACGCGACGAATTGGCGTGATAGACTTGGACGGAGCACCCAACCATAATCTGTATCGATCATTATTGCACGGATTGTATGGTATGTGGTCGAATGGAATCTCATTGAATGTATGGAAATTCCATCTCATGTCCGCATACCCCTATCTCGCCCATTGGAAAGAAGAGATCAGCCGGAGTCCGAACGCGATTTACATGACGCTGGCCGATGCCCTGGCGCTTTCCATCCGGAAGGGCGACCTGCGGGAAGGGGACAGGCTGCCGCCACAGCGCATGATCGCAGAGTATCTTGGCACCAATCTGACAACCGTAACCCGGGCCTTTACCGAGGCCCGGCGGCGGGGCCTGATTGACGCAACGGTCGGCCGGGGCACCTTTGTCCGTGTCGGCGCCGGCGAGAGCCACTGGCGCCATACGGGACCGGCCGTGGTCGATCTGACCATGAACCTCCCGCCCATCCCGCAGGACCCGCCGCTTCAACGGATTATCCAGAGCGACATCGCGGCCATCCTGAAGCAGCAGGATCTGAACAGCCTGATGTCCTATCGGGTCACCGGCGGCACACTGGAGGAACGCCAGCTTGGCGCAAAATGGATCGCGCCCGTCATCGGGCAGCGGCGAACGGATGAAATCCTTGTCTCACCGGGCGCCCAGAGCGCTTTGGCGGCCATTGTCAGCACCCATACCCAGCCGGGTGATGTGATTGTTACCGACCGTATTGCCTATCCCGGCATCCGGACCATCGCGGCGCAGTTCGATCTCATTCTGGTCGGCGTGGACAGCGACATGGAAGGCATGATGCCGGACCAACTCGATCGCGTCTGTGCCGAGCATCATCCCCGGCTGCTCTACTGCATCCCGACCATCCACAATCCCACCACGGCCACCATGTCCCTGCAACGACGCAAGGACATCCTGAAGGTCGCCCAGCGCCACCATCTGCATATTGCCGAGGACGACCCATACAGCCTGCTGATGGACAGTCCGCTACCGGCGCTGGCAGCCCTCGACCATAGCCGTGTCAGCTACGTGGCTACCCTTGCCAAGACGCTCAGCCCCGGCCTGCGCACCGCCTATGTGGCCTTGCCCAATGCGGACATGACCCGACGGGTCGCGGCGGCCATCCGGGCCATTGCGCTCACCAATGCCGGTCTGCTCAGCGCGCTCACGGCGCGATGGATGCAGACAGGGCAGGCGCATACAATCCTGCACGCCATCCGGAAAGAACTGCGCCTGCGCCAGTCCATTGCCCGCAGGGTGCTGGGGGAGGGGCATTGCATGAACCCGGACGGGCCGCATGTGTGGCTGAAACTGCCCGACTGGTGGGGCAGTGCGGATTTTGTGGCCTACGCCCGCAGGCGGGGACTGGCGCTGGTACCCAGCACCGTTTTCACCATCAGTGGCGAGCCGCCGCAGCGTGCTCGGATCGCACTCGGCAGCGCGCCGGATGCCGCAAGTCTTGAGGAATCCCTGCATGGGGTTCTCTCGGTCCTGCAACACAAACGCTCACCCGGCTTCGCCGATATTGTGTGACCTGCGCGCAGTCTCTGGAATCGATGGGAACATCTGATTTCGGGGCGCGCCATGCGGGCACATGGAAAAACAAAAAGGCACTTCATTCACGACTGCGTGATTATAAAATCAAGCTAAAACAGATCCTTATGGATGCTCCTTACGATTGTATGGTTGTCGTATATTTTTTGTATGTCTCTGTCTTGGCAGGATGGCGGCATGTGATCTGGTTTGAGCCGTTTGTACCCTTTCCATAAGACATACAATATTTTGGCTCTCTGCCATCCCGTGCCACGTTTGCCTCGGCAACGCGGTCAGTCCCGGCTCCCTGCCGGAGACCGCAGCACACGGGAGATATACCATGCCGAAAGTCGAACACGCTCCGTACAAAGACGGCGATTGCTTCGTCAATTATGAAAACAAGGTCTTTGAGGACGTCAAAGCCAAACCCGGCGAAAAAGCCCTCATCACCTTCCACACCGTCGCCAATGAAGGCTCGGTCGGGTTCGTCAACCTGCTGCAGGCCACACGCCTGATCCGCAAGGGCTTCGAGACGTCGGTGCTGCTGTACGGACCGGGTGTCACCCTTGGTGTGCAGCGCGGCTTTCCCCGTCTGGGCGACGAAGCCTTTCCGGGGCACATGAACTGCAACAAGCAGATCGCGAAAATCCTTGAGGAAGGCGGAAAGGTCTATGCCTGCCGCTTCGCGCTTCAGGCCCTCTACGGCTACGGCGAGCAGAACCTGATCCCCGGCATCACGCCGATCAACCCGCAGGACGTGCTCGACATCATCCTGCTGGCCCGGCGCGACAACGCCTTCATCCTCAATACCTGGACCCTCTGAAGGCCCGAGGGAGGACCGCAAGCCATGTCCCGTATCGTTCGCGCCGCAGCGATCCAGATCAGCCCCGTCCTTGGTGACGATGGTCTGGGAACTGCCCGGAAAGTCTGTCAGGCCATCCGCGAGGCCGCCGAAAAAGGCGTGAAACTGGCGGTCTTTCCCGAAACCTTTGTGCCCTATTACCCCTATTTCTCGTTCATCCAGCCCGCCTTCCGCTTTGGTGGCGAGCATCTGGCGCTTTATGAACGCGCTGTCGTCATTCCCGGTCCGGTCACCGACATGGTGGCCGAGGCCGCGCGCCAGACCGGCATGGTCGTGGTGCTAGGTGTAAACGAGCGCGATTTCGGCACGCTCTACAACACCCAGATCATCTTCGACACCACAGGTGAAATCCTGCTCAAACGCCGCAAGATCACGCCCACCTATCATGAGCGCATGGTCTGGGGGCAGGGAGATGGCGCAGGGCTGAAAGTGGTGGAAAGTGCCGCCGGACGCATCGGCGCGCTGGCCTGCTGGGAGCATTACAATCCGCTTGCCCGCTACACGCTGATGACCCAGCACGAGGAAATCCATTGTGCCCAGTTCCCCGGTTCGCTGGTGGGCCAGATCTTTGCCGACCAGATGGAAGTCACCATCCGGCACCACGCACTGGAATCCGGCTGCTTTGTGGTGAACGCCACGGGTTGGCTGACGGAAGAGCAGATCAAGGAAATAGCGGGCGACCCTGCACTGGAAGGGCCGCTGCGGGGTGGGTGCTTCACGGCCATCGTCTCGCCTGAAGGGAAGCTGCTCGGCACACCGCTGACGGAAGGCGAGGGGATGGTGATTGCCGATCTCGACTTCGCCCTGATTACCAAGCGCAAGCGGATGATGGATTCCGTAGGGCATTACGCCCGGCCCGAACTGCTCAGCCTGCTTCAGGACCGGCGGGCCGCCCGCACCGTTCATTACGTTGGGGAAGCCAATCAGGTTCCCACATCTACAGATGAGGCTGCGTCATGACCATTCCGACGCTCGGTACACTTTCTGGTCGCAAGCTCGTCACCGACCTGCAATCCTTCGGACTACAGATTGGCGCGCAGACCGGCGGCATTGCCCGCAAGGGAGGCGCCGGTCCTTCGGATCACAAGACGATCACCATTGCAGGCCAGACCGTCATGGTCCCGGTCTATACATCTGGCGCGCGGCATTCACCATTTCAGGCCAGCCCGCCGGACCAGCACGGGGCCAGCACGCTGCTACGCGATGGGCAGACACTGGGCACGATCCATTTTCCAGCCGCCCCGCGCTTTTATGGCCTGAGCACGGCGGACGGCATTCCCTACTGGAAGATCGCCCTGCTGCATGGCCGTGACACGCTGGCGACCACGGTGCACCAGACCTGCATCCGCTATGCCGACCGGCGCACCTCCTGCCAGTTCTGCGCCATCGGCCAGTCGTTGGAGGCCGATCGCACCATTGCCTACAAGACACCCGCGCAACTGGCCGAGGTCGCCAAGGCCGCCGTGGAACTCGACGGTGTGCGCGACATGGTGCTGACGACCGGCACGCCTAACGTGGTGGACCGGGGTGCGGCCGTGCTGGCGGAATCAGCCCGTGCCATCCGGACGGCTGTGGATCTGCCGCTTCAGGTGCAGTGCGAACCGCCGCGCGATCACGGCTGGTTCGAGCGGCTGCGCGACGCCGGGGCCGACAGCCTGGGTATGCATCTCGAAGCCGCAACACAGGCGGTGCGCGAGAAGATCATGCCCGGCAAGGCCACGGTCAGCGTCGATCGTTATATGGACGCTTTCGCCAGCGCCGTGCCGATCTTCGGGCGCGGACAGGTCAATACCTACATTCTGGCGGGTCTTGGCGACAGTGCCGCAGATATTCTGGCGCTGGCCGAACGGCTGATCGCACTTGGGGTCTATCCCTTCGTGGTGCCGTTCGTGCCCATTTCCGGAACACCACTGGAAAATCACGCGCCGCCTTCGGCCGATTTCATGAAGTCCGTGCTCGCACCACTCGGGCGCATGCTGCGCGAGGCGAACATGAAATCCACCGACATCCGCGCCGGGTGCGGCCGGTGTGGCGCCTGTTCCTCCCTTTCGGCGTACGAATAATGACAGCGATCCTCGAAGACGTGGACGACCGCCCGTTCATCCCTACGGAATATGTCGTGCGTCTGGCCCGCACGCCGTGGGAACGGGCGGGCTACCATGCGCTGCGCCGCGACGTGTTCTGCACCGAACAGCAGGTCTTTGCGGATGATGACCGGGACGCAATCGACGCGGTTGCCATTCCCATCATCGCGGCGTGCTGCATGGCGGGCATGCCGGACCGGGTGGTAGGCGCGGTGCGCATCCATGAGGCCGAGTCCGGCGTCTGGCGCGGCTCCCGTCTGGCCGTCCATGAAGACCATCGCAAACTGGGACGGATCGGCGCGGAACTCATCCGCATGGCGGTCAGCACGGCGCACGGGCTTGGCGCCACGCGGTTCCTGGCCCAGGTACAGGAACAGAACGTGCTGTTCTTCCGCCGCCTGCACTGGAAAAGCCTTGGAGCCATGACCCTGCATGGGCTGCCCCATCACGACATGCAGGCTGACCTCTCACGCTATCCGGCGCATGGCCAGGACCAGACCTGGCTGCTGCGCCCGCAGCCTCGTAACCGGCAGGTGGCATGATGGCACACGAACTGACTACACTGCTGCGCACGCTTCGACACGGTCGGGCCCTTGCGGGCAAACAGGATATTGCCGAAACCGTCGCAATTCTTGGTCGGGATACAAGCGATGGTATCCGCCTTGGAGATGACTGCGCCGCCATACCGGATGGCGATGGCTATCTCCTGCTGGCCAGCGAGGGGTTTCAGGACAGCTTCGTGCGCGCCATGCCGTGGTTTGCCGGGTATTGCGGCGTGATGGTCAATGTCAGCGACATCGCGGCCATGGGTGGTCGCCCTGTGGCGGTGGTGGATGCGTTGTGGAGCGATACATCCGAGGCGGCCGCGTCCATTCTGACCGGTCTGCATGAAGGTGCGCGCACCTATGGCGTACCGGTTGTCGGCGGTCATACCAACATGCGCAGCACCCATAATTCGCTGTCAGTCGCGATCCTTGGCCGTGCCTGTCATCTGCTGACCAGTTTCGATGCCCGACCGGGCGAGGTCCTGATCGCCGCCATCGACCTGCGTGGCCGCTGGCATGACCCGCATCCGTTCTGGGACGCCAGTTCCGCGCTGTGCGGCACCGAGGGGGCGGCGCGTCTTCGGGGTGATCTCGCACTTCTGCCCGGCATTGCCGAGGACGGGTTGAGCCGCGCTGCCAAGGATATCAGCATGGCCGGACTGCTGGGCACCGCGCTCATGCTAGCCGAATGTTCGGGTATCGGTATGACCATCACGCTCGATGACATTCCACGCCCCGACGATGCACCAATGGAACGCTGGCTGTCCGCATTCCCCAGCTATGGCTACCTGCTCACGGCGCGCCCCGAAGATGCCGAAGCGATCATGGCCCGCTTTCATGGGCGGGCCATTGCGGCTTCTGTCATCGGTCAGTGTGACAGCACGCAGCGGCTGGATGTCACATGGGCGGACGAGAAAGAAACCTTCTGGGATCTCGCCCGGACGCCGCTCATGGGGTGTGTGCCATGAGCCTCTCCATCGGCATCCTGACTCATTCCACCAATCCGCGTGGCGGCGTGGTGCATGGCATGGCACTGGCCGAAGCCCTGTGCGACGCAGGCCACGACGCCACGCTCATCGCGCCGGATGTAACCGGGGCCGGTTTCTTCCGCACGCCCCGCTGCGCCACAAACTGCATCCCGGCCGCGCCCGAGACCGACCTGCCAACGCTGGTGGAACGCCGCATTGGCGAGATCAGGGACGCCCTGCGTGGGCAGCATTTTGACGTGCTGCATGCGCAGGACCCGATCAGCGCCAATGCACTGGCCGAACTGGTGGAAGAGAGGCGGATACCGGGCTTTGCCCGCACGGTCCACCATCTTGACCATTTCACGCACCCGGTCCTTGCCGCGCGGCAGGAACGGGGGATCAGGGCGGCGGCCGAACTGTTTACCGTCAGCACAATGTGGGAAGATGTCCTGCGCAACGACCATGGCCGCGAAGCCCCGGTCGTGGGCAACGGGGTTGATCCTGTGCGCTTTTCGCCCCTACCAACTGCGCACGATGCCGCGTTGCGGGTGCGGTATCATCTGCCTGCGGGCCAGCACCTGATCCTGTCCGTGGGCGGGATCGAGCGGCGCAAGAACACGCTGCAATTGCTCGACGTATTTCTGGCCCTTCGCCGTGAACGGCCTGATGCGCATCTGGTTGTGGCGGGCGGGGCTTCGCTGCTGGATCATTCTGCCTACCGCACCCGGTTCATGGCGCGTCTGCGCGAAAGCGGTGCGGCCGATCATGTCACCATCACCGGGCCGGTTGCGGATGAAGACATGCCTTCATTCTACCGGCAGGCGGATGTGCTGGCCTATCCATCCGTCACCGAAGGGTTCGGGCTGTGTCCGCTGGAGGCGCTCGCCTGTGGCACGCCTGTTATTGTGCCAGCAATCGCACCTTTCACGGAGCATTTTTCGGCAACGGATGCGCTGTGGTGCCAACCGGAGTACCCCGACACCTTGTTCATGGCGTTGCGCGACGCCCTGCGCGTCGAAAGCTGTGACCATTTCCGGGTCAGCGGCCCCGCAACGGCCCGTCATTTCGACTGGGGCCGCGTCGCCAGTCGGCACCTCCCCGCATACCGGCGTCTCGCGGCGCTGCCGCACGCTGGCATCTCTGCTTCAGGAGTTTTGTCACCATGCCCGAAATGACCTTTCGTGTGCGCTGGCCCGATGGGCAGGAGACTGACTGTTACTCCCCATCGCTGGTCATAAGGGACCACTTCACGCCCGGTCAGGATTATCCGGTCCGGGAGTTTCTTGAAAAGGCGGACAGCGCCCTGACGGACGCTAGCGAGCGGGTTCGCACCCGCTACGGTTTCCCATGCAGCCGCGCCCTTGGCCAGCTTCACGCCATCAGGCAGGCCGGTGCGCCCTTCCTGAACCAGTCCGACGCGCAGGTGCGCGTCCTGTCTTTCAGTTATTGAGACGAAAAGAATGACCATGACACAGAACGAAAAAAGCATCCCCGTCATCATCGTGGGCGGCGGACAGGCCGGGCTCTCCATGAGCTGGTATCTCTGCCGCGAGAAGGTGGAGCACATCGTCTTTGAGGCAAAGACCGCCTGCCATTCATGGGATGATGAACGCTGGGACAATTTCTGCCTGGTCACACCGAACTGGCAGTGCGAACTTCCCGGTCATCCCTACAAGGGGAAAGACCCGCACGGCTTCATGGTGAAGCAGGAAATCATTGACTACGTGAAGGGATTTGTTGCCTCCTTCAACCCGCCCCTGCGTGAACACACAGCCGTCACCTCCATCACCCGCCATGAAGGTGGTGGCTATCGCGTGGTAGCAGGTGGTGAGACTTGGCACGCGAAACATGTTGTTATCGCATCCGGCGCATATCAGGACGCGGTCATCCCCGGCTATGCCAGCGGCATCGACCCCGCCATTCATCAGGTTCACTCGCAGGATTACCGCAACGCGGCCCAGTTGCCTGAAGGCGCGGTTCTGGTCGTGGGCAGCGGCCAGTCCGGCGCGCAGATTGTCGAGGACCTGTTCCTTGAAAAACGCAAGGTCCATCTCTGTGTCGGCTCTGCCCCGCGCGTCTCACGCTTCTACCGTGGCCGCGACGTTGTGGACTGGCTGGCGGACATGCACTTCTATGACCTGACGGTGGATAATCATCCTTTGCGTGACGGTGCACGCGACAAGACCAATCATTATGTCACGGGCCGAAATGGCGGGCATGACCTTGATCTGCGCAAGTTCGCGAAGGAAGGCGTGGGCCTGCACGGCACGCTGGAGACAATCCGCGATGAAGTGGCGCACTTCGCGCCGGATCTTGCGGAAAACCTTGATGATGCGGACAAGACCAATGCCGACATCAAGAAATCCATCGACGCCTATATCGCCCGTGAAGGGATCACGGCCCCGACCGAAGCCCCTTATGTGCCTGTGTGGGAGCCCGATGGCAGTAACACCCCGCTCGACCTGAAGGCTGCCGGGATCACTTCGATCCTCTGGTGCATCGGCTTCCGCCCGAATTATCGCTGGATCGACGTGCCGGTCTTCAATGGGGCCAACAAGCCGGTCTGGCATCGCGGCGTGACCGATGCGCCGGGCTTCTACTTCCTCGGCCTGCCATGGCTGCACACCTGGGGATCGGGACGGTTCTCCGGCGTTTCGCGTGATGCCGCGTGGCTGGCCAGCCAGATCACCGGCAAAGACGTGCCTGTAGCCTGAACGGAGTAACCGCCATGCTTCCATGGACAACATATGAGGCAATGTATGATGCGGCACGGAACCAGCCAGAACAGTTCTGGCTGGCTGCGGCGCAACGCATCACATGGAAACAGGTACCTGTGACTGCATGCAGGACGCGGGCGGATGGCTGGCATGACTGGTTTCCCGACGCCACGCTCAACACCTGCCATAACGCCGTCGACCGGCATGTAGAGGACGGACGCGGCGGGCAGGCGGCGCTGATCTGGCATTCCTGCGCCACAAAGGAACGGCAGGTGGTAACCTACCGGGAACTACAGGACAGGGTGGCCCGGTTTGCCGGTGGCCTGCGCGCGCTGGGGGTAGGGCAGGGCGACCGCGTCCTGATCGCCATGCCGACCATGATCGAAACGACTATTGCCATGCTGGCCTGTGCGCGGATCGGCGCCGTGCATGTGGTGGTTTTCGCCGGTTACGCCGGGCCTGAACTGGCGCGCCGGATTGATGATGTGGCGCCCAAAGTCATCATCATCGCCAGTTGCAGCTTTCAGGGGCAGACGCCCGTTGCGTCCGCGCCGGCCCTGAACGAGGCACTGGCCAGGGCCACGCACCGCCCACAGGTCTGCGTTGTTGTGCAACGTGCAGCGTGTCCGACAGCCCTTCTGCCAATGCGGGATCATAATTTCCATACGCTGGAACTCTCCGCGCCAGCAGAGCCGGTCATGCTGAGGTCTGAAGATTCCCTGTATATTCTTCATACATCCGGCACGACAGGTCATCCGAAGGGCATTGTGCGTGACAATGGTGGCCACGCTGTGGCCCTCGCCCTGTCCATGGATCTGATCTACGGCTGCAAACCCGGTGATACCTTCTTCACCACATCGGACCTGGGCTGGGTGGTTGGCCATTCCTACGGCGTCTATGCGCCGCTGCTCAGCGGCTGCACCAGCGTGATCGTGGAAGGCGGCGCATCGGCTTCCGCTATCCGCGCGCTTTGCCATGAGCACGAGGTGAAATGCCTGTTCACCACACCCACCCAGATGCGCCTCATGCGGCAGGAAAGCCGCAACCTGTCAGGGGCCATCCTGCCAGCACTTGCCCGCATTTTCGTGGCTGGGGAATATGCGGATCCGACATTGCTGGAGTGGGCACGATCCTATTTTTGCAAACCCGTGGTCAATCACTGGTGGCAGACTGAAACGGGGTGGAGCATCACCGCTCATTTTTTTGGCCTGCCCGAGCGCGAGCCGGTCTCGCTCATGAACGACATTGGGCGACCTGCACCGGGATTTCGCCCGGAAATTGTGCCGTCCATACCCGGTGAACAGTGCGGCGAGATTGTCCTTTCTCTGCCGCTGCCGCCCGGCTGTCTGGCTGGCGTATGGAAGGATGGAGCGATCCATGTTCCTACAGCTTACCTGGACGAGACCGGCCAGTATTATCGCACCTTTGACGAAGGCATGATCGAGGCCAGCCGCGCCGTGCATATGCTCGGACGTTCCGATGATGTCATCAAGGTCGCAGGACGGCGGATTTCGGGCGTGCAGGTTGAAAAGATCATCGCCACCCATCCTGCCGTTCATGCGTGTGCTGTCGTCGCAATTCCGGACGAACTGAGAGGGCAGCGACCTATCGCTTATGTGGTGCCAGATCCCGAAGCGGAATACGCGCCTTCTGCCGAGGAAATCGTTGCGCGGGTTAACGCAGTCCTCGGACGCTGGATTGGCCTGAAAGAAGTCCGCTTCGTCAGGCATCTGCCAACCACCGTGTCCGGAAAGATCACGCGGAAGCGCCTGTTGGTCTCCTGACGGAATCACTATGGCGTTCCATTTGTGGAACGGCCAGCCTTCAGATGGCCTGACCACCGGAGACTTTGATCTGCTGCGCGTTGACCCAACAATTGTCCTCGGACAGGAGTGAGGCGATCATCGGGCCAATGTCATCTGGGTAGTCAGGACGGCCAAGTGCGGTGATCTCCGCGATGTGACGGGCGATGTCCGGATTATCCCTGACCATGCCCCCTCAGAAATCCGTCTGGATCGCGCCCGGCGCGACGGTGTTGGCGGCAATACGACAGGATCCAAGTCCCTTGACCATGTAGATACGTCATCACTTCCACCGCCCCTTTCATGGCAGCGTAGGCAATCCGGCCGGGATAAGCAAAGCGCATCAGACCGAATGAGATGTTCGCGATCCGGCCATCTTCCGCGATCAATGGCAGCAACGTCTGCGTCAGGAAAAATGGCCCTTTGGCATGCACGCGATAGGCGGCATCAAAATCTTCTTCGGTCACTTCGCAAAACAACCCGCTACGGGACGTACCGGCCATGTTGATCAGATAATTGAAACGCTCTGCCCCCCATTCGCGCAGCACGCGTCGGATTCCATCGGCGAAGGCAGGAAAGGCGTACGTATCGCCGGTGTCGAGTTGCAGGGCCACCGCTCGGGCTCTGCTGCGATAAACGCGTTGGAGCAAAGGCTCTGCACCCGACTACTGCACCGTTCCACCCGGCACGTCCGGCCAGACAGCTTCTCCGCTAAGAGCGACATTTAATATTTATTTCCCGCAGGAGCATTTACCACCGTTAGGGCGTTATCCACCAAGGGGCGCTGCAGTTGTAGCGCATCGTCCAAGGGCGCCTTTATCCACAGATCCAGTTCTTCCGGCCGGGTCAGGATGACCGGCATGGCTTTCGGGTGAATGGCGCCGACCTCCCGATTGGCCGTGGTGGTCAGGAAGCCGAACAGGTCATCCGTCGTCTCGCCATCCGCCAGTTTCCGCACTGACGTCCACTGGCACCAGATCCCTGCAAAGAAAGCCAGAGGCTCCCCATCGCTACGGGCAAACCAGACGGGCCTGCTGGTCCCATCCGGCAGGCGTTCCGGTTCGGAAAAGGCCGTGAGCGGCACCAGGCAGCGATGCGCGACACCTTCCCAGCGCTTCCACCAGGTCGAGGTCGGATTGCGGATATTGGTCACACCCCGATCGACCCTGTGGCCTTTCAGGTAGCCCGGCGGCGTGGGCATGCCCCAGCGCGCCATGACCAGTTCGCGACCATCCGGCGTGTTCCGCACGATGGGCGCCATGGTGTTGGGCCAGATCTCGGGCAGGGGGCAGAGATTGCCGGTGCGGTCGGTCATGACCCTGGCTGCCTCCCGGATCGCCTGCTGGTTGCTGGTCATCGCATAGAGGTTGCACATCACGCCGTCCTTTCGCGAGTCCGAATATGGGTGCCCTGCCGGACGGTATCCACCCTGCAGGACGGGGACGGCTGGACTGTTCCTGATAAACTCCTGCAATCTAGACAGTTTTCATCAAGCCTGGATTGACCGACACGCCTTTACCCGCGTCCGGATCACAGCCGCTTTTCCAGGATGGGTTGACATTCGTCACCGTACCAGAACAAATAACGAACACGATCACTGATTCCGTGCCAGAAACACCCGAATGGACTGTCCGACCCCATGCCCGCACCCGAACCCCGTCCCGCGCTGGAGGCGCTGAGAGCACAGGTCAGCCGCCTCGAAGGCCAGGGCCGACGCAGGCGGGGCGTGCTGCCCTTCGGCATGCCTGAGATTGACGGTCGTCTGCCGGATGGTGGCCTGGCGCTGGGCGCGCTGCATGAGGTGGCAGGCGGCGGTCATGATGCCCTCAATGCGGCGGCATCCGGGCTGTTTTCTGCCGGAATCGCAGCGCGGACACGGGGCAAGGTGCTGTGGATCGCCACCCGTCAGGACCTGTATGCCCCGGCACTGCAGCAGGTCGGCCTGTCGGCACGACGGACCATTTATGTCGCGGCCAGTTCGGACGTCGATGTCCTGGCCTGTTTCGAGGAGGCATTGCGCCATCAGGGACTGGGGGCGGTCGTGGCCGAGGTCGCCCGCCTGTCCATGACCGCCTCACGCCGCCTGCAGCTGGCGGCCGAGACATCCGGCGCGCTGGGCATCGCCATACGACGCTGGCGGCGACAGACGGATGCGGCCGATTTCGGCCAGCCTACCGCGTCGGTCACCCGGTGGCGGGTCTCGGTCCTGCCATCCGTGCCGCTGCCGGTCCCCGGCGTCGGCCGGTCCCGCTGGCTGCTGGAACTGATCCGTGCCCGTGCGGGCGAATGCGCCGATTTCGAAGTGGAGGCCTGTGATGCCAAAGGGAGACTGGCACCGTGTCGTCTCACTCTACCTGCCGCTCTGGCCGACAGACCGGCTCAGGAAGCGGCTGGGCACCGACGCGCCCGCGCCTGACTGCCCATTGGTGCTGGCCGGGCGGGAAGGGCGGCGACGGGTCGTGCTGTCGGTCGACCTCGCCGCCCGCAGGCTGGGCCTGCGTCCCGGCACGCCTGTCGCGAAAGCGCAGGCGCTCCATCCCGATCTGCTCATCATGGATGCCGACCCGGACGGTGACCGGGCAGGGCTGGAGCGGCTGGCCCTGTGGTTCCAGCACCGCATCGCCCCCATCGTGGCCCCCGATCCGCCAGACGGCATCGTGCTGGATACGACCGGTGCCGATCACCTGCATGGGGGCGAGGCCGTCATGCTGGAGAACATGGTTACCCGCCTGAAGGAGTCCGGGATCACGGCCCGGGCCGCGATTGCCGATACATGGGGTGCGGCCCATGCGCTGGCGCGCTATGGCCGGGAACGCATCACCCTCGTGCCGCCTGGTGAGACTGCGGCAGCGATTGCCGACCTGCCCATTGAAGCCCTGCGCCTGCCGGTGGATATCATCGATGGCCTCCATGGGCTGGGCGTATCACGCATCGGCCCGCTGGCCGGCATGCCGCGTGCGCCGCTGGCCCTGCGCTTCGGTCCGGATGTCGCCCGCAGGCTGGACCAGGCTTTCGGACGGCAGGCGGAAGCCATTGTCCCGGTCCGGCTGCAGACGCCGGTGCAGGTCAGCCGGAACTTTGCCGAACCGATCAGCGCAGCCGAGACCATAGCCCGCTACATCACCAAACTCGTCCCGCCCCTGTGCGCCGGGCTGGAGGAACGCGAGCAGGGCGTGCGTCGCCTCGACCTGCTGCTGCACCGGGTGGACAGCCGCACCGAGGCCGTCCGCGTGGCCACGGCCATGCCGGTGCGGGACGTCAGACGCCTGACCCGTCTGCTCTGTGACAGGATCGAGACCATCGATCCGGGCTTCGGGATCGAGCGCATGGTGCTGACGGCGTCACTGGCCGAGCCGATCCTGCACCGCCAGGGTGTATCCGCCCTGATCGAGGAGGAAGAGGCCGACGTCTCCGACCTGATCGACACCCTTGCCAACCGTGTCGGCACGCAGGCCCTGTATCGCTTCGCCCCGGTGGAAAGCGACGTGCCGGAACGGGCCGTCTGCCGCGTGCCTGCCCTCGCATCCGAGGACGCAAGGGACTGGCCTGATCACTGGCCGCGCCCCACGCGCCTGCTGCCCCGTCCCGAGCCGATCCAGACCATGGCGGTACTGCCCGACCATCCGCCGGTCTTCTTCATCTGGCGTGGCATCCGCCGCCGGATCAGATGCGCTGATGGCCCCGAGCGGGTGTTTGGCGAATGGTGGAAGGGCGATGCCGAACTGACCACCGTGCGGGACTATTTTCGGGTGGAAGACACCAGCGGAGAGACATTCTGGGTTTACCGGACCGGGGATGGCGAACATGGTGAAACGGGTTCGCAGGGCTGGTTCCTGCACGGTCTCTTTGAATGAGTGTGCAGTACGCCGAACTGCAGGTGACGACGTATTTCTCGTTCCTGCGCGGCGCGTCCTCACCAATTGAACTGTTCGAGCAGGCAAAGGCCCTTGGCATTGAAGCGCTGGGGATCTGCGACCGCAATTCCCTGGCAGGCATGGTGCAGGCCCATGTCGCGGCCAAAGAGACCGGCATCCGCCTGGTCGTGGGCTGCCGTCTCGACCTCGCCGATTTCGCGCCCGTGCTGGTCTACTCGACGGACCGGGCCGCCTATGGTCGCCTGTGCCGACTGCTGAGCCTTGGCAAGGCCCGGGCCGGGAAGGGGAAATGCCATCTGCTCTGGGAGGATCTGGTGGCATGGGGCGAGGGCCTCCTTGTGATCCTGCTCCCGGATACGGCGGATGATGCCTGCGCCCTGCATCTGCGCAAGCTGAAGGACGCCTTTGCCGACCGGGCCTCCATGGCGCTGACCCTACGGCGCCGGCCCAATGACCAGATGCGGCTGTATGAACTGGCGAACCTCGTCCATCAGGCGCGGGTGCCAATGGTCGTGACCAATGACGTGCTGTTCCACACCCATGACCGGCGCATCCTGCAGGATGTGGTGACCTGCATCCGCAACCACACCACCATCGATGAAGCCGGGTTCGCGCGGGAGCGCCATGCAGACCGCTACCTCAAGCCGCCCGCGGAAATGGCCCGGCTGTTCAGCCGGTATCCCGAGGCGATCGACCGGACCCGTGAGATCGTGGCCCATTGTCGCTTCAGTCTTGATGACCTGGCCTACCAGTATCCAGACGAGGTCTCCGTCCCCGGCCAGACGCCGCAGCAGGCGCTCGAAGCCCTGACCTGGGAAGGGGCGGCAGCGGCCTATCCCGAAGGGATTCGGCCCGAGGTCAGGAAAACCCTCAGCCATGAACTCGCCCTGATCGGGCGCATGGATTATGCGCCGTATTTCCTGACCGTCCACAGTATCGTCCGTTACGCCCGATCGCAGGGCATCCTGTGCCAGGGGCGGGGATCGGCAGCCAATTCCGCTGTCTGCTACGTGCTGGGCATTACCGCCATCGATCCGGCACGGACGTCGCTGATCTTCGAACGCTTCGTCTCCGAAGAGCGCCGCGAGCCGCCCGATATCGACGTGGATTTTGAGCATGCGCGCCGGGAGCAGGTGATCCAGTGGATTTACGGCCATTATGGTCGTAACCACGCTGCCCTTACGGCGGTGGTCACGCGTTATCGTGCGAAGGGGGCGCTGCGCGATGTCGGCAAGGTCATGGGTCTGCCCGAAGACCTGATTCGCACCCTGTCCGGCCAGATCTGGGGCTGGGGGCGGAAGCTGGATGAGGACGCGCTGAATGAGACAGGGATCGACCTGTCCGACCGGCGCATCCGGCTGACGCTGGATCTGGCGCGCTGCCTGATCGGCGTGCCGCGCCACCTGTCGCAGCATCCCGGCGGGTTTGTCCTGACCCATGACCGGCTGGATGAACTGGTACCGATCGAACCGGCGGCCATGGACGCTCGCCAGATCATCGAATGGGACAAGGACGATATCGACGTCCTGAAATTCATGAAGGTCGATGTGCTGGCGCTGGGCATGCTGACCTGCATGAAGAAAGGGCTGGACCTTCTGGCCGAACACAAGGGGCAGCATTACACGCTGCAGACCATTCCGGCCGAGGATCCGCGGACCTACGCCATGATCCGGAAGGCGGACACGATCGGGGTGTTCCAGATCGAATCCCGCGCCCAGATGTCCATGCTGCCACGTCTCAGGCCCCGGGTGTTCTATGATCTGGTGATCGAGGTGGCCATTGTCCGGCCCGGTCCTATCCAGATGGGGTGGACGGCCTCCATGCGACATCAATGTGCCATGATGAGGTCGGAAGACCATTCAGAGGAGACCGCCCGGATGAAAGTTACCATAATCGGCCTGGATATCGCCAAGTCTGTTTTTCAAGTGCATGGCACGGACGCAAGCGGAAAATGTCTGCTCAAGAAGAAACTCGGGCGGAGTGAAGTTATCTCATTCTTTGAAAGGCTGGAGCGCTGCCTGGTCGTACTCGAAGCCTGTAGCACGTCGCATCACTGGGCTCGTGTCATCCGTGACACCGGTCATGAGGTAAAACTCATTCCCCCTGAAATGGTCAAACCATTTGTCAAACGTGGCAAGAAAAACGATGCTGTTGATGCCGCCGCGATTTGTCTTGCCGCGATCCATCCCGACACGCGCTTCGTCCCGATTAAAAATCGGGAGCAGCAAAGCCTGTTATCGCTGCACTCAACTCGTACCCTTCTGGTCAAACAGCAAACGATGCTGGTGAATGCGTTGCGTGCACTTGCAGCGGAATTCGGTTTGATTGTTCCCCTTGGAAATGCCCGTCTGCCCGAACTTCTGGCGAAAATCGAAACCTCATCCAATTTGCCTGATGCCCTGAAACAGACAACCATGCTGCTCTTTGAACAGTATGGTCGACTGAACGAAAGCATAGAAAACCTGGAAGGAGGTATCCGGACACATGCCAAACAGGATGAAGATGCTCGCCGTCTTTTGACCATCCCGGGCATTGGTCCGGTAACCGCCTCCCTGATTGTCGCGTCTGTTACCGATATTGGGGCCTTCGATACGGCCCGGCACTTCGCAGCCTGGCTTGGTCTCGTACCGCGCCAGCATTCATCGGGCGGAAAAACCCGATTGGGCAGAATTACCAAAACGGGCAACCGGGAAATAAGAAAGATGCTCGTTCTGAGCGCAACATCCATGCTTTACCGCGCACAGAAATGGGATAGCGCTGCGGGAGTATGGCTTTGCAAGCTTCTGGAACGTCGCCCGGGCCGTCTGGCAACCGTGGCGTTAGCCAACAAGCTGGCCCGGATCATCTGGGTTTTGTTGTCGCGCAAAGAGATCTATCGTCCGGCCGGTCGCAGTGTCGCTATAGTCTGACATGTACCACCAGGATGATGGATACCGGAATAAGCCCCGGTAGATCCGGCAGTATGCACTGACCGCGTGATGGGAAAGACTGTAATCAGAAGCAGTTCAGGCAATACCGAATGTCCCCATGTGCCATTGAGCACGAGATCCAGATTGGTGCCTGACACGCAAGCGAACACCCATGATGGCCAGCGAAGGATTTCGCATAAACAGGCCGGACATAAGGGCGCATCTGACCGGATCTCCACATCATGACAGTATCAGTGCATTTCGCTGGAGCGAAAATACGCAGAAGAAAGATACGACAATGCAATCAATGTGACCTCTTGCATCGTAAAGGCCGTCCACATAAGGGCGACATGGTGCATCCCTATCTGCGCCGGCGGGCCGGGCAGGAAAAGGAGATCTACCCGACGCCGGAACTCGAAAAGGTGCTCAGGAAGACGCTGGGCATTCCGCTGTTCCAGGAACAGGTGATGCAGGTGGCCATGGTCTGCGCCGGGCCATGGCGACGTTCAAGAATACCGGCACGGTCTCACGCTTCCGCACGCGCCTGATCGAGGGGATGACGGCGCGCGGTTATCCCGAGACCTTTGCCGAGCGCATCTTCCAGCAACTGGAGGGGTTTGGCAGTTACGGCTTTCCCGAAAGCCATGCCGCCTCATTTGCCATCCTTGCCTATTCGTCATCCTGGATGAAATGTGCCCATCCGGATGTATTTCTGGCAGCACTCCTGAACAGCCAGCCCATGGGATTCTATGCCCCGGCGCAGCTTGTGCGTGATGCGCGCGAACACGGGGTCGAGATCCGGCCGATCTGCATCAACGCCTCGCGCTGGGACAGCACGCTGGAAGGCCCGGAGCGGGATGACGGGCTGTTTGCCGTCCGCCTGGGCATGAACCTGGTGAAAGGGCTGGCCAATGAGGAGGCCGCCCGCATCGTGGCGGCGCGGGGCGACCGTCCCTTTGCCTCGGTCGACGATCTGTGGCGCAGGGCAGGGGTGAAGGGAACGGCCCTGACCCATCTGGCCGAGGCGGACGCCTTCCGGCCGGGGCTGGGTCTGGCCCGGCGCGAGGCGCTGTGGGCCATCAAGGCATTACGTGACGAACCCCTGCAGCTGTTTGCCGCAGCCGCCGTCATGCGTGAAGCGGAAGAACCCGACGTGCTGCTCCAGCCCATGCGGGACGGGGCCGAGGTCGCACGGGATTACAACCGCACCGGCCTGACCCTGCGGGATCATCCCGTGGCGTTCCTGCGTGCCGATCTTATCGAGCGCGGAATGGTGACGTGCCGGCAGGCCTTTGAGGCAAGGGACAGGAGCAGCCTGTCGGTGGCTGGGTTGGTGCTGGTCCGCCAGCGACCCGGTTCAGCCGAGGGCGTGGTGTTCATGACGCTGGAGGATGAAACGGCGGCGATCAACGTGATTATCTGGCCCGATATGTTCGAGCGCTTTCGTCGTGTGGTCCTCTCAGGCCAGATGCTTGGGGTTGTCGGGCGACTGCAGAAGGAAGGGGAGGTGGTGCATCTCGTGACACGTGAGATTGTGGATCTTTCCCACTTGCTAGCCGATGTGGGGAACCGGTCGCTACAGGTCTTCCCCGACCATGACCAGGGTCGCTTGCGAGAAAATATCGTGGTTAAGGCACGAAATTTCCATTGAACGCTCTACAGGCATAATCGTCCCAACGGGCAGCATCGGATTATTTTTCAGGCTGGCGATCCCAATGAGGATGCTCTCTGAAAATACGAGTGCCATGACAGTAAAATACTGATTTTACCTCAGCACTGACACGCAGGCGGCGTCATGCGGCAGGACCATGCCGTAGGCTGCGCTGTAGCGTGACGCGAAAGCTTCGCGCTCCAGCCGTTCGCAATAATCAAGATACCGGATCAGCGCGCGCTCGGCGCGCATCGTGCGTCCATAAAGCCGTTTGTAATGTTGCCACAGCATCATCACATTGACCGACCAGGCATCATAGGCATGCGCTGTTACCCGCTGGCGGATTGCTGGGGGCAGCGCGTCAAAGGCGGCCCAGTCATTGCCTGCATACCGCCGCCACATCTCGTGGCGTAATGTCCGTTCGTTATCTGCCGTCACCTTACGCATCCGCCATTTCTCCCTGCCCCCAGGCGGGGAATGGGTCAGGCAGATGGGCAAACAGCAACGGATCGAACTGCTGCACATCAAAGTCGGGCACAAGGCAGGCATCCAGCACCGCGGCAATGGCGGCATCATCCATTTCTGCCGTGCCGATAAATACGATCTCCTGCCGGCGGTCCCCATAAACCGGATCCCATTTCGACAGGATCAGGTCGCGCCATTCATCACTGTCCGGCCACTGGTTTTTGGGTATCGTTACCCACCACCGCCCCATGGCCTGCGTGCGGATCAAGGCTCCGGCCTGCCCCAGTTCGCCCACCCAGTGCGGACGGGTCGCCAGCCAGAAATGACCCTTCGCCCGGATCACGCCCGGCCAGGAAGAGTCGATAAAGGCCTTGAAGCGCTCGGGCACAAGCGGGCGGCGGGCGCGCCAGACAAAGGTATGGATGCCATATTCCTCGGTTTCGGGAACATGGTTGTGGAATTCGAACAGTTCCTTGTACCAGAGTGGATGTTTGTGCGCCCGGTCGTAATCGAAGCGGTGTGTATCGAGAATGCGCGCGCAGGGTACGATGCCCTGATCCGTTTCGATAATATCCGCATCGGCGTTAAGGGCCTGAATGACCTGCCGCGCGGCTTCGCGCTGCGCTGGCGTAGCGCTCGAGACCTTGTTCAGCACCACCACATCGGCAAACTCGATCTGCTCGACCAGCAGGTCAACCAGCGCCCTGTCATCCTCATCGCCCGCTGTCTCGCCCCGGTCGCGCAGGAAGTCCGTCGAGGCGTAATCCTTCAGCAGGTTGACGGCATCCACCACCGTGACCATCGTATCGAGCCGTGCAATGTCGGACAGGCTCTCGCCCGCCTCGTCACGAAACTCGAATGTCGCTGCAACCGGAAGCGGCTCCGCAATCCCTGTTGATTCAATCAGGAGGTAATCGAAGCGGCCTTCTTCCGCCAGTCGCCGGACTTCGTGCAGCAGGTCATCGCGTAACGTGCAGCAGATGCAGCCATTGCTCATCTCGACCAGCGTTTCATTTGTTCGGGACAGGTCACTGCCGTCGCGCACCAGATCGGCGTCAATATTCACGTCGCTCATGTCATTGACGATGACCGCGACTTTCCGGCCCTCGCGGTTATTGAGCACGTGGTTGAGAAGCGTCGTCTTTCCAGCTCCCAGAAAGCCGGAAAGAACCGTTACCGGAAGTCTTTCGCGCATGACGGACACCATTCATTGGGTTGCGATCCGCCGAACTTATATGTTACGTTATAATATAACAATCCCTAAAGGCCCTGACATGCGACAGTCCTGTCCGACCCGTCCGCTTTCTGCCATCCCGATGCCGTTCCAGAACATTGACAGGCAAGACTGTTTCATCGTTCAGCAGGAACGTCACCTCGGGCAGGATATCATGCAGGCTGCGGCCTTGTGGAATGCGCACGGCCCGGACCTGTTCCTGCGTCGGGGCACTACTGGAATTCTTGAAACCGAGTTGCGGACTCTTTTACCAGCAGGCGCGCAGGCGCTTGCTGAAGATGCCCTGTGCCTAGCCCGTCGCTATCAGCGCCTGTCAGGTCTGGCCGAAATCCGCTTCCGGCTGGAAAAAGTCAGACACGACAGTTGCCGCCGCTTTCATGTTGACCATGTTCCGTTACGTCTCCTGTGCACCTACACTGGCCCTGGGGTTCAATGGAAACATGCTGACAGCGAGATCATCCATGATACGCCAGCGTGCTGGATCACCCTTCTGAAAGGGCGGTTATATCCCGGTTGGTCGACAAAAGGGGCAGTACTGCACCGTTCGCCGCCCATCTCGGATCTCCCGGTTCCTGTTACGCGCCTGCTTCTGACCCTTGACCATCCGGACGCATGTGGCATGGGACGGCGATGACGCCTTAATGCCGTAGCATTCAAGCTGCTTTCGGCTAGGATCGCCAACGCTCTTGCCCGACAGCGGGGCGAACTGTCGGTGTGATGGACAACCCGAGTCATGGTTGAATCGTATCAGCATGGGCCGATCGCTCCTTTGTTTGGAACGATGAACTGTGGCGTAGCGCCGACATGACGGTGGCGGGCATAGTGTCCATGACACTGGGGCACGAAACAGCGACGCGTGATATTATTGTCGGGCTTAATATTAGTCTGTAGTTCTGTCAGGGCAGATGCTGGGTTTTGGACTGCTTGTGGAAAGAAAAGGGAAGGGCACCATCTGGTCGCGAAATTTTCGCCCTTTCCTATGCCTGTTGGCGCATGGGGAAATCGGCAACCGAAAACAGTACGTTGTGATGGATATTGGCGAGTTTCCCATAAATATCGCGGAAAAATCTCGTAATTGTCATTGAGTATCTGGCGTGACTTCAAGTCAACGCCAGTTCTCACGTTTTTAACTTCAAGCCATTTTAATGGGCATTAAGCTGAATGTTAGCGCCATTACGATATCCAAACCGGTTTCGATTTGCATATTCAGTAAAGGCACCGAAACCCAGACCCAGTGTGGTCCACATGATGATCTGCATGCCTAAGGAATCAATCCTGAAATTCCAGAGCAAATCAGCAGGGAAATTAGAGGGGACTTCATTAACCGCAGGAAGTAACTCGCCTGTTGTAAAGACAATCAGAATATAACACGCGCCTGCAAGATAAGTTGATGTCCATGCATTATATTGCTGACGTAAGCGTCCCTGAAGCATTGTGGCTGCGATCATCCCCAGTAGGGAGACCAGCATCATTATAAAATACAATTCTGTCCGCATGCCAATTGTATCCGGGTTTCCTACGGATGGCGGGTTGGCAGGATACTTGATGCTTGGCACCACATATACCGCAATAATCCCGGTTATCGCCAGCAGAACAGACACAACACGAGGGTCTGTGCTTTTCATGCGCCCATTTGCATAAGAAAATACAAGAGCGAAAAGCCCGCCAAACGCTGTCGAGTAAACCATTACACCTGTGAGCAATCCGTAACTGGCTTGAAGTTTCCGGCTTACAAGTTCCGGCTCTTCAACATCATGGATGCCTCGCTCCAGATCTGCCTTGGCTTTAGCCTCGTCCATGGCAGATTCAAATGCAATGGCATGATCGACCTGAGGTTCTCCAAAAACTTTTGCGAAACTGAATACCAGAATGCCGGCCAGAAAACCGACGAGCATTCCGCGAATAAGTAGGGTGCGGACCATCATTCTGTTTTCCATGTCAGTGGCAGGGGAAACCCAGAAGATGGCGACTGTCATGCACCCACTCGTGCACATACATGCCAGGAATAATTGATGTCGCCCCTTCCTCTGCGCCGACAAAATAAAGGGCCAGCAGCATCAGTAAGCCGAAAACCAACCACGGCGCTATCTCCCTGACGGGAATAGGCGCGGGAGAGGGGATGGCGTGGGAACCTATTGCAGTATCAGACATTTTATACGACTCCTCAGGAAAAATGCGTCCTGTTTCGCTCGGAACGGAGCCATGCGCGGGTCTGACTTTCGGGTAGAAAATTGTGTTCTACACCTGCTTACAGTGGCGCAACCGTGCCGGGATTTCACCGGCTTCCGCGTTTATGGCCTGCAGGGGTATAATCTACTCTCCCTTAATCTAAAACTCCTAAAAGAGCATAGCCTGACATAATTTGACATGAACTACCACGGCTGCAGGTGAAACGCCGAAGCGCAGGCGGTCAATATCCATCAGGAAGGGATTTCTCTAATTATCCTGTCTTGCCTTTTTGGGGATAAGAATTTTATAATACTGTCTATCAAGTCGACGGTCCCGTGCGAACGGGTGAAAAGGGAATGTCGTATCACTCTGGCTGGGGCAATTTCCCCGGGAGTTCAGTCGACAGCTGCCCCCGCAACTGTAGACGGCGAGCATTGTGTCCTCAGCTACCAGATTGGGTAGCAGCCACTGACTTCGGTTGGGAAGGCGGATGCAACGTGGTGACCCGTGAGTCAGGAGACCTACCGTCGAGTTCAGATATGTCGCCGGGCGGGTGGAGCCGGAGGCGGATCAAGGCGTGATGCATTTTCTTCTTTGACGCTCTGTCGCGATGGCATGCGTGTTTGTTTCCCAGTCGGGAAATGACTGCATTCGGAATTGTTGCTCCTTTTACCGACGCTTCCCCGACAGGCTCTCTCCATGACATTTCTTGACTCTCCGGGCGTTACGCGACGCTCGGCTCGTTTGCTTTTTATCAATTCCACTCTGGTAGGAAGTCTCTTCGCATACTCAGCCGCTTATGCTCAGGCTCCTCAGACCCAGATCGAGGAAGATCGGGCGCGCCTTGGCAACTCCACTCCGCTGGTTGAGCAGATCGACCCAGCAACCATACGTGATTCGGAGCGCGCGCAAGCCGATGCGGCGGAGAAGGCGGCTGGTGACGATAAACTCGACACCAGCGGTAACCTGCTAGGCAATATGTGGGGCGCGCGGTCATGGATGTACAAGCACGGCATCAGCTTCGACATCCAGGAAGTCGATGAACTCTGGGGCAACGGGACTGGCGGTTCGGCTTCTGGTAATGATGGTGCAGGCGGATCAGGCACCGGCCCGTCCTACGACGGTGTAACCATGCCCACGCTGACCGTCGATACCGAGAAACTGTTCGGGCTGAAGGGGGGGCTGTTCAATGTCAGCGCACTGCAGACACGCGGACGCTCGATCTCGCAGGACCATCTGGCCAATTTCAACCCTGTCAGCGGATTTGAGGCTGACCGTTCCACCCGCCTGTTCGAACTATGGTACCAGCAGTCTTTCCTTGGCGGCAAACTGGACGTAAAGATCGGCCAGCAGGATCTTGATACCGAGTTCCTGATCAGCGATTACGCCTCGCTTTACCTCAACGCCAATTTCGGCTGGCCCATGGCGCCCTCGGTCAACCTGTATGGCGGCGGGCCATCCTGGCCGCTGTCGTCTCCCGCCATCCGGATCCGCTACCGGCCGAGCGAGAAGTTCACCTTCATGTTTGCCGCAGCGGACGACAATCCGCCGGGTAACCGCTATAATTCTACCCCCATCCAGCAGGCTACCGGCTCCATCAGCGGCTATAATTCCGATCCCACCAGCCAGACCTATGATGGCGCCAACGGCACCAATTTCAACATGGGCACCGGTGCCCTGCTAATGACCGAACTGCAATACGCGCTTAACCCGCAGCCGGCCGACATGTCGAACGTGACCAAGAATCCTGGCCTGCCGGGCGTGTACAAGCTGGGCGGGTTCTATGATACCGCGAAGTTCGCCGACTATCGTTACAACCGCAATGGCGGTTCGTTAGGAGCTGCCGTGGCCAACGCCACCGCAGCCACGCCACAAAGTGACCTGACCCCGCGCTGGGACCGGGGTAACTGGATGGTGTATGGTATCATCGACCAGATGATCTGGCGGCCGTCGCTCACATCGGCCCGCTCGGTGGGCGTGTTCGTACGCGCCACGGGTAATGGCGGTGATCGTAACCAGATCAGCTTCGCCATTGACGCTGGCCTGAATCTTAAGGCGCCGTTCAAGGGGCGCGATAACGACACGATCGGTCTGGGCTGGGGTATTGGTCGCGCCAGTTCCGGCCTGCGGCAATTTGACCGCGACAGCCAGACGCTTGTGCAGGGCAATGAAAACCATCTTGAACTGACCTATCAGGCGCAGGTTACGCCGTGGATGGTCATGCAGCCTGATTTCCAGTACGTATGGCACCCTTCGGGCGGCGCGCCGGATTGGACCGGTTTGCGCCGCGTAGGTGACGAAGCGATTTTCGGCCTGCACAGCAGCATTACTTTTTAAGTATAAATACACGAACAGAAAGTACTAATTTATATTATTGTTAAATCATATAAAACGTATGAATATGATGAGACGTAGAGTGTACTTGGCCGTCTGATCAGCAATGAAAGGAAAACATTGCTGAAAAGTGGAAGGTGGTGGCATATTCGCCTTCTATATAGTCAGTGGTTCCGTGCAAACGGATGAAAAGGGAACACCGTTCCGCTTCGGCAGGGTCCATCCCGGAAGCCAGTCGGTGGCTGCTCCCGCAACTGTAAGCGGTATGGGGTCGTGTCGTCCATTTTCTGAGGGGAATGGGCCACTGTTGTATCAGCAACGGGAAGGTAGACACGATCTGCGATAATCCGTGAGCCAGGAGACCTGCCACTGTCGATCTCACGGCCGCCGGGCGGGATGAACCGGAGGCAGGAGCACGGCTTTGCAGCACTGCATAGGCTTGCCTGTCGCTGAACGACACGGCACTTCCACAATTACAAACTGGCATGATGATGCGCAGACCTGCGGTGAACCCTCATGCTACTGACCGGGACGCTTGGTCTCTCGGGTTTTGATACCCCCGCATTGACCGCTTTGCAGCGGCGCACAGGCGTCTCGCATGTAGCGTCCAATTCCTGCCCGGATGACTGGCATCGCGTGTGGCAGACAGCACAGATGGTGGGTGTGGGGAAGGCTCCTCAGTGCGGCAGGAAGCGCATGCCCGAACTGACAGATCAGACGTTCTTCCACTTATGCTGCAATCCTGTCCGCGATGCATTTGTTGATGCATGGCAACGCGGGATCGCGACTGTGCCTGTGCTTCTAGGGCCAGTGAGCTTTCTTGCCGCATGTGACCGGACTGACGGCACGGACCCTGTCCTGTTGTTATTGAAGCTTCTTCCGGTGTACATCGAGATTCTGCACGAACTCGCCACGGCAGGCTGTTTCTGGGTTCAGATTACGGAACCTGTCACAACGGCTGGTCCGATGTCGAAAGAACGCCAGACGGCGATGGAACTGGCATGGCGGAGCATGGCAGAGGTGGCATCCGGACATGCACTATCCCTCGTCTTCGTCGGGGGAGGAGGGGGCTTCTGGCGTAACCTGCCCCACGTCATGTCATTGCCGATGAATGGCCTTCATATCGATATGGTGCGCGGCGGCGCAGAACTTCCATCGGTGCTCTCTAATCTTAATCCGCGCTGTGACCTTCTTCTGGGAGTTGTGGACGGCCTGAATCGGATTCCAACGGATGTCTATAGCACGCTGCGATGGATAGATAAGATCCGATCAGAATGTCCACGAAGGCGCGTGATTATTACACCGTCTACGACAATGCGTTTCACCAATAAGGACGGTAGGCAATTACCGCCTGAGGTTCACAATACACTTTCAGACCTGGCGAAGGTTCAACGTGCTTGCGTGGCGGCGACCTTCGTCCACTAACAAGATTTTGGAGGAATTGTCATGGGCATGACACATACTCTACTGCAACCTTTTGATCCGAACCACAATGCACAATGGTATCCCGCTTTGCGCAGTGCAGATCTGAGACATCAAAAAGCAATCGGGGTTTATTGCGGCAGCAGACCGGTTGTCATTGTCCGTCCAGAGGCAGGGCTGGTGTTCGCACTTGATGACCGGTGTACGCATCGTCAGGTACCACTCAGTCGTGGCGTGGTCAGCGGAACCTTTATCAGATGTCCGTTGCATGGGATCAAATTTGCACGCAGTGGCCGTTGCTATTCTCCTGATATGGTTCTGGAAGAAATGCCGCCGCGCGCGGAAGGCTGGGGATGTAGGGAGAAAGAAGGCTGGATATTCCTGTATTCAGGTAATGCCGACGATGCAGACGAAGCGTTGATTCCCGCCATGACGCATCACGATGGTAAAGACTGGTGTCATGAAACATTCATACGCGAAATCAATGCGCCAGTTCCGCTTCTGATGGATCATGTACAACGCTTTGGGAGAAGGACGACATCAGGATCGGTAACCTATCTTGATCAGAACATTACCGAACAGCAGATTTCCAGTCATTACCGTGTTGTGGCTTCCACACCATTATCGGTTCTGCCTGGTATGGCACGGCCCTGGCGGGCGACGGTCGATACGACCCTGGTTGACCAGAACGTTTATTTTTCTTCCGAAGACGATGCCACACTATGCGCGGAGATATGGCTTGGTTACATGCCGACCGGACGTGACGGCCGAACACGTGTGTGCGGTAAAATATCCATACGGCAGGACCATACGCGTCTGCCAGGTCGCGTATCGGGTTCTCTTTGGGCGAAATTATTATGGAAACTGCTGTGGAAGGAGCAGAGCCTCCCGGAAGCGGAGTGGTCTGCCATCCAACGGTCTGGTCGAGTAGGGCACAGTGATTTCTTTCCGCCAGCACAAGCTATGCAGGATCTTGTAACAAAAAATAACCAAAGGATGGCTAAAGAAGGATAGATTTCATGTCGGATGCTGTTGCTAGTCGGCCATTTATCATTCGGGTTGGTAAAAAAGTGCGGCCTCTATTAAACACGCTGATTGCACACAATTCCCTTGTTCCCGATACGCCAGTTCTTGATACCAGTCTTTTCCCATGGATTTCCAACATGGAACAGCGGGCGTTCCGGATTATAGAGGAATTCAGGATCCTTATGACGCATGGGGTAAGCAGTTTTCCCGCTCTGCGCGATATTTCGCCAGACCATACGCGTATTGCACCCGATACAAGATGGAAGTCATTTTTCCTTTACGGCTACGGGAACTGCGTTCTGGAGAACTGCCGGCGGATGCCCTGCACAGCACGGTTTGCTGCGGCCATTCCCGGACTGAACTCGGCCTTTGTTTCTTTCCTTGAACCTGGTGCGCGTATTCCGCTGCATAATGGAGTGACCAAAGGGCTGTTAACCTGTCATCTGGGTTTACAGGTGCCGCAGGACTACAGGGATTGCTGGATACGGATAGACGATCAAATGTTATGCTGGCAGGATGGAAAATGTATCCTGTTTGACGACACATACCCTCATGAAGTCCAGAACAATACATCGGATCATCGGGCAGTGTTGCTTATCCAGTTTGAACGGCCCACATACGGAGTTGGCCGTCTGGTTCAGGGTATGTTTCTCAAGGCCGTTCGTCGTTCGGCATTCGTGCAGGAAGCCAAAAACAATCTTGCACACTGGCATGCCCTCCATCATGAGATGGCCCGGACAGAACGCCAAACCAGCGGACTGACTGTTTGATCCAGTCATGGTAACAACGGGAAGGCGCAGAATGATAAAGTGTAAAAAGTGCGGTGCTGATTTTTCATGTCAGCCTGAAGGTGCGTGCTGGTGCATGGAAAAGCCCCGTGGCCTGCCGGTTCCGACGGATGCTCAGGCAGGGTGTCTCTGTCCTGTTTGTCTGGATGCCCTGACGAACCAAGGCCCTGAGACGGAAAGAAGATCATCTGGCAATAGCCAGTAACCCTTCAATATCCAGACTGCTTTCCATGGTGGAAGCAACGGTTTCAAGGGCGCGTTCCACCCGCGCTGTGTAATCCAGTCCATCGGAGCGTGCGCCCCATCTGTCCAGCCATGCCGCGCGTTGGCTAGTCATGTCAAACAGACGGTGCACATAGCAGCCTGCAATACGACCGTCCGGGCTTATTGCTCCGTCCAACCGTCCGTCGTCGCATCTGATTAGGGGCATGACCCGGTGATGTGATCGAACTGTTTCCCCACAATGAATTTCGTAGCCGCTGAATCGCGCGCTATCGGAAAGCGTCATGCCTGAAGTCTGGTTGATCTGCTTGTCACGGGTCAGAACGGTATCAACCTCCAGAAGTCCAAGTCCTGGTATCGTGGTCGGGTTCCCTTCTATTCCGTCGGGATCATTTATGGTCTGTCCCAGCATCTGATAGCCACCGCAGAGACCGAATACATATCCACCCCGCCTGACGTGTCCCGCCAGATCAATATCCCATCCCTGCCGCCTGAAAAATTGCAGGTCTGCTATTGTCGCCTTGCTACCAGGAAGGAACACGACATGCGCGGACGCGGGAAGGGGCTGCCCGGGCCGGATCCGTGTGATCTTTACATGCGTTTCACCTTCCAGCGCATCAAGATCATCGAAATTGGCAATGCGGGGCATAAGGGGGACGGCTATCTCGATCCGTGAGGCCGCGGAACAGTCAACATCTTCAGGAATACTGTCTTCAGAAGGCAGTTCACGTATACTGTCTATCCAAGGAAGAACGCCAAGCCCCTTCCAGCCGGTAAACTTTTCTATGAAGTCATACCCAGATTGGAAAATGCTGGCGTCTCCCCGGAGGCGATTAACGATGAATCCCTTGATCAACTCACGGTCATCTGGATCAAGAACAGCATGGGTACCGGCGAGTGACGCGATAACGCCGCCCCGGTCTATATCGCCGATCATGACGACCGGAACATTCGCGGCTCTGGCAAAGCCCATATTGGCGATGTCGCCCTGACGTAGATTGATTTCCGCCGGGCTGCCCGCGCCCTCGACAATCACGAGATCGGATTGGCTACATAATGTCCTGAAGGCGGTCAGAACCTCGGGCAGGAATGCGGCCCGGCCACCGATAAAATTCGAAGCGTGCAGGTGTCCTTTTGCGCGTCCACGGACGATAACCTGCGCTGTATGATCACTTTCCGGTTTCAGAAGGACCGGATTCATAAGGGTGGAAGGGGCAATACGGCAGGCCTGCGCCTGAAGTGCCTGCGCCCGACCGATTTCACCTCCATCTACCGTCACGGCGGCATTGTTCGACATATTCTGGGGTTTGAAAGGCCGGACCGTCAGGCCACGGTTAGCGAAAACCCGGCATAAACCTGCCGTCAAAACGGACTTTCCGACATCGGATCCCGTGCCCTGCAACATGATCGCTGTCATGGAATCAGCCGCAGTCCGTAGCGCTCTTGATCGTGTCGGCAGGCACAAATCGCTCCATGCCCTCGTGAGCCCGCGCTGCCATGCGAAGCAGTTCGATATGCATGCGCGCGCGACCACGTCTTGTAGCGGGTATTTTCAGATTTTCCGGTGTTCCATGTTGACGAACATGGGCCTGGAATGTGCCTGAAACCTGCAAGTCTTCCTCCATGCCGAATTCCTCAAGCAACGGCAGAAAGGATAGATCGGCAAGCCGGTCATAATCATGGGAATCATCATCGGACGGTCGGAACGGTGCCGCCGGATGAAGTGTCAGGAAAGGCTGCCAGCCTTCCGGAATGGGATCGAGAGCAGAGCAGGACCGTTTCAACTTCACCAGTTTTGGCAGCAGGTGGGTATGGGCACCGAGTGGAGAGTCTCCATCAGGCGCGGGAATGGGTTGGTAGACCTCCAGCCTGCCAGCAGGCGAAAGCATGACCCTGTGGGGCTGGGCTTCCATCAGAAGCGCAAATGCAGCCGTGACGACGGCCAATGGGTCATCCGTATCAACAGCAAGGGCTTCAACCAGGCGGGCATTTTCTGTCCTTACACACATCCGGACCTGACCCACGCCAATTCCAAGATCAATCAGCCACGCATCACGATCCTCTGGTCGGACAGCGTCCGCATCCTTTCCCAGAACCTTCAGGGTATGCTTCGCAGTCAGTTGTAACGGGCCGCATAACGCCATGCTATGCCGCCAGCGTCTGCCTTTTCCGACGAGAGAGTCCCACGCAAGGGCATGCAAGGGTTCGCTGGGACTAATGCGTATGGCACCGCGTTGGGTGACGATCTCCAGCCCGTCAGGACATGGGGTGAGGCAGACCCTATCATCCGGAACATGATGGAATTCGCCGATCGCACCAAATGTTCCAATGCTCCAGCCGTTACGGAGATCCAGCGCCAGTGAAGTCAGCATGGAAGGCGTGATACGTTTCATCGGAAATATCCTGTGATTCATCAATCAGGCTGAAAATAACAGCAATCCTGACAGGATACTGAAAGATTGAATGCGGGTTGACAAGAACATCCCATCCGATCAGAACCGTTCCGACGGTGTCCCCTTTCGGGGGGATGAAAAGGGAACAGAGTGCGGATTGCGATCCAATGCTCCGGCTGCCCCCGCAACTGTAAACGGTCTGTCCTTGCATTACCGGATGTCATGGTCCGGGCCACTGGAAACCGCGGTTTTCCGGGAAGGTTGTGCAGGACGCTACGCCGTGAGCCAGGAGACCTGCCGTCATGATGGTTGCGACCGGGAACTGTCGGGCGGGGTGTCCTGACGGTGTGGTGTTACAGGATTCCGTGCAGATCGGAAATCCTGTGGCAGCGCGCTCTCGTGGCAACGATGATGTGACCGCGAGACCTGAACCAGATGATCCTATTCCGTAATCTGCTGATTGCTTCCACCACGTTGATGACCATGGGGGTTGTAGTGGCGCGTGCCGATGATTCAGTCAGACAGCACGCGCCGCAAAAACAGTCCGCCAACCAGTACGTCATCGAGAATAAAAAATCGAAAGCCGTTGTTTCGTTGGGGGATACGGGTCTTCCCGAACTGATCAGCGTCAGTGCAGCCCGTCGGCCGACCTCCACCGATGATATCGGCACCAGCATGACCATCATCACGGAAAAGCAGATCCAGACCCAGCAGCGGCGCAGCCTGACGGATATTCTGGCACGCCAACCGGGCCTGAACGTGGTCCAGACAGGCGGCCCAGGGGGCACGTCATCCATTTTCATGCGTGGTAATAATTCCAACGAGGTCAAGGTCCGCCTGGATGGCATGGACATCAATGACGGAAGTTCCACCAATGGCATGTTCGATGCCGGTCAGTTTGTAACCGACGGCATGGGCCGGATCGAGATACTGCGTGGGCCTCAGAGCGGCCTGTACGGCGCCGACGCCATGGCGGGGGTTATCGACATTACCACGGCACAGGGGCAGGGCCGTTTCAAGCCGTTTGTCCGTATCGAAGGCGGTGGGTATGGTACCTTCAATCAGACCTTTGGCGCACGCGGCAGCAAGGGACGTTTTCATTATAATGTAGAATTCTCCCATTACCGGATGGATGGGTTCAACAATATCCCTTCCTATATCGAGCGTTATTATGGGGCCAACCGGCAGCAGCGGCATGAAGGCAACCGGAATGACAACCGTGGCGTCAATATCAGGCTGGGTTATGACGTCACCCATAATTTCGATCTTGGCCTGACCGCACGGCTGATACAGAGCAATTATCATTCCTACTCTCTGTATGACCTGCAAAGTGAAAATCTGTATGGTGATAAGGGTGTGCGGGAACAGAACAACCAGAACGAGGCCATCGTGCGCGGGACGGCCCATCTGGTTTCCTTTCACGGGCTTTTTGATCAGGTGCTTGGCCTTGGCTACATGACCAACCGCAACCGCTGGACGGAGACGGGCACGAGTTACGGCAGCCCGGTCAATCCAGACCCGGATTATTACCGTTCCAGCCGACTTAAGGTGGACTGGCACGGCACGTTCAATTTCAAGCAGTATGGCCAGCTTCTGATCGGTGCCGAACATTTCCATGATACGTTCAATACCAGCCATACGGCCTCAAGCATGTGGGACAGCGGATACGATACATCCGCCAGCATGGATACGACCGCAGGTTACGGGCAGTATCAGGGGAACTGGAACCATATTCTGTATGGTGCGGCCAATATTCGCTATGATGCCAATTCGCGCTACGGCAACCACGTGACATGGCGCGTGGCCCCGGCAATCCATGTGCCGGGCACCGGAACCATCATCAAGGCCAGCGCCGGTTCCGGTTTTCATGGTCCTTCGCTGTATCAGTTATTCGCAAATCAGGTGGGTGTGGGTTATTCGGAAAAGGGCAATCCCAACCTGAAGGCGGAACAGTTGATCGGCTATGACGCGGGTGTTGAGCAGAAACTGCTGCATGACCGTCTGAATTTCGGCGCAACCTGGTATGACAACCGGGTCAGGAACCTGATCCAGTCCTCGCTTTCGATTGATTCATCATATGACTACAACTACTCCTACGCCAATGTGGCGAAGGCGCGGATGTATGGTGTGGAAGCCTTCCTGAACTGGAAGGCGCTGAGCAATCTGGAATTTAACCTGAGCTATACCTGGACCCACGCCCGGGATGAGACGAACGACGTCCAGTTGCAACGCCGTCCCCAGCACAAGTTTAATTTCAATACGACATGGACCCCCATTCGCGACCTGACCTTTTCGGGCAATATCCTGTATACCAGTGGCTGGCGTGATCTGCCGGTTATTGGCAGCGAGTCCTGCAGCACATGCGCCAAGGGGCATGGTTATTTCACCATCGACGTGGCTGCCAATTACAAAATCAACCGCTACGTTTCCGTCTATGCCCGCGCCGACAACCTGCTGAACCGCCAGTTCGAGGATCCCATCGGCTATCTGCAGCCTGGTCGCGCCGGTTATGGCGGCTTCATGCTGAATTATTGACATGAAAAGCGTGGTCGCAGGGATGATGGCCGGTTTCCTTGCCTGTGTCCCGTTGGCACCGGCATGGGCTCTCCCGCGCGTGGCTTCGCTTAATCTCTGCACCGACCAGTTGTTGCTGCTGCTGGCCGAACCGGGCCAGATCGTCGGTATTACGCCGCTCGCCCGGGATTGCTGGAGCGCGGTGCTGTGCGAACAGGCACGACAGGCTCCCGTATTGCGACCCACGGCGGAAAGCATCGTGGCATCCCATCCCGATGTCGTGCTGGGTGGCATCTATACCGCGGCCGTCGCGATGCAGGCGGGGCGGGAAGGGGGCGCACAGGTTGTAGCCCTGCCACCCGCCCAATCCCTGACGGATATTCCGGTCCAGATCATGACGGTCGCCAACGCCATCGGCGTTCCTGAGCGTGGGCAGCAACTGGCTATGGCCTTTGCCACGCGCCTGGCCTCCCTTTCGGTCGAGCCTGGTTCCACCGATCCCACAGCAGCCGTCTATGCGGCCAACGGCTTTGTCACCCATAAGGGCTCGCTTCCGGATGATGTCCTTGCCCATGCCGGCTTTCGTAATTACGCAACGATCATGGGGCACCAGTCATCTTCCCGTTTTTCCATGGAACTGCTGATTGCACGGCCACCCGATCTCCTGATCCTTGACCGTTCGGGGAAGGGAACGTCCCTTGCACAGTCCATGCTGGATCACCCGGCGTTGAAGCAGGCCTTTGCCGGGCCGCATCATCTGGATCTGCCCGCACGGCTTTGGTTGTGTGGCCTGCCACAGACACTGGATAGTGTCGTCATGCTGCGTAACGCACGGCACAACCTTGAAATGTCCGCCCCATGAAACCTGCCCATCAAACCATGCTGCTGAACGTCATGCTTCTGGCTGGTGTCATGGGGCTGTTTGTTACCTCGCTCATGTGGGGAGAAACCCGCATCATGTTTTCACATGCACTGGCGGACCTGCTGGCCGGGCGGCATACCGCAGGCGCGATCATTGTGGAGCGCCTGCGCCTGCCGCGTACCCTGCTGGCCATCCTGGTGGGCGGGACGCTTGGCCTGTCGGGGGCGGTTCTGCAGGGCTATCTACGCAATCCGCTGGCCGATCCCGGCATCCTGGGGGTATCAGGTGGAGCGGCACTTGGGGCGGTCAGCGTGTTCTATACCGGCCTCATGCAGGTGTCCATCGCGGCCCTGCCGCTGGGTGGGCTGACGGGGGCGCTGTGTGCGGCGGCCGTGCTGATGGGACTGGTGGGACGTGGTGGCACGCTGGTGCTGCTGCTGGCGGGGGCTGCACTCAGCAGTTTTGCCGCAGCCCTGACAGCACTGGTGCTGAACCTTGTGCCCAGCCCCTATGCGTCATTCGAGATCATGCACTGGCTCATGGGGTCATTGACGGACCGGACCTTTACCCATGTCTGGATCTGCCTGCCGGGTGTGGTGTGTGGCACGCTGCTCATGCTGTCCGCGGGGCGTGCGCTGGATGCGCTGACATTGGGGGAGGATGTGGCCGCAAGCCTTGGCTTCCAGCTGCATGGCCCGCGCGGCGTCCAGACGCGTATCGTGCTGGGCGCGGCGCTAGCCGTCGGCTCATGCGTGGCGGTTTCAGGAGCGATCGGCTTTGTGGGGCTGGTGGTGCCACATCTGTTGCGGCCGCTTGTGGGATATCAGCCATCGCGTCTGCTCCTGCCGTCATTTCTGGGGGGAGGCCTGCTGCTGCTGCTGGCGGATATGGTGGTGCGTGTGGTGGCGGTCGGGCCTGAACTGCAACTGGGTGTGCTAACGGCACTGGTGGGCGCACCGGTTTTCTTCGCCCGCGTCATCATGCTGAAAAGAACCGTGTCATGATCCTGCTGCAGGCACGCGACGTGTCGCTCCGGCGCGGGGATCGGGCTGTCGTCTCGGCCGCGTCCCTGACCCTTGCGCAGGGACGGGTCATTGGCCTGATCGGGCCGAATGGCGCGGGGAAAAGTACCTTCATGCGCCTGCTGGCGGGGCTGGAGGCACCCGATCATGGGGATGTCCGGATTCTTGATCGCAGCATGGGCCAGATCTCTTCCGCGCTGCGCGCCCGGCAACTTGCCTTCATCCCCCAGGACGGGGGGACGCCGCCACCCATGCCGGTGCGTGCGCTGGTCGCACTCGGACGCCTGCCGCATGGGCAGGCGGGCGACCATGCCGTCCGTCACCCGGCGGTGGGCCACGCCCTTGATGTCACCGGCTTGCAGGACCTGTGCGCCCGTCCGGCCAGCCACCTGTCAGGCGGGGAGCGGGCTCGCATGAATCTGGCGCGTGCGCTGGCGACCGATACGCCGGTCATACTGGCGGACGAGCCGATTGCGGCGCTCGATCCCGCTCATGCCCTGTCCATGATGCATCTGTTCCGCCAGCAGGCAGGGCAGGGAAAGGGGATCGTCGTCGTGCTGCATGATCTGGTTCTGGCGACCCGTTTCTGCGATGAACTGGTGCTGATGGATGATGGCGCCGTCATCCGCCATGGCCCGGCCCTGCAGGTGCTGGATGATGACATCATGCGCGTCGTGTACGGCGTAACGGTCCGGCGGGTCGAGGACGCGGTCCTTCCGTGGTCCCTGTGCCGCTAACGTGTGCGGCCCGCTGGGACATCCTGCCCATGACACCTTGCGTCCGGCCGCTCGGTTCGGGCACAATGTTGTCTTATCAAGTCGATGGTCCCACGCGAGTGGGTTAATAGGGAACGCCGTCACGCTCCGGCCGGGTCATGAACCCGGGAGCCAAGTCGGAGGCTGCTCCCGCAACTGTAGGCGGTATGCCGCCGGTTCATTTCACCCGGACGGGGTGAGTCACTGTTTCCGAAAAGGAAATGGGAAGGCAGAACCGGCTGGCCATGATCCGTAAGCCAGGAGACCTGCCATCGTCATACATCAAGCCGTCGGACGGGATGTGCCGAAGGCGGGAGAAGCTTAATGCCGGTATGGCAGAAAGCCGCGTGCCATGATGGCACGACCGAAGGCGTGCCTGCGCGCCAGTATTCCATAGATCACTTCCCGAATATCGCCAGACTGCTTACGGCGACACTTGGTTTTCCCGATGCTGATGAGATGCGTGGGGTGCGATGCCAGCACGCGGCAGGCATTTCCCATATCGCTACGGCCAATAGCCCATGGCGGGACAGAGTTGTGCAGACTGCCCGCATGTTTGGCGTGGGCACCGACAATACAGTCACAGCCTGTGATCCGATGCACGGCAATTACAGAAAGCCCATCCTCAGACCGGGGCAGGCGTTCCATCTTGCGCGCAACTGGCCCCGCGACGCATTTCTTGCAGCGGAACAACTGGGTATCAGCACCCGGCCTGTTCTGCTGGGGCCGGTCAGTTTCCTTGCGTTATGCGGCATGACAAAGGGAGACAGTGTCGGCCAGGGACTGATGCGCCTGCTACCCGCCTATATTGAATGCTTCGAACAACTGAACAACGCGGGATGCTTCTGGATCCAGATTGATGAGCCAATCCTTGCCCATCCTGGCCTGCCCGCAGCCACGCTGACCCATATGGATGTTGCCTGGCATGTCCTCAGTGAAGCATCAAGGGGCACTTCACTTGTTCTGGTCGGAGGGAGCGGGGGCTTCGGGCGACATCTTCCTTTCGTGCTGCAGCTACCTTTTGGCGGCCTGCATGTGGACGTTGTGCATGGCTATCGCGATTTCCCGTATGTCCTGCAGCATTTCCCGGCGCATCACTGGCTCTCGCTGGGGCTGGTCGATAGCTGCAGCGCGGCGCCTACCCACATCAGCATGGCGCACGGCATCGTGGAACAGACGCTGCGTTCGCATCGGCCGGATCGTCTCATGATCGCGCCATCGGGTGCGCTAAGTGACAGCAATGCCCTGACCGATCCGGACATTACGAACGTCCTGCCGCAGAAAATGTCCGAAATCGTGGCCGTAGCCAGCCGACGCACGATAGCACGTCGCAGCGCATCCATCCGCGACTTTTGCGAAAATGATATCCGTTTTGTCCCATGCGCTGATAACAGCGTGAGACATTGAAAATATCATGACAGGAAATACATCGAAAACAGCCGCCCTGGATGGGGCTGCTTTGCCACAACAGGACATCCGTCGTGTCCGCAGCAATCCGGATTTCTGGTATCCGGTTGCATGGTCTCGCGAGCTTCGTCGGGGCAGGGCGATTGGCGTACGGTACGCGGGGCAACCCATCGTGGTGGTCAGGCCCGAGGCCGGGGCCATCTTTGCGCTGGATGATGTTTGCCCCCACCGGCAGTTACCACTCAGCAAGGGAGAAGTGTGTGGAGATTTCATTCGCTGTGCATACCATGGACTGAAATACAGTCGGCGTGGCCAGTGTTTTTCCCCCGGCATGAAGCTGGAAAACGAACCGCCACGACTGCGGACATGGGCATGCCGCGAGAAGGATGGTCTCATCTTTGTGTTCATGGGGGATCTGGAAAAATCCGATAGCATTGCGCTGCCGGACTTTCCACGTGTCCGTGACCCCCATTACCGTACCCGCCGGTTTGGAAAAGTCGTGCAATGTCACTACAGCTTCATGCATGAAAACCTGATGGACATGAACCACCAGATTCTGCACAGCCGACTGGTCGGAAGCATGAAGCCACGGTTTCTAGGCATGGATCGGGGTGAGGATTTTGTGGAGGCCCGCTATACCTTTGCCCGCACGTCTGGCAGGCAGCCGCTGAGCGAGGCTCTGATTTACGGGCAGCGTCGCAAGGATGGCCGGGATTTTGCCTATCGGGATGTCATGACCATCCGCACGCAGTATCCCTATCAGACATTGCGGATCGAGACGGAGGGGATTGATGAACCGGTCATGGAACTGTGGATTGCATATGTGCCACAGGACCGGGAAGAATTGATCAACCGGGTATTTGGCCTGCTCTCCATACGCAGGTTGAAAATACCATTTTTACTGGATCTGGCGTGGCCGCTGCTGATCGCCTTTACGGAGCGTGTTTTCACAGAAGATCGCGAAATTGTTGAACTGGAGCAGCAGGCCTGGCGGGAGCAGGACGGCGACCGGAATCAGGAGGTCTTTCCAGTTATCATGGCGCTGCGCCAACTGCTTATCCAGAATGGTATGCCGTCCCAGAAAGATATCGGATAATAAACTGATAGACGCCCATGCCCCGTCTCAAGGCGCATGGGCATCTTCTCCTGACCAGGCACCACGCAGATCAGGTGCTCATTTTGCAGTTCGGGCCGATATGACCGCGATAAGGAAGCCATGTCTGTGTCTGTCCGAACATCGGAATCCCGAGATAGCCCCGTAACTTGAGTTGTCCGGACTGGTTAACCCACATGCGCGCTTGATACACATGATTGGTATTGGGGTCGAGAATGGACCCGTTCCACCGGTCTGGTTGATCCGGATCCGGCACGAAGTCCCGCAGCATGGGCAACCCACATTCCGAACGGCCCGTCTGGTCGCGTGGGATGTCATTACTATAGTTCAGGCCAACCAGCTTTCCACACAGATGGTCGCCACACCGTGTGATCTCGAAAACACCCTTGTGATTTCTGGTGACCCATTGCCCCAGAACGGCGGGCGGAACTGTTGTCGCTGGAGGAACTTGTGCGTGAACAGCAGCCCCTCCAATCATGATACTGAGTATTAGCGAGACACAGGTTGCTTTTTGCGCAATATTCATGATGTGTCTTTCGTCGCTTCGTACATGACTAAAATTATGGAACATCGGCGGATCTATCGGAGAATTCGGATCGAAAAGCGCATGATTGATGCCCCGAGATGCGCGCCATGGGAATGAGCGGCGAGGGTGCTATCTACGCCATGGACGTTTTCCATGATAGCCTTGTCGCGCCTGCTGCCCATTGCTGCACCGGCTTGAAGGGCCCAGTAAGGGTCTTCAGCAACATGCGGGCGTTTCAGGCCGGTTGTCAGAAACGCGCCGGTCCCGCGATGCTGCATCACGATGTTTCCGCCAGAAACAGGAAACATGGGGGGCATTGATCGGCCGCATTGGTCTTCCCATGACGCATGGGAAATCTCCTGCCTTCGGTGCATCCCGCCCGACGACGTGGTTTGCAGACGATGGCAGGTCTCCTGGCTCACGGATCATGGCCAGCCAGTTCATGCCTTCCCATTCCCCAAGGGAAACAGTGGCTCACCCGCAGGTGAACGAACTGGTGGCATACCGCATACAGTTGCGGGAGCAGCCGCTGACTGGCTCCCGGAACAGAATTGTCCAGCCAGAGCGTTACAGCGTTCCCTTTTAACCCGCTCGCGCGGGGCCATCATCAATCAAGGGTCTCATTCCATTATGCGCGAAGTGAGAGGAACGCCCAATTCCTCGAAACGCGATGCCGGCCTGCATGGAACGAAGAGCTTGTTGATGCCAATCAAACTTGTCGCTCCGATCCAATAAGTGTAGGTCACTCAGTGTCTTCATCTTCGAAACACGCGGGCGGGGATACGCGCCCGCGCGTTAGCCACTATGTTGTCAATCAGGCGTTCGGGCTTGATGCGCTATACAAGTGCATGGCGGCGTCACGCGCGCCAATTGTCCATTGCGCGGAAATATAGGCCTGAAGCAAGGCCATGAGCGCCTCGACCCCGTGCGTGTCCGATAAATCGCGGGCTGTATCCACATAGGCGAGAGCTTCTAATAGCAGGGGCGAAAACAGTTCCTCAAGATAGTCGCCCCGCGCCTTCGGCGCAGCGGGTAATCGGCCAGCGGAAGGTACCAGACGTAGGAATGTTTCAAATCCATCCGCACGAATGCGGTCTTCCGGATTGGGGGCAGGGAGTTCAGTCTTGGCTATTGCCTGAATTACATCTTCCCGCAGAGGTGCGGATTCCATAAGGCGGGATACCGAGACAGAACGCTGACGTCGCCGCTGTTGTATGAGAATAAAATCAGGCGAAGGGACGGGAGAGGCCATTTTTCGTTTCACCGGGAATCGGATCGGATTAACTGGAAAGATCTGCATCGGACAGGCCTTCTTGAGTCAGGATGCGAGCATCCTCGTCACGCCATGCCGCGATCATGTCTGGGTTCTGACTGAGCCATCCAATTCTCTCGGCACAATATACAGGAACTCTGAATTTCTGGCCGCGCTGATTGTTCAGGATTGTTCCTGTCTGGTGCAGGCGCCCGTCTCGTGTCCAGAAAAGACGCTCCTGGTTGGTGATCCCCAGAATCTGTCGAACCTGTCGCGGCGTAAACGGACGAAAAGACAGCGCGGTGATCTGTTTTTCCACCGAGTTGGCAATAGCCTCCAGAGCATCTGTCCTTTCACGCATAATGGCGGCTATAAAGCGGGCGAAAAGCTGCTTTACCTCTGGTAGCCGCAGGCGAAGGGACGAGGATTGATCCAGACAGGCCGCAATAAGCATCCGAATTGCAACAACCGGCTCTGGCTCCGTAATGGTCGCCATTAGGCGCGACGCAATGGAAGGGAGTACCATGCTCATATCTGTGTTCATGGATATTTCTTTTTATCAGAATAAAACGTAGGTACCTGTGTCCTGGGGTCAGGAAAGTACATGCGAATTATAAGCCGCAGGCCGCGAGGTCTGTTGCTAAGGTTGCCTTACGAAGCCGGGATTCATTCAAGCACAGGCTAACGATCCGCATACATATGGAGGCTTGATAGATATATCGATACGCGAAAGAACGCGTCATAGCTGATCTCCTGCCACCGGTCGGTCCCGCCCGGTAGCACGGTTTGCGACGGTAGCAGGTTTCCTGGCTCACGGATCATGGCAGCTCGGTCCTGTCTTCCCACTCCCTTACTGGAAGCAGTGACCCATCTGATCGGACATCAGATGATCGGATCCGGCTACATACCGCCTACAGTTGCGGACGCAGCTACCGACTGGCTCCCGGATCATCGCAGATCCCGCCAGAGCTTACGGTATTCCCTATTAATCCGCTTGCGCGGCACCACCGACATAAAAGCTGGTCGCAATATGCGTCAGATTTCGTGATCTACGCAATATGGATTTTCCAAAAAACCTGCGATGAAAGAGCATGGTATCCTTCACACAGACGGGAAGCTGGCAGGCTTGCACTGCTCGCGGGCGTGCGTCACACTACCTCTACATCAAAGGCCCCGTGCGAACGGGTTAATAGGGAACGCCGTGCGTTCTGGCAGGACTTATCAGGGTCCGGGAACAAGTCGGTGGCTGCCCCCGCAACTGTAAGCGGAGAGATACCGGATCGTATGTCCTCTTAACAGGACCCGTCACTGGCTATGCTCAACAGGCCGGGAAGACAGAACCGATATCAAGGACCCGTAAGCCAGGAGACCTGCCTTTGTGACGTAACCAGTTCTATCGGGCGGGGCGCCCGACAGACGGAGTGGCGATCATGTCTTCTGTTTTATCTGCTGCGTTCCCCATCCAGCGTGTTCTTTCCTGACCAGTTCTGAAGAATTACATCCATTGGCCAATGGCGTGTCGCGGGTCTAATCCCGTCAAACGCTACAAGGGGAACATGAGAAATGCGTACATATTTTGGCGGCAACCAGCGAAATGGCACAGGTCGATCTTATTTCGGATCGGAGAGCCTGACTCCCGCACAGAAACGGGCCATTCTGTCCCTGCCGAAAGACGGGGGGTATGGAACCTTGCTGGATGGAGGAAGCATCAGATCATCTCTCGTACTGATGGGCTTTATTGCAGGTGGATGTTCTGCGCGATGGGGGATGGGGCATTCCCGCCTTACCGCACGCGGTCGGGAACTGCGACACAAACTCGAAGGCTGCGGATCTTAGAATCCTGTCGGCAGTATGCGTTGTGAGATAGGAACAGAGAATTTCTACGATACAGAGATCGCCGACCGGTTGGTCCACGGACAAATTTTCAGCGTTCACCATGACTTTATTTCGTGTCTCCGTCGTGAACTCCGGGACAGGAGAAAGACGCATCGACTCACCTGTCGGCACTAAAAAAGTGACTGCGTCAGGCACGGATCACGCTATCCATCTGTCGCCAGGTCCAGCAGTGCTTATCATTTTCTATTCTTTTTGACCCCGTACAGTCAGGCATGTCTTGACTCACTGATTCATACCCGCGAGTTCTATAAAATCGCGTAAATATTGAATGTCTTCATCCGTCTCGCGATGACCAAGAAAGATCTGTTTCGCAATACCGTTTATACCAAGTTTAACAGGATAAAGCTCAAAGCGAGAGGCATATTCTTCGACAAGCCATCGTGGAAGTGCTGCAACACCGCGGCCATGTGATACCATGACAAGCATGATATCGGTCGTTTCTATCTGCTTCTGCTGTCGCGGGGCTATGCCTGCGGGTTGCAAAAACTGAGTATAGATATCGAGGCGCTCTGACGGTACGGGGTATGTAATCAGTATTTCGCCAATGAGCTGATCTGGCAAAACATACTGTGAATTTCGCAAAGGATGTTCGGGGCCTACAACTAGTACCAGTTCATAGTCAAAAACCGACGTAAATTTAAGGCCTGGCTTGTAGAGCGGATCCGGGGTCACAAGAATATCGATCTCGTTGCTGAATAGCGCACCTATTCCGCCAAACTGAAATTTCTGGCGTACATCTACATCTACCTTGGGCCATCTTTCCAGATAGGGCGACACTACTTTCAAAAGCCATTGATAGCAGGGATGACACTCCATCCCGATGCGAAGCGTTCCGCGCTCGCCAAGGGCGAACTGTTCAAGCCGATCTTCTGCCAGCGTGAATTGTGGAAGGAGACGGTTGGCAAGAGACAGGAGCCACTCTCCCGCCTGAGTGAGCACGAGAGAGCGTCCTTCACGTTGCCATATCTTCACGCCAAGCTGGCTTTCCAGCTTGCGGATGGAATGACTAAGCGCAGGCTGGGTCAGATTGAGGCGCGCTCCTGCAGCCGTCAATGAGCCTTCGCGCGCAACTTCCTGAATGATCGCCAAATGGCTGCGCTCAAGAATACTCATGTTCTACGCACCATATATGATTGCCGTTTATACATCTATGAAAACATATCATTTTTCTTCATATATCCGAAACCCTATCTTCCAGAAGCCATACATCATCTGGATAAATCTTCATGGTTACGACCCATAATCTCGGCTTCCCTCGCATCGGCTTCAAACGTGAACTCAAGTTCGCCCTTGAAGCTTACTGGAAAGGCCAGTCTTCCCTCGCCATGCTGGAGCAGGTTGGCACGGAACTACGCTCACGCCACTGGCGGGATCAGGCTGGTCTGGATTTCGCACCGGTCGGTGATTTTTCCTTTTACGATCAGGTGCTGGACACGAGCTTCATGCTTGGAAACCTGCCCACCCGTGTGCGTGACTTCCATGGTGACCAACTCGATAATTATTTCCGGGTTGCCCGCGGTCGCTCGGCAACGGTTGTTGAAGAAAAGCCCGGATGCTGCGGCGGTGTCGCCGCCGGTGAAATGACTAAATGGTTCGATACAAACTATCATTATATCGTTCCGGAATTTGATGCCGAGACGACGTTTACCCTTGATGCTTCGCGGTTGCTGAGCCAGTTGGACGAAGCGCGGAAGCAGGGTATCCGGACGAAGCCGGTCATTATCGGCCCGATAACCTATCTTGCACTCGGTAAGGCCAAAGATGGTTCGGACAAGCTGGATCTGCTGCCGCGACTGTTGCCCGTATATGCCAGACTGCTCGATGCGCTTGCTCAGACGGGTGCCGGATGGGTGCAGATCGATGAGCCGGTTCTGGTAACGGAACTGGATGCATCGTGGCAGAACGCTTTCGTGCAGACCTATCAGGCGCTTGATACCCGCCGGGTCAAACTGCTGCTGGCCACGTACTTCGGTCAGCTGCGCGAAAATCTGGCCCTGGTGAGCAGGCTCCCCGTGCAGGGCGTGCATCTCGATACCATTAATGCGCGGGAGGAGGTCGCTGAACTGGTAAAGACGAGCCCGCCAGATCGGATAATTTCCCTCGGGATCGTCAATGGCCGAAATATCTGGAAGACGGACCTGGAAGCGACGCTGGACTGGCTGGAACCTGTGGCAAAGCTGCTGGGAGACCGGCTCTGGATCGCGCCGTCCTGTTCCCTGCTGCACGTGCCTGTGGATCTGGCGGCCGAAGAGAAGATGGACGCCGAGATCAGCTCGTGGCTGGCTTTTGCCGTGCAGAAGCTGGACGAAATCCGCGTGCTGGCCCTTGCTCTTGACCGGGGGCGTTCTGCTGTGACGTCAGAACTGGTTACCAATCGGGCTGCGCTGGACTCACGCCACAGTTCGCCCCGCGTAAACAATCCGGATGTAAAAAAAGCCATTGCGGCCATCACTGAATCGCTTGGCCGTCGGATGAGTGAATTTGGGGCTCGCGCAGCAAAACAGGCCGCACTGCTGCAACTGCCGCTTTACCCGACCACCACCATCGGCTCTTTTCCCCAAACTAGAGAAATCCGTCTCGCGCGCAGTCAGTTCAAATCCGGAAAAATTGACGAAGGAACATATAAGGCAACCATGCGTCGTGAAATCGAACATGCGGTGCGCGAGCAGGAAAAGCTGGGTCTGGACGTGCTGGTCCACGGCGAGGCGGAACGCAACGACATGGTCGAATATTTCGGTGAGCAGCTTGAGGGGTATGTGTTCAGCCAGAATGGATGGGTTCAGTCCTACGGTTCGCGCTGTGTAAAACCGCCGATCCTGTTCGGAGATATCAGCCGCCCCAAGGCAATGACGGTAGAGTGGATCAGCTACGCAGCATCCCTTACCGATAAACCAATGAAAGGCATGCTGACTGGGCCAGTCACGATTCTTAACTGGTCCTTTGTCCGAGATGACCAGCCGCGCTCGGCCTCATGCTTTCAGCTTGCGCTCGCCATCCGGGATGAGGTCCTGGATCTGGAAAAGGCTGGCATTCGCATCATCCAGATCGACGAGGCTGCCTTGCGTGAGGGCCTGCCGCTGCGCAAATCGCAATGGCAGGACTATCTGACGTGGGCGGTGGAGGCCTTCTGCATTGCAGCCAATGGTGTCGCTGATGAAACCCAGATCCACACACATATGTGTTATTCAGAGTTCAACGACATTATCGCCGCTATTGCTGCCATGGACGCAGACGTTATCACCATTGAAACCTCGCGCTCCGACATGGAGTTGCTTGATGTCTTCGAGACGTTCAACTACCCGAACCAGATTGGACCGGGGGTCTACGACATCCACTCACCCAACATCTCCACCGAAGCGCAGATGGTTACTTTGATGGAGAAAGCGAATGAGCGCATTCCAGCACAACGTCTGTGGGTGAATCCGGATTGCGGGCTCAAGACGCGCCAGTGGAACGAGGTCATCCCGGCACTCGTCAATATGGTACGCGCGGCCCGCACGCTGCGGGAGAAGTCGGCCTGAACCGCGGACTACACGTGGCGGACGCTGCAGTCGGGTGATTGTATCAAAGCTGTGACCATTCCCTGACGATAACATGAGAGACTGGTCGCACGTCACCGGAAAGCAATGCGTCTGACCGGCTCTCGCTATCAGGGACCGGTAAGACGCCCGGCATAGCTTTCGTCCATTCGTACTTATCGGTACAAAGCCATTGTTGGCATAACAAAACTTATGAAATACAAAGATTTGGTTGTGTTACTGGCCTTGGTCTTTGTCATAAAGACGGAATATTCCCACTTTGCGTCGTTCCTACCTCGTAGGCGACGGACGGCGCTGCTGTTCGCCAGATCGAGGATCGCCATCGGTTCGCCGCGTAAGTTGGCATGACCCTCACTCCAGTTCGGTCGCGCGTCGACTTATCTGAAATTAACACACCATAAAATCCGAGGACTAAACACCTTAGGTCGAGGAGATAATCGGGTTGAATGATGGGCCACGCTGGGTCGTCGACTTAGCACTACTTTGGCAGAATGTGTTGCGAGGTCTGGAGTAGAAGGTTTCCACAGTGGGGGCATTGCCCGATGGGTGGTCGCAGGATGCGATCAAGAATGGCCTGTCGTATTGCTGGCAGACTGGGCT
>NZ_VWPI01000042.1 GCF_015155755.1 Komagataeibacter sp. FXV3 | reverse complement strand
CCTTGGGCGGGCGGCCGCTGGTGATGGTGAACAGGATCCCGCGTTCACGCAGGCGTTCGACAGCCCGGATCGCCCGGGGTGTCAGGATCTTGTCCTTCGTGACCAGGGTGCCATCCACATCGGCCAGCACAAGGCGTATTTCGGGGTCAGACACGCAAGTGTCCTCCTGTCAGTATCATGTCAGTCTGGTTGGCGTGTGCGTCAGGTCCCATCAGGACCCGATTTTCAGCCAGTGCCGGTTATCGCGGGCCAGCAGGTCATCGGCGGCTTTTGGCCCCTCGCTGCCCGCGGCGTAGAAATCCAGCCCCGCAGGTGCGTGCATCCAGTCCAGAACGGGCTGGACCACACGCCATCCGGCTTCGATATTGTCCGCGCGCTGGAACAGGGTCGCATCCCCGATCATGCAGTCATACAGCAGCGTCTCGTAACCGGTGCTTGGCCCCTCGTGGAACCATTCGGAATAATCGAACTTCATGCGCACGCCGCCCAGGTGTACCGTGGGACCGGGGATCTTGGCAGAAAACTGCAGCGTCACCCCTTCGGTCGGCTGGATATGCAAAAGCATGATGTTGGGTGTCAGCTTTTCCACCGGCGTATCGCGGAACAGGGCATAGGGTGCGGACTTGAAATGCACCGCGATTTCCGTCTTGCGCGCGGCCAGGCGCTTGCCGGTGCGCACATAGAACGGCACCCCCGCCCAGCGCCAGTTGTCGATCATGAGCTTCATCGCAACATAGGTTTCGGTATGGGAATGGGGATCAACGCCGGGTTCTTCACGATACCCCGCAACGGGCTGGCCCTTTATGCTGCCCGCCGCGTACTGGCCGCGCACCACGTCATGATGCTGCACGGCATGGATGGCCTTGAGCACCTTGGTCTTTTCATCACGCACCGCATCGGCATCGAATGAAATGGGGGCTTCCATCGCCGTCATGGCCAGAAGCTGCATGACATGGTTGGGCACCATGTCGCGCACCGCACCCGTGCTTTCGTAAAACCGGGCGCGCTGTTCCACGCCTACCGTCTCGGCCGCGGTGATCTGCACATGGTCGATATTGTCGCGATTCCACAAGGGTTCAAAGAAACCGTTGGAAAACCGCAGGGCAAGGATGTTCTGTACCGTCTCCTTGCCCAGATAATGGTCGATCCGGTAAATCTGGCTTTCATCAAGCGTATGCAGCAGCCGTTCATTCAGCGCGATGGCGGATGCAAGGTCGCTGCCGAATGGCTTTTCGATAATGACCCGGCGAAAGGCCTTCCCGCTTTCCTTCGCAAGGCCCGATACACCAAGCTGGTCCACGATCGTGCCAAAGAAACGGGCGGCCACAGCAAGGTAGAAAATACAGTTCTGGTTGCCGATTTTCCGGGCCAGGGCGTCGTAGGTCGCGCTATCCTCGAACGAACCGCGCACATAGTCGATGCTGGAGGCCAGGCGTTTCCACACATCATCATGCAGGCTGACGGCTTCGGTGCCGCGACTGGTTACGAAGTTTTCCAGTGAGGCATGAAAGCTCTGGCGCAGGTCGGCCGCCGAGACATCGGCCCGGTCCACCACAATGATGGAGAAATGGCCGTCCAGCAGTCCCGCACTGGCCAGGTTATAAAGTGCGGGGACAAGAAGGCGGTGCGTCAGGTCCCCGCCCCCGCCAAATATGACAAATACCCCCGGTGGCCCGCGACGCGGCACGTTTTCATGCCGCGTGTCGTCAATCTGCGAGGACGCGGATGCGACGATGCTCTCCATCTTGCTTCTCCCTGAACTTATTTAGCGTTAAAACCCGACCAGGCCGCCCGTGGTCGTTATGGTGCCAGCGTGGTCTGGCCTGCCGGGTGCGTTATCAGGCGCGTGCCGTCAGTTGTTCGTGCCTTCGATATGGCCACCAAAGCCGAAACGCATGGCCGACAGCATCTTTTCGGCAAAGTTGTTGCCGGTGCGCGAACGGAAACGCGTGAACAGGGCTTCCGTCATGACCGGGACGGGTACGGCTTCTTCAATTGCGGCCTCGATGGTCCACCGCCCCTCGCCAGAATCGGCCACGTCGCCCTTGTAGTTCGACAGGTCGGGGTTGCCCGCCAGCGCGCTGGCCGACAGGTCCAGCAGCCATGACGACACGACACTGCCACGCCGCCAGACTTCGGCAATATCGGCCATGTTCAGTTCAAAGCGCTGGTTTTCAGGCAGTTCGGTGGAGTTCTTGGACTTCATGACATGGAAGCCCTCGGCAAAGGCCTGCATGATGCCGTATTCGATGCCGTTATGGACCATCTTCACGAAATGGCCCGACCCCGCAGGCCCGCAATGCAGGTAGCCCTGTTCGGCACGCGGGTCGAAACCGGGCTTGTCACGGTTTGGCGTGCGGGGAATATTGCCAATTCCCGGTGCAAGGGCGGACAGGATCGGGTCAATATGGTCCGTGGCATCCCGGGTGCCGCCGTACATCATGCAGTAGCCGCGTTCCAGCCCCCACACGCCGCCCGATGTACCGACATCGACATAGTGGATCCCCTTTTTTGTCAGTGCGGCAGCCCGGCGGATGTCGTCCTTGTAGAAGGAATTGCCACCGTCGATCAGGATATCCCCCTGCCCCAGCAGGCTGCCGAGTTCTTCCACCGCCGCTTCGGTTACGGGGCCTGCGGGCAGCATGAGCCAGATGATCCGCCGCCGTGCCGTCAGTCTGGACACCATGTCCTTCAGGCCGGATGAGGCGATGGTCTTTCCGGCTTCGGCCTTTTGCGCGATTTTGGTCATTACCGCCGGCGTGCGGTCATACAGCACCACATCGTGCCCGTGACGCGTCAGGCGGATGGCGATGTTGCCCCCCATCTTGCCCAGACCCACTATACCAATCTGCATGATTTCTGCTGCTCCCGTGGCAGGGGCGTGCCCTGCGCTTCAGCCCATACCGGGCTGGTGAAAAAGTGGGCCCCGCCATTTTGATCGTGGCGGGGCGACTGCGCCGTGCGATCAGACGGCGGCCCTGATGGCCTGCGCCAGTTTTTCAAGGCCGGATTTCAGGTCACCGTGGATATGCACGCGCAGGGCGCGACGGCCACGTTCGCCCAGTACTTCCAGGTCCCCGCGTGCCTGTGCTTCCTTCACGATGCTGAAGGTATATTTCTCCCCCGGTACCGGCAGGTTGATTTCGTCATCACACGTGATCTGCAGGAATACGCCGGTGTTGGGGCCGCCCTTGTAGGCCTGGCCGGTGGAATGCTGGAAACGGGGGCCGAATTCTGCCGCCGTGGCCAGCTTCAGCCCATCACGCACCGACAGCCGCACCTGCTGCAGCCATTCGCGCGTGGCCGTGTCGCGGTCGATATAGGCCAGCAGGGCGACATAATCGCCCGCCCTGCCCCGGGCAAAATGGGCCTTCAGGATTGCTTCCGCCGTGCCGCCCTTCAGGGCTGAAACATTTTTGGGGTCGGCATAGAAGGCAAAGCAGCTGTCTTTCGCGAACGGTTCATACGGCGGCAGTCTGCCGGTTTCGTTATAGGCGGTGGTGATCTTTTTTGTCTCGATCTTCGACGCCTCGACATCAGGCTGGTTGAAGGCGTTGATGCCGATGATTGAACCGGCGACGGCCGTTGCGAATTCCCAGCGGAAGAATTCCTCGGTAATCTGGTGGCGGTCATGCAGTTCGATGGTTACGACAGGCTCACCCGCCGCGATCAGTCGCTTGAATGCCGCGTCCTGCTTTTCACATGGCTTCTCACCCAGGCGCAGGTATATGAACACGCGGTCCTTGCCATAAACGGACGCGGGTCCGGCGGTTTCCCCATCAATGGGGATCAGGCCGCGGCCGTCCTTTCCCGTTGATTCCGCCAGAAGCTGTTCTAGCCATGCGCCCATGTCGTATATGGCGGGCGATGCCAGCAGCGTGACCTTGTCCCGGCCGAACGACCGCGCGGCCACGCCCAGCACGCTGCCCAGAATGACACCGGGGTTCTGCGCGGGCGGGACGGAGGCGGCGCAGGATTTTTCACCCCGCAGGGCGGAATCCAGCAGCCGCTTCAGCGGCAGGCCGGCAACGGCGGCGGGTACCATGCCGAAATCGGACAGGACGGAATACCGGCCACCGATCTGCCTGTTACCGTAGAAGATTTTCCAGAATCCGTCCTTCTTCGCCACGTCTTCCATGTGCGAACCGGGATCGGTGACGGTGATGAAATGTGAACCGGCCCGCTCCCCCAACACCTTTTTCGCCTGATCGAAGAAATAGGCCTTGAGGATGTTCGGTTCCAGCGTGCCGCCGGATTTGGACGAGACGATGAACAGCGTCCTGCTGATATCGATCCTGTCCTGAAAATCCCTGATCTGCTGCGGGTCGGTGCTGTCGAGGACATACAGGTGCGGAAAGCCCTCGTGCTTGCCGAACGTTACTGACAGGACTTCCGGCCCAAGGCTCGACCCACCCATGCCCAGCAGCAGCGCGTCGCGAAAGCCGCGTGCTTTCACTTCGGTCTGGAATTCCTCGAACTTCGTCAGATCCAGCAACTGGTCATCAACAATGTTCAGCCATTTCAGCCAGCCTGCCTCATCATGTCCCGTCCATAACGTGGCGTCCCTGTCCCACAGGCGGCGCACGTTACCCTGTATGCGCCATGTTTCCAGTTCAGCCTTGACCGCCGTATCAAGGTCGGCAGGCAGGTTGAGCGTGGTCGTGGTGATCCTGTGGCCCAGGAAGGCTGCCTGCTTGGCGGCAATCGCCCCCAGCAGGGCGTCGAATGCCTCCTCGAAGCCGCGGACCCCTTCATCCACCAATGTCCGGGTCACGCCATCCAGGTCAAGGCCAAGGCGCCGGGCCTCGCTTATCACCCTGTGCGCGCCCGCCACGTCCTGTGTCAGGGTCGGGGCGACTTTCCCGTGATCGCGGAAGTCATCAAAGGTCGCGGGGGGAATGGTGTTGACGGTTTCCGGGCCGATCAGGCCGTCCACGTACAGCACGTCGCTAAACGTCCTGTCCTTGGTGCTGGTGCTGGCCCACAGCAGGCGCTGCGGCATGGCGCCGGCCTGCGCCAGTTTCTGCCAGCGCGGGCTTTTCACCACGCCCTGCCAGTATTCATAGGCCTGCTTGGCGTTGGCGATCGCGACCTTGCCACGCAGGGCCTTCAGCGCAGCCGCATCGCTGTCACCCGCGGCGATACGATCATCGATTTCCTTATCGATCTTCACGTCGATGCGGCTGACGAAGAAAGAGGCGACGCTGGCGATCCCCGCAACACTTTCGCCGCGGCTCAGGCGGTCCTCCAGCCCGGCGATATGGGCTTCCACAACCTTCTTGTATGCATTCAGCGAGAACAGCAGTGTTACGTTGACATTGATCCCCGCGGTAATGGCGGCCTGCACGGCGGGTGCGCCTTCATCCGTTCCGGGGATCTTGATCATGAGGTTGGGCGCGCCAACCGCAAGCCACAGCCGCCGCGCTTCGGCAATGGTGGCGTCGGTATCACGCGCCAGATAGGGCGAGACCTCAAGGCTGACATAGCCATCCACCTTCGCGGTCTGTTCATAGACCGGGTGCAGCACCTTTGCCGCCGCGCGGATGTCATGGATCGCCAGTGTTTCATACAGCGTCCCGGCGTCAACGATCTGGTGTTCGAGGATCTGGCGGATCTGCGGATCGTAATCGGTGCCGTGGCCCATGGCTTTCTGGAAGATGGACGGGTTGGAGGTGACGCCCTTCAGCCCGTCTTCCTCCACCAGTTTTTTCAGCTTGCCGCTTTCGGTATAGGAACGCTGGATGAAGTCCAGCCACGGGGACTGACCCAGGCGGGCCAGCTGTTTTAACGGATTGGCGGCTTCACTGGTGCCGGCATCATACGCGGTCATGGTGTGTTTCCTTCATGTATTGCAGGCAGCCATCCGGCGGGTGGCCGTGGTGGCTGTCCTGTCGTAATTATGGTTGGGCGGGCGCTCAGCGCCGGATGGCAAGCTGCCTGCGGGCTTCGGTCAGGACGGCGTCCACCGTGAACCCGAACCTGACCTCCAGTTCACCCGCCGGGGCGGAGGCACCGAATGTGTGCATTACGATGGTCGTACCCCGTAGGCCGACATAGCGTTCCCACCCAAGCCGTGCCGCCTGTTCCACCGCCACGCGGGCGGTGACATCGGGCGGCAGCACGCTGTCGCGGTAGGACCGGGGCTGGGCTTCGAACAGGTCCCATGACGGCATGGAGACGATGCGGGCGCTGATTCCTTCGGCCTTGAGCTGTTCGAAGGCTTTTACGATCAGCTCGACCTCGCTGCCCGTTGCCATGAGGATGACATCGGGCGTGCCGGTGCTGCTGTCGGCCAGCACGTAGGCACCCTTTGCCAGGCCGGTGGCCGGTGCATAGGTCTTTCGGCAGATGGTGGGCAGGTTCTGGCGTGTCAGCACCAGAACCGTGGGGCGGTCAACCAGCGGGACAAGGGTGCGCCAGGCCTCCGCGACTTCGTTGGCGTCCGCCGGGCGGATCAGGGTCACCCCCGGTGTGGCCCGAAGCTGCGCCAGCTGTTCGACCGGCTGGTGGGTCGGGCCATCTTCGCCTACCCCGATGGAATCATGGGTGAAGATATACAGCACCGGCAGCTTCATCAGCGCCGCAAGCCGGATGGGCGGCTTCATGTAATCGGAAAATATGAAGAAGCCGGAGCAGTAGGGCCGCAGGTAAGACAGCGCCAGCCCGTTGCAGATCGACCCCATGGCATGTTCACGCACACCGAAGTGCAGGTTGCGCCCGCCATAGGTTCCGCCCCACTGCGGGGGCTGGAAATCACCGGCGCCATTGAATGTCAGGTGCGTCTTGGTCGATGGCGACAGGTCGGCAGATCCGCCGATCATCCACGGATAGCTGGCGGCCACCTGGTTGAGCACGGTCGCGGAACTGGCGCGGGAGGCAAGGCCCTTGGCGTCCGCAGGGAAATCGCTGATCTGGCTGTCCCAGCCTTCGGGCAGCCTGCCAGCAAGGATCAGGTCCAGTTCGGCTGCAAGGTCGGGGTGTGCCGTGCGGTAGCGGGCCAGCAGGTCATGCCACGCCTTGCTGGCGGTGGCCCCGCGTGTGGCGATGCCCTGCTGCATGTGTTCAGGCACGCCATCGGGCACGTAGAAGCTTTTGTCTTCTGGCCAGCCGTAGAATTTCTTGGTTTCGCGTATTTCTTCCACACCCAGGGGCGAGCCATGCGCCGCCGCCGTGCCCGCCTTGTGCGGCGACCCCCAGCCAATGATGGAATGCACGATGATCAGTGTCGGGCGGGATGTTTCCGCCTTCGCTTCGGCCAGCAGGCGGCGCATGTCGCCGGTGTCGTTGGCATCCTTGAGTTCAAGGACATGCCAGCCATAGGCCTCGAAGCGTTTATGCACGCTTTCGGTAAAGGCGATGCGGGTATTGCCCTCGATGGAAATATGGTTGCTGTCATAGATCCATGTCAGGTTACCCAGCTTCAGGTGGCCCGCGATGGACGCGGCCTCGCTGGATACGCCTTCCATGTTGTCGCCATCACCACAGAACGTATAGGTATGATAGGTGAACAGGTCGAAACCGGGTTTATTGAAATGCGCGGCCAGCCATTTCTGGGCAATGGCCATGCCGACGGAGTTGCCACATCCCTGCCCCAGCGGGCCGGTCGTGGTCTCGACGCCCGCGGTATGACCATATTCCGGGTGGCCGGGGGTGCGTGAATTGAGCTGGCGGAACTGCTCGATATCCGCCAGGGTCAGTGCGGGCCTGTCCGTCTGTACGCGGCCATCCTTCACATCACGGATACCGGACAGATAGATCAGCGAATACAGTAACATGGAGGCATGGCCGATCGACAGCACGAAGCGGTCACGGTTGGGCCACAGGGGATTGGCGGGATCGTAATTCAGGACGTCGCGCCACAATGCATAGGCTGGCGGGGCCAGCGCCATGGGCGTGCCCGGGTGGCCGGAATTGGCTTTCTGCACCGCATCCATGGCCAATGTACGGATTGTATTGATGCACAGGGTATCAAGATCCGCCCGTGCGTTGCCGGCACCATCAGGTGCCCATACGGGACAGGGAAATAATGAACGCATGAAAACCGTCCTCCGTTGTCACGGCCAGCCCTGTTCGCTACGGGCGTTACATGGAATTGCATGAGGGGACAGCATTCATCCGGTCATGCCTGCATGCCGCGTACGTCACATACCTGTGCCGAGATCCATTACCCTGCTGCCATCCGTGACAGTACAGGGACTGATGCGCCGACATGGTCCCAGTATAACCCGCAGGCCGGATGTAGTTGATTCAGTCGTGCGGTTTATTGATATGGAACAGTGCGTCATGTCTGGCGCGGCAGTTCCTGCATTGAAGTCCCAATCCGGACCTAATTCCAGCCTCGTTCATTCACGAGTTCTCGATACTCATTTATTCTTTCCGTGCATGGCCATACATTTTCCATATGCTGTTATGGAAATGTGACAAGATATGTCAATGTCGGAAAATATACGGTTTCCTGCCATTTTTCAGCATGGTGCGGGGATCGGAAATGCAGGCGCGCATGGACGGTTTGGATGCCATCAAACAGGCCTGTATACAGCTGCAGTACACAAAAATATGTGCATGATCACACGTTAAGAAAATAACATAAGGCGGGAATCGAATATATTTTTAGGATTAATGGATAGAACATATGTAAAAATAAGATACGTTTGGGGATTGGTTCGGTCCTGTATGCGATTCTTATTTCAATGAGGATTCTGTTACTTATATCTGCAATACGGATTGCACATAATATATCCCTTCATGCCATATGGGGACTGCGTTCCCGCCCGTCATGCCGAAAGTGATGGACAAAGAAGCCGACGAATGGCGCCTTGCCACCATTATCAGGATTTTCTTCGATTTATATAAAAATATTAGATATCCGGGTCACAGAAAAATGTTGGCGACCGGGTTCATATCTATTGTTCAGCAGGGGGCAATCCATGCATTGATGCATGCATATCAGCGTCTGTGTGGAACAGCCGCATTTCAATAAATAAAAAGAAAAGGTGTCCCGCATGCCCGAAGAAGATCTGGTTTCCCGTACCATGATACATGTCACCGCACAGGGTCAGCCCCCCGCCCCGGATGCGCCCGCGGCGGGGCATGCCATTGTCGTAGGGGTGCTGGCGGCCCTTGCCGGTCTGATGTTCGGGCTGGATACCGGGGTGATCGCGGGCGCGCTGCGCTTTATCGGGACGGATTTCAATGCATCGCCACGCATGCAGGAATGGATCGTCTCCTCCATGATGGCGGCGGCAGCCGTGGGTTCGCTGATCGCCGGGACGATCTCGTTCCGTTTTGGACGCAGGCGCGCGCTGCTGGGTTCATCCATTCTTTTTCTTGTCGGTTCCCTGATCAGCGCGCTGGCCCCGTCCGTTGCCATGCTTGTCATCGGTCGGATTTTCCTGGGCTTCGCGGTGGGGATCGCGGCCTTTACCGCGCCGCTCTACATATCCGAAGTCTCGGCCGTGGCGCAGCGCGGGTCGATGATCGCCTGTTACCAGTTAATGATGACGGGCGGTATTTTCCTGTCCTATGTAACCGATGGGGTGCTGGCGAATGGCGCGCACTGGCGGTGGATGCTGGGCCTCATGACGGTGCCCGCGACGGTATTCCTTGTTGGCTGCCTGTTCCTGCCGGACAGCCCGCGCTGGCTCATGATGCGGGGGGAGAAGCTGCGCGCGCGCAAGGTGATGCGTTACCTGCGTCCCAGCCCGCAACAGGCTGACCGGGAAATATCCGATATTGCCACGGAACTGACCCGTGGCCGGTCGGAAGGATTTTCGTTTTTCCGCAATAACGCCAATTTCCGCCGTTCGGTCGGACTGGGCATCGTGCTGCAGATCATGCAGCAGCTGACCGGTATCAATGTGCTGATGTATTACGCGCCCAAGGTCTTTCAAGCCGCCAGTTTCGGCGCGTCCGCCGCAGGCTGGGCCACGGCCCTGATCGGCCTGATCAACCTTGTCGCCACATGTGTCGCGATCGTGACGGTTGACCGCTGGGGCCGCCGGCCGCTGCTGTTGCTCAGCTGTGCCATCATGACGGGCAGCATGCTGCTGGCTGGCGGGCTGGTTGAATATGGCGGTCATGATACCGTGGCCCAGATTGCCATGGTGGGGTCGCTGCTGGTGTTTGTGCTGGGGTTCGCCATTGGCGCCGGGCCGCTGGTCTGGACGTTGTGCGCTGAAATCCAGCCACTGCGCGGTCGTGACTTTGGCATTGTCTGTTCCACCTTTACCAACTGGGCCACCAACTGGGCGGTCAGCAACACATTCCTCAGCGTGCTTGATACATTGGGGGAAGCCCATACGTTCTGGCTGTTTGCGGGAATGAATGCCGTGTTTATCGTAATCACACTATTCTATGTGCCGGAAACGAAGGGGGTTTCGCTGGAAGATATTGAATCCCACCTGCTTGCGGGGTGGCCCCTGCGTGACCTGGGTGCGCGTTCCCTGCCGCAGGGTGGAAAAATGTCCACACATCCGTCTGCCTGACACACGACGGCAGGCGGACAAAAAACGGCTTCCGGAATGCACCGGAAGCCGTTTTTGTTTGAAATGAAAAAAGGACGGGGGGATCAGGCCTTCTGCGTTGAAGCCCTGAAGATCTGCGCGATGGACTTTGCAAGGGCTGCGTCAAATTCCGCATCCGTCATGGTGTAGCGCAGGTCTTCGAGCAGCGCGCGCGAGAAGCTGGCGATCAT
>NZ_VWPI01000041.1 GCF_015155755.1 Komagataeibacter sp. FXV3 | reverse complement strand
GTAATGCCGCAGCGCACCCGGTGTTGATCCCCCGCTCTGGTCCAGGGCCGCGATGAAACCCGCGTTCTCCGACATGTTCTTACGCATCTGGTCAACTGGCATGGTTATTTATCCTATGTTCAGTATTCATATATGGTCAGGATGGTAAGTGCTTATTATATATAATTTACGACGCCTTTATTAATTAACAGGATAAAATATGGGTGAATAAACATAAATACAAAAAACGCATGCGGGCATATTCCAGCATGAAACAGCGCGACCTGTATGCGCCGCCCCGGGTTCGTGATCCTGAAATTTCCTGAATGACACTTTCTGTTCAATCAGTTGGACGTGATGATGCTCCTGATCCGGATGCCATCTATCGTGAGGAAAAGATAACGCGGAGAAACTGTCATGCCCAACAATCCCGTCGCCCCGGAATTTCGCGCAGCCCTGAAAGTCCTGCCCTCCTTTGATGGTCTTTCAGATGAGACCCTGGACGAAACACGCAAGGCATTCATTTCCGCAATCCGCAGCGTCAGGGTCGCCGCACATCCTGACGTCATGGTTGAGGCATGCCACGTACCCGGGCCTGCGGGCGCTCCTGATGTGCCGGTCGTGGCCTACAGGCCTGCAGCCACCCACCCGAATGCCCCCGCGCTGATCTATATCCATAGCGGCGGTATCGTAAGTGGTACACCGGAAGTCGATGATGCACGCTGCCGGCAGATGGTCAGCGAACTGGGGCTGGTCATTTTCTCGGTTGACTATCGTCTGGCGCCAGAAGCCCCCTGCCCTGCGGCAATCGAGGATTGCTATGCTGTCCTGAAATGGGCACACGGACATGCAGCCAGGCTGGGAATTGACCGGAACCGCCTGATTATTGGCGGCGATAGCGCGGGCGGTGGCCTGACAGCCTGTCTTGCCCTGCTGGCACGCGACCGGGCTGAGGTCAAAGTCCTTTTCCAACTGCTGATTTATCCCATGCTGGATGACAGGACCGGAACAACGCGCATGCCATCGCCTGCCCTGGGCGAATATATCTGGACGCGTTCCGCCAATCATTACGCATGGAACGCCTATCTGGGTAAAACGCCCGGAAGCGCGGGCATTTCAGAATATGCCGCGGCCTTTCGCGCAACGGACCTGACGGGACTGCCGCCTGCCTATATCGGCGTAGGTTCCCTGGACCTGTTTTTGGACGAAGACCTGGAATATGCCCGGCGCCTGATGGCTGCTGGCGTGCCGACAGAGGTCTGTGTCATGCCCAGTGCCTATCATGTCTTTGACGTGTTCATTCCCGACGCACCCATGAGCAGGCAATTCAGGGACTCTTATTTTACCGCCCTGAAACGCGCCATTTCACAGGATTGTTCCTGAAAATCCGGTCTGATGGTGTTTATGGCGGGGGTGTCCTGCGGCAACAGGGGCTGCGCAACCCTCGCCTGTTCACGGTTCAATATTTATGATCTGCGTATTTCATTCCTTTATGGGGGATTGGAATTATAAAAAGCCTGAACCGCAGGGATGACCGGGAGGCTGCTTGAAAAGCCAGATCAGGAAATATCCTGCAACCATAAGAAAGTTTTTGGCGAAGTTTTTTTAAAGCCTTGAAGAACGTCACCTTATTTGAAAAAGGCGGCGGCCCAGAAACTTTTATTTTTTTATCACCGGGCTGTTTTCAGGCAGCGTCTGACCCCGGGCTGACAATATCGGGCCTGCCTGCCTGCGCAGCCGGTGAAGATTTCCCTATGCGCGCCGCTGCGAACGACCGTGCCCATAGGGCATGGGGATAGCGGCGCAAGCCATGGAACATGGGTCATGCACGGATGCCGTCATGGCTCTGTTCTTTGAAAAACTTGCATGATCCGGTCGCAACTTCCTTGCGCCTGCCGCGTATAGGCGATTGGCAGCCTGTTCTGGCATTTACTGTATCGAGCCAGACTATATCAAGGCATGCAGGTATCGCCTGTAAGGTAGTGGCCGGTTATTGCGCATCAATGCACATGGCATGGCGCAGATCGTCTCCGTTAAAAATAAAACAAACAGAAACGGAAATGCCCGTCATGGAAAACATTTCCAATATATGGTCAATATCCGCCTATGCCATGGTCATAGCGGTACTTCTGGCCAGCATGCTCGGGCTGTCCGCCATTACCGGTACCCGGCGCGGTGGCAGGGCCATGGGCCGTTCCATGTCCCTGCCCTTTGAATCCGGCATGGTGCCCACGGGGTCGGCACATCTGCGGTTGCCTGTACAGTATTACCTGGTGGCCGTGTTCTTTGTCATCTTTGATGTGGAAACGGCCATTCTCCTGACATGGGCAACCGTTGTGACCGAAACGGGATGGATCGGTTATGGCGCGGCCCTTGTCTTTACGGTCTTTCTGGCCGTCTCCCTTGCCTATCTGTGGCGCGCCGGGGCGCTGGACTGGGGGCCGAAGGCCCGTCAGCACCGGATGGCGGACACGCACAAGGATCCCGTATCATGAACTGGTCCCTTTCTTCCCCCAATGCGGCCGGACCTGCGCGGGCCACGCCCAGCTTCAGTGAAACCCTGCGCCGGAATCTGGTCATGGGCCGGTTGCAGGATTTCGTTGCATGGGGACAGAAAAACTCCATCTGGCCGCTGAATTTCGGGCTGTCATGCTGTTATGTGGAAATGGCGACGGCGTTCACCAGCCGGTTTGACATTGCCCGCTTCGGCTCCGAAGTCCTGCGCGCCACGCCCCGCGAAGCAGACCTGATCGTCATTTCCGGCACCGTGTTCGTCAAGATGGCCCCGGTCATCCAGCATCTGTACAACCAGATGCTGGAACCACGATGGGTCATCTCCATGGGGTCATGCGCGAATTCCGGTGGCATGTACGACATTTACAGTGTCGTGCAGGGCGTGGACAGCTTCCTGCCGGTGGATGTGTACGTGCCCGGCTGCCCACCACGCCCCGAGGCGCTGCTGGAAGGCCTGCTGCTGCTGCAGAAAACCATCGGCACACAGCGCAGGCCCCTTAGCTGGCTGGTGGGACCGCAGGGCGCCCAACCCGTCACACCGCCCAGCCTGCGCGATGAAAAGCGCGCCGGACGCCAGGCCATGCGCGACCTGCGCACGCCCGATGGGATCTGACACCATGAGCACCACCCTTGCCTCCACCCGCGAACAGGGTCTTGCGGACATGATTTCCGCGCATCTCCCCAACGGCGCGCTGGCCACCCAGTCCACATGTGATGGCGTTTCCATCATCTGGATCGCGGCAGCCGACCTCCGCCCCGCCTTCGCTGCATTGAAGGCGTCCGCATCCCTCATGCTGCTGGATCTTGCGGCCATAGACGAACGCGATCGCACCCACCGCGACGGACAGCCACAGGCGGCCTTCACCGTCGTCTATCATGTGATCTCCCTCACCGTGCGCGTGGATGAGGTACGGATCAAGGTTCCCCTTGGCGCAACCGCCCCCGCCCTTCCCACCATCAGTGACCTGTGGCCGGGCGCCAACTGGTATGAACGCGAGGCCTGGGACCTGTTCGGCATCCATTTCCATGATCATCCCGACCTGCGCCGCATCCTGACCCCGCCCACATGGACCGGGCACCCGCTGCGCAAGGACCACCATGCCCGCGCTACCGAAATGCCGCCCTACAGCCTGACGGAAGAACATGAAGCGCGCGAGCAGGACGCCATGCGCTTTGACCCCTCCGCATGGGGCATGCGGCCGCATGGTGACCACAGTGACTTCATGTTCCTCAACCTCGGTCCCAACCACCCCAGCGTGCATGGGGTTTTCCGCATCATGCTGCAACTGGAAGGCGAGCGGATTGTCGATGCCGTGCCCGATATCGGCTTCCACCATCGCGGCGCGGAAAAAATGGGCGAACGCCAGTCATGGCATAGCTACATCCCCTATACCGACCGGGTGGACTACCTCGGCGGGGTCATGAACAATTTCCCCTACGTGATGGCGGTCGAGACACTGGCGGGAATTACCGTGCCGCCACGGGCGCAGATGATCCGTGTCATGCTGGCCGAACTGTTCCGCATTGCCAGCCATCTCGTGTTCTACGGCACCATGGCGCAGGATGTGGGGCAGCTTTCACCGGTGTTCTACATGTTTACCGACCGCGAACGCGTGTTCGGGATTATCGAGGCGATATGCGGCTTTCGCATGCATCCGGCATGGTTCCGCATCGGCGGCGTGGCCATGGACCTGCCCGAAGGGTGGGAAGGACTGGTCCGCGCCTTTCTTGATGACCTGCCGGGGCGGCTGGACGAATACGATGCCATGGTCATGCGCAACCCCATTTTCCGCGCCCGGACGAAGGGGATTGGCGCCTATACCACGGCGGAAGCCGTTGAATGGGGTATCACCGGGCCGGGGCTGCGCGCCACCGGTCTGGCATGGGATTACCGCAGGCATGCGCCCTATGCCTGTTACGACCAGCTGGAATTCGACATTCCCACCGGCACCAATGGCGACTGTTATGACCGGATTGCCGTCCATGTGGAGGAAATACGCCAGAGCCTGCGCATCATCCGCCAGTGCGTTGACAACATGCCCGCAGGCCCGGTCAAGGCCGACCACCCGCTGACCACCCCGCCGCCCAGGGCGCGGACGATGCACGACATCGAAACCCTGATCCACCATTTCCTCAGTGTAAGCTGGGGGCCGGTCATGCCACCGGGGGAAGCACGCGCCAGCATCGAAGCCACGAAAGGCGTCAATACCTATACCCTGATCAGCGATGGCGGCACCGCGTCCTACCGCACGCGCATCCGCACCCCGTCCTTTGCCCATCTGCAGATGATCCCGCTGCTCAGCCGCGGCATCATGATCGCGGACCTGATCGCGATCCTGGGCAGCATTGACTTCGTCATGGCCGATGTTGACCGCTGAAGCCCCCCTGTCCACGCCCGTGCGGGCGGAAATCCTGGCCCTTGCGGCGCAGGAACCGCACCCGCGCGGGGCCAGTGTCGCGGCCCTGCGGCTGGTGCAGGCCCGCCTTGGCTGGATCAGCACCGTGCATCTGCGCGAAGTGGCCGACCTGCTGGGCATGTCGGTTGATGATCTGGATGGTATCGCCACCTATTTCAACCTGCTGTTCCGCCGGCCGGTCGGGCGGCATGTCGTCATGCTGTGCGACAGCGTTTCATGCTGGATCATGGGGCGTGAACCCCTGTGCGCCCATATGTGCCGGACACTGGGCATAAGACCCGGCGAAACCACGGCGGACAACGCCATCACGCTGCTGCCCACGGTCTGTATCGGCCACTGTGACCATGCCCCGGCCATGCTGGTCGATGGCACGCTGCATGGGGATGTGGACACGGCCACCCTCGACCGCCTGATCGACACGCTGAGGGATACGCCATGACACCGCCGACCGAACGGCCCCTGACCGCCATGATCGACCCGGCCGCAGGCCCACCGGACTGCGCGGCATATGAACGTGCAGGCGGCTGGCAGGCCACGCGCAGGGCGCTGGGGGACCTTGCCCCGGCTGAAATCATTGACATGGTGACACGCTCAAAACTGCGCGGGCGTGGGGGTGCCGGCTTCGGGACCGGGCAGAAATGGAGTTTCGTGCCGAAGGAGCCTGCAGCCGAACGCCACAAGTACCTGATCGCCAATGCGGACGAGATGGAACCGGGCACCTTCAAGGACCGCCTGCTGCTTGAGGGCAATCCCCTGCAACTGATCGAGGGGATGATCCTTGCGGCCTATGGCGTGCAGGCGGGGCATGGCATCATCTTCCTGCGCGGGGAATACGGCCTGGCCTGTTCGCGCTTGCACCATGCGATCGGGGAGGCACGGCAGCAGGGCTGGCTGGGGGAAAACATCCTTGGCTCCGGCTTCGGTTTTGACATCCATGTGCATTCCAGCGCCGGACGCTACATATGCGGCGAGGAAACCGCCCTGCTGACCGCGCTGGAAGGCCGTCGCGCCACACCGCGCAGCAAGCCGCCCTTTCCCCAGACCGGCGGCCTGTGGGGCGCGCCCAGCGTGGTGAACAATGTCGAGACACTGTGCAACCTGCCCCATATCATCACCAACGGGCCGGAATGGTTCGCGGGCCTCGGGCTGGGGGAGGATGGGGGCACCAAGATCTATGGTGTCAGCGGCCGGGTGGCAAAACCGGGCGCATGGGAACTGCCCATTGGCACCCCCCTGCGCCAGATCATTGAAGAACATGCAGGCGGCATGCGTCCGGGCCACCAGTTGCGCGCCCTGTTGCCCGGCGGGGCGTCCACCGCCTTTCTGGACGCGACGGCACTCGATGTCGCGATGGATTACGGGTCGGTGGAAAAGGCAGGCAGCAGGCTCGGGACCGGCATGGCCATCATACTGGATGACCGGACCTGCCCCATCGGCATGATCCGTAACCTGGAACATTTCTTTGCACAGGAATCCTGCGGGTGGTGCACCCCGTGCCGTGACGGGCTGCCATGGGTGGAACGCCTGCTGGACGCGATCGAGGACGGGTCGGGACAGGAGGAGGACATGGACCAGCTTGCCCGCCATGCCCGCATGCTGGGGGCACCCGGCCGGACCTTCTGTGCCCATGCGCCAGGGGCGATGGCGCCGCTGGCCAGTGGACTGAAACTGTTCGCCGCCGATTTTGCCGCCCATATCCAGCAGCGCCGCTGCCCCCATAAATCGGGAGCATGACCATGACCTCCATCCGCATTGACGGACGGGACTGCCCGACCCGCACCGGCATCAACCTGCTGCAGGCCTGCCTGGAAGCGGGGGCCAGCCTGCCCTATTTCTGCTGGCATCCCGAACTCGGTTCCGTGGGCGCGTGCCGCCAGTGCGCCATCAGGCAGTTCAGCGGGCCCGATGATACGAAGGGCCGCATCGTGATGGCCTGCATGACGCCGGTCAGCGAAAATACCATCATATCCATTGACGATCCGGAGGCCCGGGATTTCCGCGCCAGCATCATCGAATGGATGATGGTCAACCACCCCCATGACTGCCCGGTGTGCGAGGAAGGCGGCGAATGCCACCTGCAGGACATGACGGTCATGACCGGGCACGATACCCGCCGTTACCGCTTCACCAAACGGACCCATCGCAACCAGGATCTCGGGCCGTTCGTGAAGCATGAAATGAACCGCTGCATCGCCTGCTACCGCTGCGTGCGCTTCTACCGTGATTACGCGGGCGGGGATGACCTGGCGGTCTTTGCGTCACATGACAATGTGTATTTCGGCCGTGCCGAAGATGGCACGCTGCAGAATGCCTTCAGCGGCAATCTGGTGGAAATCTGCCCGACCGGCGTGTTTACCGACAAACCCTTTTCCGCGACCTATGCCCGCAAGTGGGACATGCGGGGCGCGCCCTCGGTGTGCGTACATTGCGCGGTGGGCTGCAACACCATTGTCAATGCGCGTGAGGAAACCCTCCGCCGTGTCCTCAACCGCTATCATGAGGACATCAACCGCTACCTTCTGTGCGACCGGGGCCGGTTCGGCCATGGTTTTGTCAACGCACCGACGCGTATCCGCACGCCACTGCGCGCCATTGACGGGCAGCAGGCCGCCATTCCCATGACGGACGCCCTGCAGGCCTTCGCCCGCATGGCGGCAGGTGGACGGATCGTGGGCATAGCCTCCCCCCGCGCGGCGCTGGAAACCTGTTTCAGCCTGCATGCGCTGGTGGGGCCGCAGCATTTCTGCACCGGCCAGACGCGGCACGAACAGGAATGCGTGGAACTGGCCCATGCCCTGCTGACCCGCCATCCCGGCGCCCTGCCCACCATCCATGAAATGGAAAGCGCCGATGCCGTGCTGGTACTGGGCGAGGACGTATGCGCCACCGCCCCCCGGCTTGGCCTGTCGCTGCGGCAGTCGGCGCGGCAGGCGTCCTTCCATACGGCGGATGATGCCAGGGTGCCGCGCTGGATGGATGCAGCGGTGCGCACGCTGGGGGCACAATGCCCATCCGGCCTGTATGTGCTGACGCCAGCGCCGACTGATCTGGATGACGTAGCGGCACAAACCCGGCGTGCCGCCCCTGATGACATCGCGCGGCTGGGTTTCGCCATCGCCCACGAAATTGATCCCGCCGCCCCGGCCGTCACGGATCTGGCGGCGGATGACGCGCGGCTTGCCGCCCGTATTGCGCATGCGCTTGTGGCAGCCGGAAAGCCGCTGGTCGTATCCGGCATGCAATACGGGTCCCCCGCATTGATGCAGGCCGCCGCCAGTATCGCCACGGCGCTCGCGCGCGCCACACCCGCAGCCGGCCTGTCGCTGGTGCTGCCGGAATGCAACAGCATGGGGCTGGCCATGATGGGGGGACTGTCGCTGGAAACGGTGATGGAACAGGCGCGGGCGGGCGCGATTTCCGTGCTGGTCATTGTGGAAAATGACCTGACCCGCCACCTGCCGCCAGCGGATGTGGCGGAACTGTTGGCGGCGGTTCCCGATATCGTCGTGATCGACCATACGGCCACGCCGCTATGCCGACAGGCCAGCCTTGTGCTGCCCGCCAGTGCCTTCAGTGAATGCAGCGGCACGCTGGTCAGTCAGGAAGGCCGGGCGCAACGCTTTTTTCAGGCGGTCTTTCCCCCTGCCCCCATACAGGCCGGCTGGCGCTGGGTACAGGCGCTGGCCCGCAGCCTTGACCCGTCCGCGCCGCATATGACGGGCCTGACCGTCTGGCGGGATCTGGATGATGTCCTGTCCGCGCTGGCGCAAGCGTTTCCCCATCTTGCCCCGGCCGTCAGGGCGGCGCCGGGGGCGGATTACCGCATGAATGGCCAGAAACTGCGCAGCCAGACCTACCGCGCCAGCGGGCGGACCGTCATCCGTTCCTTCGTCAATGTGCGCGACCAGCCACCGCCCCGCAGTCCGGACACCCCGTTCAGCAGTTCCATGGAAGGCGCCTATGGGCCGGACATGCCCGCAGCACTGGTTTCGGGCTATCAGGCATCACCATGGAATTCGGTTCAGGCGCTCAACCGTTTCCAGCACGAAATCGGTGGTCCCATGCGTGGCGGGGAATGCGGTATCCGGCTGTTGTCCCGCGTCGGGCATTCTGATGCGAAACCGGCTTATGCCACCGATATTCCCCGTCCCCATTTGGTGCAGGCTGATACCGTTCTGGTCCTGCCCGATACGCGCCTGTTCGGCAGCGAGGAACTGAGCATGTTCTCCCCATCCGTCATGGCGCGCGCAACCGCGCCAGCGCTGGGGCTGCCTGCCGGCATGGCGGCAACAGGCCGCATGGTGCTGCATCTGGATGACGGGCCGCACATGTTGCCCGTGGAACCCGTGCCCGGACTGCCCGAGGGCATTGCCCTGTGCCCGGCGCACATGGTCGCGCGTGCGTTCCGTTTCCCCCGCATGGCCCGGCTGGAGCGGATGCCGGACGAAGGGGGGCGGTCATGACGTATCCAGCCCTTGCCACCATCATTCTCATGCCACCTGTCGTCCTTGGCCTTGCCACCGTGCTGACATGGGTTGAACGGCGGCTGCTGGGATTATGGCAGGACCGGTATGGACCCAACCGCGTGGGGCCGGGCGGCATGTTCCAGGCCGTGGCGGATGGAACCAAGATCCTGTTCAAGCAGGACTGGATCCCCCCCTTTGCCGACCGGGCCGTGTTCGTTCTTGCCCCGGTCATTGGCATGATGACGGTATTGCTGTCCTTTGCCGTCATTCCGGTCACGATGGGCGTGGGCATTGCGGGTGACATGAATGTCGGACTGCTGTTCATCCTCGGCATGATGGGGCTTGGGGTTTATGCGGTGGTGCTGGCGGGGTGGGCGTCCAACAGCAAATACGCGCTGCTGGGTGGCATGCGGGCAGCGGCGCAGATGGTCAGCTACGAAGCGTTCATGGGGCTGTCGCTGCTGGGTGTGGTCATGATGGCCGGGTCGTTCAACCTGCATGATATCGTGGCGGCGCAGGCGGGGCTATGGTTCATCATTCCGCAATGCCTTGGCTTTGGCGTGTTCATGCTGGCCGGCATTGCACAAACGCACCGCCTGCCCTTTGACCTGCCCGAAGGGGAGAACGAACTGGGTGCGGGGTTCCATACCGAATATTCGGGCATGAAGTTCGGCATGTTCTTCATTGCCGAATATGCCGGGATCGTTCTGGTCTCAAGCCTTGTCACCACGCTCTACCTTGGTGGCTGGCGCGGGCCGTTCCTGCCCCCTGCCGTGTGGTTTGCGCTCAAGACCGGGGGCATGGTGGTATTTTTTATCCTGCTGCGGGCGGCCCTGCCGCGCCCGCGTTATGACCGGCTGATGGCGCTGGGCTGGAAAGTCCTGCTGCCGCTTTCCCTGTTCAATGTCATGGCGACCGGAACCATCCTCATGCTGCGCGCGTCTTTGTGACACGCCTGATGCAAAGGCATTTCCCATGCTTGATACCCTGCGCACCCTGTTCCTGACGGCGCTGCATGCCTTCCACCGGCGCGCGACCGTGCAGTATCCGGAACAGAAACCTTACCTGCCGCCACGTTATCGCGGGCGGATCATCCTGTCGCGCGATCCCGACGGGGCGGAGCGGTGCGTTGCGTGCAACCTGTGCGCCGTCGCCTGCCCGGTGGATTGCATAAGCCTGCAGAAAACCGAAGCCGATGGGCGGTGGTACCCGGAATATTTCCGGATCAATTTCTCGCGCTGCATTTTCTGCGGCTTTTGCGAGGAAGCCTGTCCCACCTACGCCATACAGCTGACGCCCGATTTTGAAATGGGCGAATACGCGCGGCCCAACCTTGTTTATGAAAAGGAAGACCTGCTGATAAGCGGGAGCGGGAAATATCCCGGTTACAGTTTCTATCATGTCGCGGGCATTCCCGTTCCCGGCAAGGCGCGTGGCACGTCCGAACGTGAACGCCCGCCGGTCGACCTCCATTCCCTGCTGCCGTAACCGCCATGCATGCCCTGGCCCTTCTTGCCGCGTGTGTGACTGTCGTGGGGGCCATCATGGTCATTACACGGCGGGTGGCGGTCCATGCGGTGCTGTACCTGGTGGTGACGCTCCTGGCGCTGGCGACCGTCCTTGTCATGCTGGGCGCGTCATTTGCCGCGATGCTGGAGGTCATCATCTACGCCGGTGCGATCATGGTGCTGTTCGTGTTCGTCATCATGATGCTCAATCTGGGGCAGCCGGACAGCGCGCGTGAAAAGGAATGGCTGCACCCGCGCGCATGGCTGGGACCGGGCGTTCTGGCCACCATTGCATGTGCGGAACTGCTCTATTGCCTCAACCCGCTATCCGGGCCTGCACCGGCTCCTGCCCCCATTACGGCGCATGATGTGGGACTGGGCTTGTTCGGTCGCTACGTGCTGATGGTGGAACTGGTGTCGTACCTGCTGCTGGCCGGTCTGATCTCGGCCTTTCATATCGGGCGCAACCGGGTGGGAGGGCGCTGACATGCCTGCCTTTTCCTTCAACGATACCCTGCTGCTGGCCACGGTCCTGTTTTCTGTCGGGCTGGCGGGCGTTCTGGTCCGGCGCGATCTGGTGTTCATGCTGATGTCGCTGGACATCATGCTCAATGCGGCCGCCCTTGTGTTTGTGGGGGCGGGTGCGCGCTGGCATGATGCGACGGGACAGGTGATGTTCGTGCTGATCCTTGCCCTTGCCGCCGTGGAAACGGCGGTGGGGCTTGCCATCATCGTGTGCCTGCATGCGCGGGGGCGGCCCACGCTTGACGCCGATACCGGCAACCTGCTGCGGGGATAAGGCCATGGGTGAAATCCTGCTTCCCCTCATCATCCTCTGCCCGCTTGTCGCGTCGCTGGTCGTGTCCGTATCCGCAGGCCGCATGGGCGCATGCGCCATCGGGACGGTTGCGTGTGCCGGTGTGGGGCTTTCCGCCGTAATCAGCGTCATCCTGTCCGTCATGCTCCTGTCCGGACCCGCGACGGACGCATTGCGGGTGGTGCTGTGGCCGTGGATGCGTATTGAGGGATTTTCAGCGGATATCGCCTTCACGCTGGACCGGGTTTCCATGGTCATGATCCTTGTCGTCACGATCGTGGGGCTGCTGATCCATGTTTATGCCGCAGGCTACATGCGCGACGATCCGGGTATCGCGCGCTTTTTCGGCTGCATGACGCTGTTTGTGGCCGCCATGGTGGTACTGGTGCTGGCATCCGACCTGCTGTGCATGTTTATCGGGTGGGAAGGCGTGGGGCTGTGTTCCTACCTGCTCATCGGGTTCTGGTATGATGACCCCGCCAATACCGCGGCTGCGCGCAAGGCCTTCTACATGACACGCATGGGCGATGTGGCGTTGCTGTGTGGCCTGCTGCTGCTGGCCACGGCTACGGGTTCCCTGCGCATGGGGACCGTGCTGGCGGCGGTCACGGACGGGCAGCTGCCCCCGTTCAGCGTGAATGCGGCGGCAGCCCTGATACTGGTGGGGGCACTTGCCAAATCGGCGCAGATCCCCTTCCAGACATGGTTGCCGGACGCCATGGCGGGGCCGACACCGACCTCCGCCCTTATCCACGCAGCCACGATGGTAACCGCAGGCGTCTACCTGATCGCACGCCTGCATGACCTGTTTGCCATGGCGGCCCCTGTCATGGCGTTCATGGCCGTGCTTGGGGCGCTGACGCTGCTTATGGGGGCGTGCAAGGCGCTGGTGCAGTCCGATCTCAAGCGTATTCTTGCATGGTCCACGATCAGCCAGCTTGGGTACATGTTTCTCGCCCTTGGGTGCGGGGTGTGGCAGGCGGCGCTGTTTCACCTGATGACCCATGCCTTCTTCAAGGCGCTGCTGTTCCTGACGGCGGGTGCGGTCATCATGCGCGCAGGCCACGAACAGGATATTTTTCGCCTCGGCGGCCTGCGCCACGCCATGCCGGGACTGACCATGGCCTTTGTCGCGGGGGCATCGGCGCTGGCTGGCCTGCCGCTGGTGACGGCCGGGTTCTACAGCAAGGAAATGATCCTGTCGGGTGTATGGCACGTCCATTTTGGCCTGACGCGGGAATGGGGCCTGAGCGGACATCCGTTATGGGGAATTGCCCTGCTGGGGGCCTTCCTGACCGCGCTGTATATTTTCCGCTGTGTCTTCATTGTCTTTTGCGGGAAAGCGGGAACCAGGGCCGTGGGCCGGACGTCACGTCTCATGAGCATTCCGCTGGGCTGTCTGTGTGTTCTCTCGCTGTCTGGCGGAGTCATTGAAATGCCTGATACGCTTCCCCGCCTTCACCTGTTCAGTGCCCTTCTGGATCCCGGGGTGCCATTATCGCATGCGGATGAACCGATCTGGCTTGTGCTGGCGGGTGCTATCGTGCCCCTTGCCGGGCTTGGGGTGGCATGGGTGCTGTGGGGGCGTCGTGTGTCCGTCATGCGCGAAATACCCGGTCAGGCTGCCATTATCCGCCCTGCCCGCGACGGCCGGGGCATGGACGTGGTGTATGACCGGGTGTTCGTGCAGCCCTTGTGCCTGCTGGTATGGCTGACACGGCTTGATATTGCGGATCACGCCATAACCGGAACAGGGCGGCTGACACGGGCGGCCAGCGCCGGAATGTTCAGGGCGCGGGCCGGGGTTGTGGACATGCTGGCGATACGGGCCACCGGCATGGCCAGATGGGCGGATCATCTGCCGGGCCAGTTCCAGAATGGCCGCGTGCGGTGGTATGCGGCGTGGATTGCAACCGGGCTGTGCGCGGGCCTTGCCATGGTGGTGCTGTCATGAACCCCCTGCCCGCCCTTGTGCTCCTGCCCATCATGGGTGGCGGGGTGGCATGGGTTGCCGGGCATGTCCGGCCGCGTGTCACCACGACATCGCGCGATGCGTCATGGTGGGTGGTGCTTGTAACCCTGATTGTGGAAACGTTTGTCCTGGTCATGGCCACATTTGGCCATCCCGTCCATACGGGGCCGTGGCCGGGGCATTTTTCCATGCCATGGATCCCGGCCATGGGCATTGCGGTCAGGCTGGATATGGATGGTCTTTCGCTGTCGCTGATCTGGCTTTCGCTCATCATGTGTTTCCTGTGCGTATTTCTTGCCACACGTCAGGTCACGGTCCATGCCGGGGCGTTCCGTTTCCTGTTCCTTGCGACCCTTACGGGTATTATCGGGACATTCCTGGCCACGGACCTGTTCCTGTTCTTCTTTTTCTGGGAACTTATGCTGGTGCCGATGTTCGGGCTGATCGCCGCATGGGGACATGAGGACAGGCAGCGCGCCGCCATGAAGTTTTTCATGTTTACGCAGGGCAGCGGGCTGATCATGCTGCTGTCCATTCTCGGGCTGGTCATCACGCATTACCGGCAGACGGGCGTGCTGACGTTTGATTACTTCACGCTGGCCCACACACCATTGTCCCCCGCCGTGTCCATGCTGCTCATGCTGGGGTTCTTCATCGCCTTCGCCGTCAAGCTGCCGGTGGTGCCGGTCCATGTCTGGCTGCCTGATGCCCACACGCAGGCGCCGACCGCGGCCAGCGTGCTGCTGGCGGGTATCCTGCTCAAGACCGGGGGGTATGGCATGATCCGCTTCAACATCATGCTGTTTCCCGATGCGGCCAGCCGGTTTGCCCCCATCGCCATGGGACTGGGTGTGGCCGGGATCGTGTACGGGGCGTGGCTGGCATATGCGCAGGATGATGTGAAGCGCCTGATCGCCTATAGCAGCATAAGCCACATGGGTTTCGTGCTGCTGGGCATTTTTACCGGTTCGCGCATGGGGATGCAGGGGGCGATCATACAGATGCTGGCCCACGGGTTGAGCACGGCCGGCCTGTTCGTGGTCGCGGGTGCCATCCAGGACCGGTTGCATACACGTGACATGCGCTGTATTGGCGGATTGTGGGCTGCCATGCCACGCCTGTCCGGTGCGGGGCTGTTTTTTGCCATGGCAGCACTCGGCATGCCGGGACTGGGGAACTTCACCGGTGAGTTCCTTGTACTGCTGGCGACATGGCATGTCAGCCCCCTGCCTGCGATACTGGCAGCCGTGGGACTGGTTCTGGCCGCCATCTATGCACTACGGATGGTCAACCGCATATTTCTGGCAGCCCCGCGGACAGGTCTGCAACCCGTGCCGGATGTTGCGTCCCGGCAGATGGCGGTTTTTGCCTGCGTCATGGTTTTTCTTGTGCTGCTGGGGGTGTATCCGCAGCCTTTCGTGACGTTTTCCGCCCCGTTGCCCCTGCCCGTTGCCGCCATGACCGGTCCGGAAGGTGCCACGCCATGATCGTGCATGACGTTTTCCTGCCGGCCCCGCTGCTGGTCGTGTCCTCCGGGATCATGGTCATGCTTGGTGCAACGGCATGGCGGCGTTCGGTGGGACGCAGTTTCCTGTGCGCCATGGGCATACTGCTGCTGGCCATCATGGTCGTGGGGCACCATGCGGGAACGGTGCCCGATCATGGCGACAGCCTGTTCGTTCAGGATCGATGGACGGCCTATACAGCCATTCTGACCATGTTTTCCACCATATGCATCATGCTCATGTCATGGCGGGATGACGGGATCATGCGCGCAGATGAATACGCCCTGCTGCTCATGCTGGGTACGCTGGGTGCGCTGGCCATGGTATTCAGTGCGAATTACATGCCGTTCTTTGTGGGGCTGGAGATACTGGGCGTCTCCATCATGGGACTGGTGACCTTTGGGCATCGTGCCGTGCCGGGGCATGAGGCCGCAATGAAATACCTGATCCTGTCGGGTGTTTCTTCCGCCATCCTCCTGTTCGGTATCGGCCTGGCCTATGGTGTTACCGGATCCCTGCGGTTCATGCCGCCCATCGCGGCGGGCGGGGTTTCCGCTGCATTGCCGCCTGCCGCCACGATCATGATCCTGGTCGGCATGTTCTTCAAACTTTCCGCAGTGCCCTTCCATATGTGGCTGCCCGATGTGATGGAGGGGGCGCCCGTTCCGGTGGCGGCGTTTGTGGCCGTGGTCTCGAAAATTGCGATATTTTCGCCGCTCGTCCGCTATTTCGGGACGGAAAACCAGCCACCATTCCTGAATGATATCCTGTGTGGCGTCATTATCCTGACCATTATGGGGGGCAACCTCATGGCATTGCGTCAGGCGGATTTCATACGCCTTATGGCATATTCATCCATCGCGCATATGGGATATCTTCTGATTGCTTTCATGTGCCCGGGCCGTCTGCAATCCGGGGCCATAACCGTTTATCTTGCGGCCTATACCGCCAGTACACTGGGCGTATTTGCGGTCATGGATGCCTTTGCCACCCCCGGCGGGCCGGATGGCCGGGTTATCGCGCAATGGAAAGGCGTGTTTTCCAGCCATCCGTTTGTGGGGGCTGTCATGTCGTTCATGCTGCTTTCGCTTGCGGGTATTCCACCCGGGATCGGATTTTTTGCGAAATTCGGGATCGCTGCGGTCGGTGTGGCACACCAGCGTGACCTGCTGCTCTGTTTTCTTATAATCGGCAGTATTATCGGATTGTATTATTATCTGAACATCGTTCGGACCATGATGGTGACCCCATCGTTACCTTCCCGTCCCCTGAACCGGCATGTCCGTCCGGAACTGATGGCGCTTGTCATCGTTCTGGGCATGATCGTCGTGATCGGGGGGCTGTTCCCCGCCCGTGCCATCCATCCGTTGCTTCCTGCCGCCACCGTCCCGTCCGAAACGCGGGATGGGATAACGCATTGACGGGACTGTTTTCGGTTATCCAAAACATGGAAAGGGTTTTCCCATGTCCTCTCATGTCTTTCACATTCTGGCGCAAAAAGGCAATACGGTCATAACCGTCAGGGCAGATGACCCCATACTGAGCGTCGCCACCACGCTGGCGCGGCATAATATTGGCGGGGCGCCCGTCCTTGGCCCTGATGAGCAGCTGGTTGGCCTTGTATCGGAAAAAGGGATTGTCCATGCCCTGTCCCAACACGGTGCGGACATGGCGACCCTGGCGGCAAAGGACGTCATGGCAAAGGATATGCCGACCGCATCACCCGATGACAGTATTTATGACATTGCCTGCCGCATGACGTATTCCCGTAACCGGCACGTGCCCGTTCTGGAAAATGGAAAGCTTGTCGGGTTGGTCAGCATCGGGGATATTGTCAAGCTGCGTGCCGAAAATGCGGAACAGGAAGCACAGGAACTGCAGGATTACGTGACAGGCAGCGACCACGCGGCCGTCCAGCCACCTACTGACACATCCCCCCGCCAATGCGGGGAAAAGAAAAACTGATCCCGTCCGCTGTCCCATAAGATCCCGTGCCGGCCTTCAGGGAACAGGTCGGCGCGCCGCATGAAAATCCGCCCATGGGTCCGTATGCCGTGATGCAAGCCGTTCCATGGCGTTGCCCACCGTGAACTGCGCCGGACCCGCAAGTGCGTCCAGTTCCGCCCAGCTTACCGGCATCGAGACCGGGGCACCGGGACGCGCGCGGCATGAATAGGGCGCCACGGATGTCGCCCCGCGCTGGTTGCGCAGGTAATCAAGCAGGATCCTGCCATGGCGCTTTGCCCTGGAAACAGTGGTAATAAAACGATCCGGGCTGTCGGCGGCCATGTCCTGCGCCAGCGTATGGGCAAAAGTCCTGACATACGCCCAGTCGGCCACGGGTTCAAGCGGGGCAATGACATGCAGCCCCTTGCCGCCGGAAGTCTTGACAAAGGTCATAAGCCCGGAGGTTTCAAGCCGTGCACGCACCTCCCGCGCAGCGGCAATGACAGATGCCCACCCGACGCCCTCCCCCGGATCAAGGTCGATGACCATCTGGTCAGGTCGCTCCCAGTCATGGCATGAAGCCTGCCAGGGGTGAATTTCCAGCGCAGCGCCCTGCACCAGCCCCATAAGGCCATCAAGATCATGGATACCGATCAGATGGCCCGGTGGCGTGCCCTGTGGGTCATCAAGCGCCATGATATGGGCGTTCATGCCTTTCCACGCATTTTTCTGGAAGAAGCGTGGCCCTTCGATCCCGTCCGGGCAACGCAGCAGCGCCAGCGGCCGGTCGATAATGAACGGGGCCATGCGCGGCCATACAGCGTTGTAATAATCGGCCAGCCCGGCCTTGGTTATGCCGGCATCCGGCCAGTAGATCCGGTCCGGATGGGTCAGCATGACACCATGACCGGCCCGGGCTGTAGGTGTTTTCACTGCGGGCATCGTGCATCCGTCCCCCTGTGCGTGCCCTGCTGTTGCGCAGGGCTGGAGGGGTTGTTTTCATGACCCTGTCAGAGGGTAAGGTTTTTGACGGGCATTTCCACAAGCTGTAACTGTGGCGTCGTGCCGCTCTGCCATGCATTGGCGCCCGGCACAATCTGCGGTGTCGGGATATCGGCACGATTCTTTTTTTCGCCGAGGGTGGAAATATCGAAACGCCTGTCCCGGTCATCCAGCGAGGACTGGCTGACCTGCCCATCTCTGGTAAAGCCCATCATCAGCTGGGGAATGCCCAGGGGCAGGTCATGATCCCGGTCGATCTGCCAGGTGTGCCATGTCTTGCCATAAGTGGTGACAAGATCGGCCATGAATGCATGTTCCCCCATATCGGGCACGCCGGGGGCGACCAGCATGCCGGATTTCACCTCGTAATGATGGCTGTGCCATAATTTCTTTTCTTCTTCGGGAAGTGTTTTGAATATTGTCTCACTGACAATGTATTCAACGCCGATAAGCCGGGCGTTTTTCTGGTTGGCTTCATAGATCACGCATTGATGGAAGCCTTCGCCCAGATGTGTGCAGTAGTGATTGGCTTCGACCTGACGCCCCAGGTCATCGGCATAGAAATGGAAACCATTCAGATACGCGCTCATCGCATCGATCGGTTTCTTGGCCTGCAGGGTGTCTGCGGCTGTATCAAGTACAGTGCTGCGCAGCGATGTCGGACCGCCGGGCACGGGCGCCAGCTTTTTGTCGGCCGCACCGGCCTTGCGTCCCGCGATGGCCGTAAGCGGCGCCGCAACAAGGGTCGCGGCCAGTGCGCGGCTGAAACACCGGCGGCAGGTAAGGTTATGAAGGAACGACATGGCCTGTCCTTTCGGGCAAGTTGAACCGTGTTCTGTGCCGCTATAAAGTGCTGCTGTGTGCTGGAGTTTCGTGGCCTGTCACGTATCTGGAGGCCGTTCGGAAATGATTTATGAATAAATAAAAGTTTTCGGGTGTCGTTTTGTTAAAAAGGTGACGTTCCCCTAAAAGGCTGCCCGGAAAACATCCGGCAATCATAAGAAAGTTTTTGGTGAAGCTTTTTTCAAAAAGCTTTGGAAAACACCGCCTTTTTGAAAAAAAGTGGCACCCGAAACTTTTATTTTTTTCAACAATTTGTTTCCAGACAGTTTTTAAGTCTGTTGAAAAAATATTCACCAGAAATTTTTCTTATGAATTTCCAAAACCGATGGAAAACGGAGACCTACTTTCCTTTTGCGCCATCATGCCTGCCCCAGTTGCCCCCCATGGCCCGTACAAGGTCGATGCCACTTACCAGGCGGCGCGTATTGACCGTAATCAGGTCTTCGCGCGCCTGTAGTTCCGCTGTCTGGGCAATGACAACCTGAAGGTAGTCCACGGCCCCCTCGCGGTACTGGACACCTGCCAGATGGTTGGTGCGCGTGGCCGCCACCACCCCCTCCTCCTGCCATGTGGCGGCATCGGCCAGATGGTTGAGGAGCGCAAGCTGGTCCTCCACTTCCCGAAAGGCCGTCAGCGCCGTCTGCCGGTAACTGGCTGCGGCCTGTGCATATTCCGCATGCGTCAGTGCCAGATTGGCGAACCGCCGCCCTCCATCAAATATGGCCAGTGTAGCCAGCGCCGGGCCAAGCGCCCATACACCGCTTCCGGCCGAGGCCAGCATGCTGGTCGTGGTTTCCGAACCACCAGTCGCCCCCAGCGTGATGTTGGGAAAGAAGGCGGCCCGCGCCACGCCGATCCGGGCATTTGCCGCGGCCATATGCCGCTCTGCCGACGCGACATCGGGCCTGCGTTCCAGCAGGTGGGTGGGCGCGGTTATGGGAACGGGCGGCACGGGGGGCAGGTCGTCCGCCGACGGGATTGAAAAAGTTGAAGGCTGCTCACCGATCAGTACCGCAATGGCATGTTCCGCCAACGCACGGTCCGCCACCTGCTGTTCCAGCTGGGACTGCGTGGTGGTCAGCTGTGTGCGGGCACGGCCGACATCCAGTTCATTCGCGGCCCCGCCCACAAATCGCTTTGTGGTCAGGTCCAGCGCCGCGGAATAGGCTGCTATGGTCTTGTGCAGCAGGCTGATGCGGGCATCCAGCCCCCGTAACTGGAAATAATCATCGCCCAGTTCACCCTCCAGGCTGAGGCGGATCGACGCAAGGTCCGCCGCACTCGCCTGCGCATTGGCCCGCGCCGCCCTGACCAGGTTGCGGATGCGCCCCCAGATATCCGGCTCCCATGAAACGGTGCCGCCGGATTCATAGTCGTGGTATTCGTAATAATTGCCAGTGGCGGGAAAAAGCGCGCGTTCACGCTGCGCGCTGGCTGTTGCATCAATCTGGGGAAAGAAGTCGGCCCGCGCCCGCCGGACCAGCGCACGGGCCTGGTCATATCGTGCCACGGCGGCAGCCAGTTGCGGGCTGCCGTGTTCGATCCGGTCCTCCAGCCGGTCCAGCCCTTCGTCCCCCATGACCGACCACCACGCCCCGCGCTGCGCGGTATCGGCGGGCTGTGCCGGTGTCCACACGCCGGTTTCCCTGAATGTGGCGGGTATATCGGGCAGTATGGGCCTGTGGTAACGGGGGGCGAGATTGCAGCCGCACAGCAGGACGACAAGAAGCAGGACCGCCCTGCCCCGTTCAGGCGCCATGCCTGCCCTCACGCGGTTTGACGGGATCCCCGTCCCCGATATCATCCGGCGGGTTGGTTATGATCCTGTCCTGTGGCGTAATTCCTGTCACCTCCAGTTCGGTTCCGAAATCGATCAGGATGGCGACGGGCTGTATCCTGACATGGTCGTGCCCGTCCACCAGCGCCACGGTTGTCCCGTCCCGGCGGAAGAGCAGGCTGCTGGCGGGAATGCGCGCGGCAGGCGGCGCCTGTGGCCCGGCACCATGAAACGCAAAGGCGATCTGGGCATAGGCACCGGGCTTGAGAAGATTTTCCCTATTATCATAGACAAGCTGGACCAGCATCGTGCCCGACTGGGAATCAACCGCATCCGAGGAATGGAGCAGCCGGGCTTCAAACTGCCGGTTGCGGTAATCGGGTACCGTAAAATGCGCGACAAAGCCCTCACGCATCCGCGCGGCATAGGCCTGTGGCACACGGACATAAAGCCGCAGGCGGGTCACGTCCGATACGGTAAAAAGTGGCTGGCTGGCAGCCGTGCCGGCCACGATCAGCGCGCCGATATCGGTCGCGCGGCTGGTGATCACACCGGCGAACGGGGCAATGATGCGCTTGAAGGCAGAGAGCGTTTCAAGGCGTTCGACCTCTGCCGCGGCTTCATGCCGCGTGGCCTCGCTGGCGGCCAGATTGCCCCGGCGTTCGTCCGTTTCCTGCTGGGATACGGCATTCTGGGCATTCAGCCGGTCCCACCGGCGCGATGTGATCCGTGCCAGGTCACGCTGCGCGGTCCGCGTGCCCAGCGCGGCCCTTGCCCCTGCCAGCTGCAGGTCGACATCGGGCGTATCAATTTCCGCCAGTAGCTGCCCTGCCGCCACTTTCTGCCCGATATCGACATACCATTGCCGCAGGTAGCCATTGGTCCGGGCATAGACCGGCGCGCTGTACCATGCCTGCAGGATACCGGGCAGGACCAGCGTATCAACCGCATGGCCAGCCGGATGCACGACTGTCACGCTGGGCACCAGCGCCGCAACATTGGTGGCATGAAGCTGGCGGCGGTCATGGATGCGCGTTATCGTGCCCACCACCACAATGGCCCCGAAAATGCACGCCCCGCCAAGAATGATCCAGCGCAGGCGTGGCCGGGGGCCGGCGTGTACGGCAGCCTGGGTCTCAGCCATGGGCATGGGCCCCATCCGTGTCGTGGCGTGCGCGCCGGTCGTAGATGATGGCGAAAAGGGTCGGCACAAAAAACAGCGAGGCACAGGTGGCGAATATCAGCCCCCCGATAACGGCCCGCCCCAGCGGCGCATTCTGCTCGCCCCCTTCGCCCAA
>NZ_VWPI01000040.1 GCF_015155755.1 Komagataeibacter sp. FXV3 | reverse complement strand
CGCCCCCTTCGCCCAGCCCCAGCGCCATGGGCAGCATGCCGATGACCATGGCCAGCGCCGTCATGATGACGGGCCGCAGGCGGGTGCTGCCCGCCATCAGCGCCGCCCTGACCGCATCCCCATGTTCCGCCAGCTGTTCGCGGCAGAAGGTGATGACCAGGATGGAATTGGCCGTCGCGACCCCCATGCACATGATTGCCCCCGTCAGCGCGGGAACGGAAAGCGGGGTATGCGTCGCAAACAGCATCCAGCATATGCCCGCCAGCGCGCCCGGCAGCGCAAGTACGACAATGCACGGATCGGTCCAGCTCTGGAAATTGATCACGATCAGCAGGTAGATCAGCACGATCGCGCCTAGCAGGCCAAATCCCATGCCGGAAAAGGCGGTTGTCATGGCCTGGTACTGACCGCGCAGCGCGACCGTGACGGTTTCGGGCCGGTCATGTTCAAGATGGCGCAGGGCCGCCTGCACGTCCGTGGCGATGGCGCCCAGATCGCGCCCGTCGCCGCCTGCAAACACATCGACCAGCGGGCGGATGTTATACTGTGCCTCCACCGGGGATGTCGTGCCGCGCGTAATCGTGCCAAGGGCGCCAAGCACCTGCAGCCGGTCGGTTGAAACCCCGGTTACCGGCAGGCCGATGATATCCGCCAGTGAACCGATGCGGTATTCGGGCATCTGCACCGCGATGGGGTATGTGACCATGCTGTGCGGGTCCAGCCAGTACAGCGGGGCGGTCTGTACGGTCCCGGCAATGGATGTGGCGATGGAGGTGGTGACATCACCTTCCGTCAGGCCAAGCTGGTTGATGCGGGTGCGGTCCACCTCAAAGCGCAGTTCGGGGTAATGGGCGGGCTGCTGGATGCGGGCGTCAACCAGGCCGTCAATATGGCGTATGGCGCGCAGTATGCGGCCGGCAAACTGCCGCGTTTCATCGGGGTTGGGGCCGGATACCTGAATGTCGATCGGGGCCGGCGCGCCGAAATTGAGGATCTGGGTCGTGATGTCCGATGGCAGGAAGGCAAAGCTGGCCTCGGGGAAGGCCCGGGGCAGTTCGCGGCGCAGGTTGCGGATGTAGCGTTCGGTCGGGTGATGGTTTTCCTTCAGGGCGACAAGGATATCCCCGTCCTGCGGCCCGATGGTGCCCGATGCGTTATAGGCGGTATTGATGGCGCTGGTGGGCAGGCCGATATTGTCGGCAATGGACTCGACCTCGTCTGCGGGAACCTGCTGGCGGATCTGCTTTTCGATCCGCTGGAACAGGGCCGATGTCTCCTCTATGCGCAGGCCTGTGGGGCCACGCACGTGCAGGGTCATCGTGCCCGCATCGACCTGCGGAAAGAAATTGCGGCCAAGGAACGGAAGCAGCCCCATGCTCAGCACGGCAAAGCACACGAAGCCGGCCACGAACCGGCCGCGATGGTCCAGAATGCTTTCCAAAAGCGCGCTGTAGCGCCCGCGCAGCGCTGCGAAACGTCGCTCGAAACCGTGCTGGAAGCGCGTGAGGACATTCTCCCCGTGCGGCCTTGCCGCCTCATGCGGGCGCAGCAGGAACATGGCCATGGTCGGCACGAGCGTGCGCGACAGGATGAAGGACATGACCATGGCAAACATGACCGACAGCGCCATCGGCACGAACAGGAAGCCCGCCACGCCGGGCAGGTAGAACATCGGCACGAACACGATGCAGATACAGACCAGCGACAGGAAGGCCGGGACGATGATTTCCCCCGATCCGTCTATGATGGCGGCATGGACATCCTTGCCCATTTCCAGGTGGCGCTCGATATTCTCGATCGTGACCGTGGCCTCATCCACCAGAATGCCTACGGCCAGGGCAAGGCCGCCCAGCGTCATGACATTCAGTGTCTCGCCCAGCGCGGACAGGGCCGCAATCGCCCCCATGACCGATAACGGGATGGAGGTCGCCACAATAAGCGTGGACCGCCATGAACCAAGGAACAGCAGGATCATGAGGCTGGTCAGCCCCGCCGCGATCGCGCCTTCGCGCATCACCCCGTCCACGGCGGCGCGGACAAACAGCGACTGGTCATTGACGGGCCTGAGCCTGAGCTGTTTTGGCAGGCCACGTGTCGCATCGGGCAGCATCGCCTTGACCCCCGCCACGATGGCGATGGTGGATGTGGCGCCCGATTTCAGCACGGTCATCAGCGCCGAGCGCTGGCCATCCACATGCACCACGTTCTGCTGGGGCATGGACCCGTCACGCACATGGGCGACATCGCCCACGCGCACCACCGCGCCATTGACCGTGCGCACGGGCAGCATGTTGAGCAGTCCGACCGAAAGGGGCGCGTTGTTCAGCCTGAAATTATACTGGTATTCCCCGATTTTTACGAAACCCGCGGGGGTGATCTGTGTCTGGGTGGTCAGGGCGTTGCCCACGTCCTGTGCCGAGACACCGCGCGACTGCAGCTTGCCGGGGTCAAGGTCCATCTGGATCTGGCGCACCTTCCCGCCATAGGGATAGGGAATGGCGGCCCCCGGCACCGTGACCAGCCGGTTGCGGATGAAGTTGAAGCCGTAATCATAAAGCTGCTGTTCGGTCATGCCCTCGCCCGACAGGGCAAGCTGCACGATCGGCACGGTGGAGGCATTGTAATTCAGGATCAGCGGCGGGGTGGTGCCAATGGGAAGCTGGCGCAGGATGGTCTGGGCAATGGCGGTGACCTGCGTATTGGCGATGCGGATATCGGTGCCGGGCTGGAAGAAGACCTTTACCACCCCGATGCCTGTCAGCGACTGTCCCTCGATATGTTCGATATTGTTGACCGTCGTGGTCAGCGTGCGCTGGAATGGGAGTACGATGCGCCCGGACATGTCCTGTGGTGAGAGATTGCTGTAGGTCCACGCCACCGCAATGACGGGAATGCCGATATCGGGAAAGATGTCTTCCGGTGTGCGGATGGCGGAGAGTACACCGGCTATGGCGATCAGGATGGCCATCACGACAAATGTATAGGGACGGGCAAGCGCCAGCTGAACAATTGCATTCATGCCACCTGCCTGTTTCCTGTCGGCTATGATGCCCTGTGGTTCATGGGATGTCCGACTTCAGATAACGGCTGCGGCGCGGGCCGGTTTGTGGCGCGGGATAGATAATTTTGTATCAGGGCGCGGTATCCGGCGGTGCACGCGGGTTCCGCGTGGTGGGAAGTCATGTATCGCTTGCGGGAAAAGTGGTGCGTGCAGGACGACACTGTCTGAAACGGCATCTGGCCGGGTTGGATCGTGGTCAGAAGCATGGACGGACTGTTCCCTGCCGACCGGGTCAATCCGCCCAATAAAAAGGGGTGGCCTGGCTTATTTCTGGCAATCAAGGCATATCTTGCCGAAATGCCGGTTACTTTCCTGATACCTGAAAGCGTCCACAATATTTTCCAGCGGGAATATACGGTCAATGACGGGCCGGATGGCGTTGCTGTCAAATGCCTTTACCATTGCCTGCTGATCTGCCCGGCACCCGACCAGAACGCCTTGCAGGCAGAACTGCTTCAGCAACATCGGTACAATTTCCAGTTGACCTGAAACCCCGCTCAGAATGCCGATGGTGGAAATATGTCCCCCCACCCTTATGGCTTCTATTGACTGTTCAAGGGTCCTGGCACCGCCGACTTCAATAATATGGTCGACCCCTGTCCCGCCGGTCAGGTCCCATGCCGTTTTACCCCATGCGGGATCGTTGCGGTAATTGATCAGGTGATCGGCCCCAAGTTCGCGCAGGCGTTCAAGTTTTTCGTCACTGGAGGAGGTGGCGATAACTGTCGCCCCAGCCATTTTGGCAAACTGAAGCGCAAATATCGATACACCACCCGTTCCCTGAACCAGTACGGTACTGCCAGGCCTGACCTGGTCATCGACAAACAGGGAACGCCATGCGGTCAGGCCCGCCGTGGTCAGTGTCGCGGCCTCGGCATGGGTCCAGCCGCGCGGGGCATGCGTAAATGAGGTCGCGGACGCCGTGACTTCTTCACGCGCATAGCCATCAACCCCATCACCCGGTACCGTCGTAAATCCGATCACCTGCGGTGCGCCAGCAAGCCAGGTAGGAAAGAAAGTGCTGACCACCCTGTCGCCGGGTACGAATTCCGTAACACCCGCGCCAACCTCAACCACTTCGCCAGCCCCGTCCGCCATGGGAATACGCGCAACAGTCGGCCCCCACATGCCGCTTACAACGGCATAATCATGGTAATTGAGGGATGAGGCATGCAGCTTTACCCTGATTTCACCCCTTGCAGGCGCCCTTGCCGCCTGTTCCGTGATGGTTACGTTTTCAAAACCACCAGGGGGCTGCACCACTATTGTCCTGACCATGACCGGTTTTTCCTTTCTGTTCTCATGACCGGGATATCAGAGACAGCGGATCATTTCCAACGTCAGGCCATGGCATGAAATCTTATGCAGAACACATCTTTATTTCCCTGTATTGCCAGAAATTTTCCCGATCCATCACGAAATGCCACTGCCGTGCCGGGAACCAGCTTCATCTCAGGACTGTCACGCAGGCCGCATCATGCGGCAGGGCCATGCCGTGGGCTTCATGGTAGCGTGAAGCAAATGCTTCCCGCTCCAGCCTCTCGCAATAATCAAGATAGCGGATCAATGCCCGTTCGGCGCGCATCGTGCGTCCATAGAGCCGTTTGTAATGCTGCCACAGCATCATGACGTTGACCGACCAGGCATCATAGGCATGTGCTGCTACCCGTTGGCGGATTGCGGCGGGCAGCGCGTCGAATGCGGCCCAGTCATCCCCCGCATACCGCCGCCACATCTCGTGGCGTAATGTCCGCTCGTTATCTGCCTTCACCTTACGCATCCGCCATTTCTCCCTGTTCCCAGGCCGGGAACGGGTCAGGCAGATGGGCGAACGGCAGCGGATTGAACTGCTCGACATCAAAGTCGGGTACAAGACAGGCATCCAGAACCGCGGCAATGCCGGCATCGTCCATTTCTGCCGTGCCGATAAATACGATTTCCTGCCGGCGGTCCCCATAAACCGGGTCCCATTTCGACAGGATCAGGTCGCGCCATTCATCGCTGTCCGGCCAATGGTCTTTTGGTATCGTCACCCACCAGCGTCCCATGGCCTGCGTGCGGACCAGGGCACCGGCCTGCCCCAGTTCGCCCACCCATTGCGGGCGGGTCGCCAGCCAGAAATGGCCCTTCGCCCGGATCACGCCCGGCCATGCGGAGTCGATAAAGGCCTTGAAGCGTTCGGGCACCAAGGGGCGGCGGGCACGCCAGACAAAGGTGTGGATGCCATATTCCTCGGTTTCGGGAACATGGTTGTGGAATTCGAACAGTTCCTTGTACCACAGCGGGTGCTTGTGCGCCCGGTCGTAATCGAAGCGGTGTGTATCCAGAATGCGCGCGCAGGGCACGATACCCTGATCCGTTTCGATAATATCCGCATCGGCGTTAAGGGCCTGGATGACCTGCCGCGCGGTCTCGCGCTGTGCCGCGGTTGCACTTGAGACCTTGTTCAGGACCACCACATCCGCGAACTCGATCTGCTCGACCAGCAGGTCAACCAGCGCCCTGTCGTCCCCCTCGCCCGCCGTCTCGCCCCGGTCGCGCAGGAAATCTGTCGAGGCGTAGTCTTTCAGCAGGTTGACGGCGTCAACCACCGTTACCATCGTGTCGAGCCGCGCGATATCGGACAGGCTTTCGCCCGCCTCGTCACGAAACTCGAATGTCGCCGCAACCGGAAGGGGTTCCGCAATCCCCGTTGATTCAATCAGGAGGTAATCGAAGCGTCCCTCCTCCGCAAGCCGCCGTACTTCGTGCAGCAGGTCATCGCGCAACGTGCAGCAGATGCAGCCATTGCTCATTTCCACGAGCGTTTCGTTCGTTCGGGACAGGTTGCTGCCGTCGCGCACCAGGTCCGCGTCAATGTTCACGTCGCTCATGTCATTGACGATCACCGCGACTTTTCGCCCCTCGCGGTTATTGAGCACGTGGTTGAGAAGCGTCGTCTTTCCAGCTCCCAGAAAGCCGGAAAGAACCGTTACCGGAAGTCTTTCGTGCATGACGGACACCATTCATTCGGTTGCGATCCATCAAGCCTATATGCAATGTTATAATATAACAATCCCTGAAGGGCTTCGAAATGAGACAGGCCTGCCCCGACCCGCCAGCATTCCGCCATGCCGGCGCCGTTCCGGAACATCGACACAAGCGCCTGTTTCATCATTCAGGAAGGATGTCAGGCAGGCAGTAATATCCGTGCGATGAGAAACAGCCTGATTCGGTTGCTGTCATGGCCCCGATCACTGATGACCTCTTCTGTGTCACCCATGTCTGTGGGTGCGGGATTCCGGTCATCTGAAACGCGTATGGATGGACCGGATGATACGGATTGTGGAATATGCGGCAACGGATTTCTGGTACTACAGTTGCATTTTGTTTTGTTCGTTAATTGTTCATGGATCCTATACTTTACAGAAGGTTCGAATTTCAGGCTGTCTACGGCGAGAAAAACCGCAATTTTTTCGTTTTTCTGGCCCGGAAATAAACTGCAACTGTAATGCTAACCACAACCGATCGGACCTAGATCATGATGATGACCGGCAGGGCACTCCCGCCGGGCGCGTGACCTGCCGGATCGGTGAAATGACCGGGGGCATGAATGCCACCTCAGGCTTTTCCCCCCGTCACGACACGACGTGTCCGATCCCCCCTATTGCAATCAATGACCCAAGGGCCGGTCAGCCGAAATGCTGAACTGTTGGCGGACCGGGCGCATGCCCGTCATGGCTGACCCGTTCGGCAAGATCGCTCCACAGGCGCGCCATCATCAGATTGATGTCGGAAGTAACCGAAAACGGGGACTGCGATCGCGCCAGCGGGGACAGCGACATGCGTTCCCCGATCACGAAATGCCCGTGTGAAAACAGCCGGGCGGAAATCGCCCCCTGCTGCCCCTGACCGATGGGGCGCGTGACAAAAATATGCATGTGGGGCGACGGGTCGGCAACCATGCTGAAGGCATGCAGTTCCGCCTGGCCAGACGGGCAGGCCACGCCCTGCAGCACGGCGTCACGCAGTACGGAATGGGGATAGCCGCCATACATGCCGTCCACATGCAGGCGGATGCCCTGACCTACGGTCATGCATACGCCCTCTGTTCCGCTTGCTGCCCGGGCGGCCTGTGCTGTCATGACGACAGCGCAGACGGCATACACGGTGGCCAGGAATATCTTTCGCATGACTGCGTCTGTTCCCCATCATACATAAAGCCTGCGTCATCATGATGATGACATCCTGACGTATAACAGGAAAACCTGACGCGAACCTGAATATATGGCCTGTGGGCAGGAATTTGCATGAAATTATATTATGAAAATGATTATCATTTCAATAAAGCGGAATATTCAGGGCGAATGGTGGAGTTCATTATTTTTTCGTAATCACCTGCCCCGCCGGGTTACAGGCCACGCGCCAGACCATGCGGGTTGCCGGCGGCAGGGGCGTCGGGAGAAAAATGATCTTCCAGGTGTCCTTCCAGCTTTTCCAGCGACATGCCTTTCGTTTCCGGCAGGAACCGTGCCACGAACATCAGGGAAACCAGGTTGATCGCGGCAAAGGCGAAGAAGGTCGATGCGCCAATCCAGTGCAGGGCCGCGGGGAACAGGAACGAAACCGTGGCATTGAAAACCCACTGTGCGGCAACGCTAAGCCCGGTCAGGATACCGCGGGCGCGCATCGGGAACAGTTCCGACATCAGCAGCCAGTAAAGGGGGGAGACCATCATCTGGATGAACAGCAGGGCCAGAAGGATGAAGCCCAGCGCCACCATGCTCTGCATGGGTGATCCCGCCATGAACAGCAGCGTCGCCCCCAGCCCCAGATGCGCGCACACGACACCGGCAAGACCACCCAGAAGCGTGAAACGGCGCGGAAACCGCCCGATCATCCATATCCCCAGAAAGGTCGCGATGACGGCTACGACACCCGCGCCGATTGTCGCGGTCAGGGCCGCCTGGGTGCCCAGGCCGGTCTGGCGCAGGATGATCGGCGTAAAATACATGAAGGCATTCACGCCGGTGAACTGGGCGGAAAACCCCAGCCCGATCCCGACCAGCAGCAGGCGCCGGATCCAGACCGTGCCCATGGCCTCGCGCCAGCCCATCTGGTCGGATTCCTCGTTCACCTGTGCTTTGATTTCCCCCATTTCCCTGCTGACCTGCCGGTCGGTCGAGCGGATGAGTTCAAGCACCTGCCGCGCTTCTTCGGTCCGTCCACGGCTGGCCAGCCAGCGTGGGGAGCGCGGCACGAACACCAGGCCAAGCCCCAGCAGGAAGGCCGGGACCGCCGCAATCGCAAGCATGGTGCGCCAGATATCATTGGCACCCGAAAACCGCGCCAGCAGGGCGCTGAGGACATAGGCGGCCAACTGTCCGGTCACGATCATCATCTCGTTCTGGCTGACCAGCCGGCCACGCCTGCCGGGAGGCGCCATTTCCGAAATGAACATCGGGACAAGGGCGGACGCGCCGCCCACGGCAAAGCCGAGTATGGCGCGCATCACCACCATGACCGGGACCGTTGGGGCCTGTGACGTGCCGATCGCGCCGATCATGAAGATGACGGACAACCCCATGAGACTGTCGCGTCGCCCCACCCGGTCCGCGATGATGCCGCACAGCAGCGAGCCTATGGCCGCCCCCAGCACCAGTGCGGACGTCACCAGTCCCTCGGTCAACGGGGTCAGGCCCAGACCGCCCTGTGTGGAAGGAAGCTGCATGAACGGCAGCGCGCCCGCAATCACCCCTGTATCATAGCCGAATGCGAGCGCACCCATCGTGACAACCACGACAATTTTCGTAACCAGCTTCTGCGCGTCTGTAAGCGTTTTCATTCATGCATCCACAGTCTTTCGACCGTGTTCCCCTGAAAGGACGGGCACGGAAAGCTGTCCTTTTCTTTCGTGCCATGAAACCAGAAAACACCTGGCGCACCTGTCGGGTTGCATAATCTCTGAAATGTCAGGAAATCTGTCTGCTCCGTTTCCTGTTGTGCTTTGTCATTTCTGTCGCGCCAGGTGGAGCGGGTCGCTGATACTGGTCCTATTCCCCAGACAGTGCCCACTGCATTGCGGCCGGCATGAAATAATATTTGCTGCGCCGGTTTCCGCCTGTGCCCCCTGCCCCGCCGTGCTGGCGGCTAGTCCACGATGTGCGTGTCCCGTGTGTTGTTTCCGGGCTGTGTTCCGGCAACGGGAAACAGGGCGCGGCAGGCGGGGCGCAACTGTTCACGGTGGGCCTGCAGGCAGGCTGCAATTTTTTTCTTGTTGGGAATGTCCGTGCCGCAGAACCTGAACGCATCTTTTTCACACGCATGCGCTTCGCGCGCGCGTGTTGTCCCGGCGGCCAGGCACGTATTCATTCCCGATAAAAGCAGGGCGCACGCCCCTGATGTATTGATGAATACTGTCATGATCCTGTGTATCTGTGTTCTTTTGGCCATGAATGTCCCCTTTTCATGCATATCGATCCGATCCGTGCCGGCCGTGTACGCGGCGTACCGGCACTGTTCCGACCCCATATAAACGGTACGGTATCGTTCAGCAACGGATGGAAACGGGTTCAGGTCATGATTGATGACCGGGCATGGGACCGTGGCGCGGGTGACGGATGGGCCGCCTTGGTCACGGGGTGCGCATTGCGGGGGCGTTCCTGTCATCTTTCATCTGGCCCTGCATGAACATCAGCATGCGTTGCGGGCATCACTTTCCGTGCTGGTGGGCATGAAGTATGGTGCCCCGCTGAAAGCGTGGCCGGTCATGAAAAATTATGGTATATCCTTATTTATTACAGGTGAAATATGAATAGACTGATATTTTCCATGTTTGTATTACTGGCCGGTGCTTCAACCGCGCAGGCCCAGGATGCCGGGACACAGGAAACACCAGAGCAGTTTGCGCAGCGCACCGGCCGGGACATTGCCAATAGTGAATTTGCCACACCTGCCGATGCACAGGAAGTGCAGTCGCAGGGTGCGCTGGAATACATGGGGCGCAGATGTAATGAGGCGTTCCGGACAAATGTCGCATTAAGACAGCCATGCATCGATGCCGCGACCGATCAGGACATGAAAAACTTCATGGCCGCGCAGCAGGCGGCCAAGGCGGCGGCGTCGCCCGCGGCACAGGCCCCGCCTGTAACACCGGTTTACAGTATCATTGACGTGATTGCTGCCGGAAATTCCATCATAGGCAAGCATATCCAGGTCAATGGCCGCGGATCATGTGTCCTGAGCGACAATGTCTGCGTCATATCGACAGAGGCCGCGCTGGAATCCAGTACGGCCGGTGATTATCAGTATCTGGGGTTCAGCGTAAAGGATGTCGCTGATGGAAGCGACCTGCGCAAGGCGATCGTCAAGTGTTCCGACATGACGCATGACATATGCAACATGCAGGTTGTCGGGTCCATTGTCAGTAAACAGGACAAGACTTTTATCATGTCGCCTGAATCCCTTTATATCATGGCCCCGGCCAATGTTGAATGATGCCCTGACACAGACAGGACCGGGTATGAAAGGCCCGGCCCTGTTCCCCCTTTACGTCACGAGACCTTGGGCGCGCCCAGCTTTCCGGTCAGGAACTGTGCCTCCCCATTGCCAAATGACCAGTCGGCATCCGTGTTTTCAACGTAGTTGACCATGACATCGCTGGCGGCGATGCCACACTTCGTGGTCAGGGCCTCGGTCAGCAGGCGGTAGAACGCGGTTTTTTCATCAACCGTGCGCGGGCGCGTGGTGACCGATATGATCATGACATCATCGGTACGCGCAATGCCCAGTCCGGTATCCTCAATGCGCACGCGGCTTTTCCTGTGTTCATATATGATCTGGTACCGGTCACGCGGCGGCACGCCGAAAGCGTCCAGCATCGCCTGGTGGGCAGCGTCCAGTATGGCGGTCAGTTCCTTCTCGGAACGGCCTTCGAGCATGTCAAAACGGATAAGAGGCATGTAAGCAATCCCTGTTTCAGGCGACAGGCAACCCCGCCATGGGATGGGTGTGGACGCGGTCCGTGGTCAATCACGGCCTGCGATCCCTGCCCCATGTCGAAGCCTGCCTTTGCAATATCGCCTGGATCATAGGAAAGTTCTTGGTGAAGCGCTGCGCAGGCAGCCTGTCATGAAGGGACCGCGCTATTCCTCCACCGGCGTGCCGGGCTGCATGTCATGGCAGGTTTCAACCAGCGGGAAGCGTTTGCCCAGGTTTTCGTCATATCTGCGGGTCCATGCGGCATCCATCTGTTTGCGCTGCATTTCGATATTCTGTCTGGGTTCAACATTGCGATAGGTGTCAATCGTGCCTTCGATCACGCCAATCGTGGTGTCAACGACCGGTTTGATGTCAAACTGCCTGTAGGGATAGGCAATGCGTTCGTAATCGAACAGATTGTCCGAAAGGCTTTTGTTCCAGCTTTTCCATGAATCAAAGATACGGTCATTGAAACCGGTCAGGAACGGGCCGGGATTGACGGTCGCCACAGCAATACCGAATTCCTGCAATTCCTTGCCCAGTGCTTCCGCGATGGCCTCGATGGCATGTTTCGATGCGGAATAGGCCCCGGTAAACGGGTCCGAGGTCAGCCCCGCGCACGACGACATGAAAACGATCTTCCCCGCCCTGCGTGCCGCCATGCGCCTGGCGATGGCCTGTGTCAGCATGACCGGTCCGACCACGTTGACCTCGAACTGCCTGCGCAGGTGGGCTTCGGGTATGTCAACCATGGAGCCGCCTTCCCCGATGCCCGCGTTGTTGAGGAGTACGTCAACATCCAGCAGGCTGAACCGCGCGCGATCCGCCGCATCGGTCACATCCAGTTTTTCAACCTGCACGACCACGCCGCGCTGTTCGGCTTCATGTTCCAGCTGGAAGATCTGGGACGGGATTTCAACACCCGCGATAACGGTCCATTGCCGTGCCGCCAGCCGCAGGGCGATTTCCCTGCCAAATCCTGTTCCGGCACCGGTGATAAGGACGGTCCTGTTCATGGTGGCCACTCCGTTTCATGCATGGGGTCGTCGTGCCGTGCCGCGCGGGATGCGCGGTGGCCTGTGCATGATGGTTAATGGTCCAGTGGGCGGATGGTTTGATAAAAAGCGGGGGTGCCACCTGCTGCCCCCCGTACTTTTTGCTGTTCCTGCAGGCGTTTTCCGGCAGCAATCCGCAACCCGGCGGCCGGGGCCATGGTCCCGATCACATTGCTGTCCGTGTTGTTGTGCCTGCGCGGATTCAGGCGGTCATGACTGGCTGCCTTCGTCTTTTTTCCTGACCATTGCGGGCATGAGCAGCCGGGGCTGGCGCGCCCATGCCGCAAGATCGGTGGCCGACATGGGGCGGGCGAACAGGTAGCCCTGCAGCACGTCGCAATGCAGGCTTTCCAGCAGGTCGTACTGGGCTTCCGTCTCCACCCCTTCGGTCACGACCGTCATGCCCAGCCGGTTGCCAATACCGATCACGGCAGTGGTGACGGCCTGCGCATTCGGGTCGGTTTCAAGGTTCATGATGAAGCTGCGGTCGATCTTGATTTCCGTCAGCGGCAGGCGTGTCAGCCGCGACAGGCTGGAAAAACCGGTGCCGAAGTCATCCATGGACAGGCCGACGCCCAGCTTGCGGATGGAGGCGAGGACATTCATCGTCTCCTCGCTTTCCTCCATCATCACGCTTTCGGTTATTTCCACCGTCAGGCGTTCGGGCGCCAGCCCGTATGTTTCCAGCAGTCCCGCGATCATCGGCACAAGGCCACGGTTGTGGAAATGGGCCGCTGACAGGTTGACCGACACGACGGGTATGTGCACGCCCTCGCTTTCCCAACGGGTAAGCTGACGGCAGGCTTCCTCCAGCGACCACCGGCCGATGGCCTCGATCTGTCCCGTCTCCTCCGCCACGGCAATGAAGCGGGAGGGAAAGATGTTGCCCAGCGTGGGATGGTTCCACCGCGCCAGTGCTTCCACGCCATAGATCTCCCCCGTGCGGGCTTCGACCTGTGGCTGGTAATGCAGGTTGAGCAGGCCCTTGGACAGGGAATCCCGCAGCGCGCTGCCCAGTACCAGCCGGTCCTGCGCGTCCTTGCTGTCAATCGTGCTGACCAGGCGGTAGCTGCCGCGCGCTTCCTTCTTGGCCTGCCGCATGGCTATTTCGGCATGGCTGATCAGGGATTCACCATCCGGCCCGTTTTCGGGGAAGGTCGCGATCCCGGTGCTGAAGGACGCGGAAATCTGGTTGCCCGCGACATCCAGCGGTTGCTGCATGGCGGTGATGATGGTTTTGGTGAAATCGACCGCCATGTCCGGTGTGGCGTTGGGTATGACGATGACAAAGTCATCCCCGCCCGCGCGTGAGAGGACATAGTTGCTGCGACACAGTTTCTTCAGCCGTTCGGCAATGGCCTTCAGGAACGTATCCCCCTGCACATGCCCCAGCGCGTCATTGATGTCACGGAAGCGGTCAAGGTCCATCAGCAGCACGGCAAAGCGGTTGTCGCCCGGCTGGCTGATCATGGATTTCAGCACCTTGTGCAGCGAACTGCGGTTGAGGAAGCCGGTCAGCGGGTCATAATTGGCCAACTGGGATATATGCTGGCGTGCCTCGTACTGCTCGATCACAACGCCACAGAACGGTACGGCCCCGGATACGATCTTTTGGGGCCAGTCCGCCACCTTGTGCTGGTTGCGCGAATACAGCGCCAGAATGCCCGATATCTTGCCAGTGGGCGCCTTGATGGCCGAAGCCCAGCAGTCATTCAGCCCGAGCGAGATCCCGACCGAACGATAGCTTTCCCACACGACCGAACTGGCTTCATCCAGATCATTGGCCAGCGCGGCAATATCGGCATCCGTCAGCGTCATGTGTTCCAGCGCCGTGGCAAAACGGCGCGGCAGGCCCGACCCGGACAGGATCTGCAGCGTATTTTCCGGCGTCAGCAGCATGAGCACGGCGACGGAATTGGGCACGAATTCCTCCACGCCATCACACACCAGGTCGGCCACGTCCTGTATCAGCATGTCCCCCGAAAGGGAGCGGAAGACCGTATTCTGCAGGTCCAGCAGCTTCCTGCGATGGCTTTCTTCGGTCACGCCCTTCATGAAGGCCATGTAATACCGTTTTTTATCCGGACCAATCAGCGCGGTGGAAATCGACATCTCGGCCGAGACGTAATCCCCGTTCTTGCTTTCAAACGTGATCTCACGCGATGTGCCGACAATGCGGTTGATGCCCGTTTCGCGGTTATGCGCGATGAAGCCGTCATGTTTGCCGCGGTATTCCATCGGCACCAGGCATTTGACATTGCGGCCCATGACTTCCGCCGCGGTATAGTCCCACAGCTTTTCCGCCGCCTGGTTGAAAAAGACGATGCAGTTGCGGTCATCGATAATGATGACGCCGTCACGTGCCTGCTGCAGCATGTCCACGCAGATGTCGGAATTGACGTTTTCTTCCGTTACCGGAAAAACTTCCTTTCCCATCTCTCTCTCTCCTTTATTTATTATGAATATGTAAAATATTATGGTCTTTTATTACTTTATTGCTTCGTAATCCGGTCCCGCACCCATGGCCCCAGTTCGGTGGCTGTCAACGGGCGGGAGAAAAGGTGCCCCTGCATCACATCGCAATGCAGGTGTTCAAGCAGGGTCTTCTGGCTTTCGGTTTCGACACCGCCGCCTGCCACCGTCATGCCCAGCATGCCGCCCATGCCGATCACTGCCGTGGTCATGGCCTGCGCATTGGCGTCGTGTTCAAGGTTGGCGATGAAGCTGTGGTCGATCCTGATCTCGCTCAGCGGCAGGCGGGCAAGGCGCGACAGGCTGGAAGACCCCGTGCCGAAATCATCCATGGACAGGCCGACGCCCAGTGCGCGGATGGCATGCAGCACCGCCATCGTATCCGCATCGTCATCCATCATGACCTGTTCGGTCAGTCCCACCGTCAGGCGCTGTGGCGCAAGCTGGCAGGTTTCCAGCATGCCGGCGATCATTTCCGGCAGATGGCGCTTGCGCAGCAGCCCGGCAGACAGGTTGACCGCCACGGCGGGCACATGGATGGCGTCACGGTCCCATGCGCTGATCTGGCGGCATGCGGCCTCCAGCGCCCAGGTGCCGATGGTGTCGATCTGGCCGGTGTCTTCCGCCACGGCAATGAAGCGGGCGGGAAAGATGTTGCCCAGATGCGGATGGTGCCACCGTGGCAGTGCCTCCACGCCATACAGGTGCCCGGACCGCGTCCTGAGCTGTGGCTGGTAATGCAGGTGCAGCAGGCCGCGCTGCAGGGTTTCGCGCATCGCCCTGCCCGGAAGCAGCCGTTCGCGCGCCGCATCATGCCGCGCCGGTGTCGCGATACGGTATGTGCCCGGTGCGTCCTTCTTGGCCTGCCGCATGGCGGTTTCCGCCAGCCCGATCAGGGATTCACTGTCCGGCCCCGTATGGGGAAACATGCTGATGCCTGCACTGACGGACGGCACGATGTAATTGCCCCTGATCTCAACCGGCTGCGTCAGTCCCTTCAGCAGGGTCGTGACGAATGCGACCGCGGTATCGGGCTGCGTGTCGGGCAGTATGATGATGAATTCATCGGCGCTGGACCGGCTGAGGACATAACTGTCGGGGCTGAGCGTGCGCATGCGGGTGGCCAGCGCCCGCAGCAGCAGGTCGCCATTGCCATGCCCCAATGCTTCATTGATGTCGCGGAACCGGTCGACATTCAACAGCAGCACGGCAAAATGGTTGTCCCCCGGCTGCCCGACCAGTCTGGCAAGGACATCATGTGCGGCCGAACGGTTGAGGAAGCCGGTCAGCGGATCGTAACTGGCCAGTTGCGCAATATGCTGACGGGCTTCGTACTGTTCGATCACCGCGCCGCAGAACGGCACGCACCCGCTGACAATCCTGTCCGGCCCGTCTGGCTTTTGATCGGGATTGCGTGAAAACAGGCCGAAAATACCCGTCACCGCCCCATCTGGCGACACAATGGCCGAAGCACGGCAGTGGTGCAGTCCCAGAGAACGGCCCAGCGAGGAATAGCTTTTCCATACCAGCGTCCCCGCATGGGCCGGGTTGCGGGCAAGGGCTGCGATATCGGCATCCGACAGGGTGATGTTTTCCACCGCCGCGGCATAGCGCCGGGGGAAACCGGCACCCGACAGGACGCGCAGGCGGCGGTCCTTTTCCACCAGTATCAGCACGGCAACGGTATCGGGAACGAATGTTTCCGTTTCGCGGCAGATCAGGTCGCCAATGTCCCGCACGCTCATGTCGCTCGAAAGGGCACGGAAGACCGTATTCTGCAGGGCCTGCAGGTTCCTGCGGTGGCTTTCCTCGGGCATGCCCTTGATGGTGGCCAGGTAGTATTTGCGCAGGTCAGGCCGCAGCGTGATCATGGACAGGGCCAGTTCACCCGCCACGTATTCCCCTGCCCGGTTTTCAAACCGGATCTCACGCGATGTGCCGATAATGGTATTGATGCCGGTGCTGCGGTTTCGTTCGACAAAGGCATCGTGTTCATCACGCATGCCGGCGGGCAGCAGCATGTTCACGTTATACCCGATCACCTCGGACTGGGTATATCCCCACAGCTTTTCGGCCGCTGCATTGAAAAAGACGATCCGGTTACGTTCATCAATCACCACAACGCCATCCGTGGCGCCATGCAGGACCTGCAGCGCATTTGTTCCGGACAGGGAATGATATGGTTTTGAAAAAAGGGATGCGTTCTGTTTCATGTTCGTGACTGTCTGCTAACGATACCGGAATAGTCTTATTTTCTGACAGTAAAGCAGATTTCGTTTTTATCGCCCGCCATGTAATGACGGACGTAAAGGCTGCCACAACCATCGTCTGTGGCAATGGACTGGCTGTTTTCTTCAGACAGGCCACAGACATTGCCCCGCAGCCTGACCACCGCCCATGTATTGCAGTCCAGTTTGGTCTGTGCGCCACTCAGCAGGCCGATCAGGGTAATATCCGTATCGGCATCGTGCGTGACGGTCAGGCGGGCGACACCCCTGAAGGTAATGGATACGGTGGTGTCGCCAATTTCGTCATTCGGGGTGACATCAATCAGCAGCAGGCCGGAATCATCTGATTTGGGGCCAAGGACCAGCCTGCCCCCGCCCGTCGCCGCCGTGACGCGCACCCACAGGATATGGAGTGCGCCCGTGCTGTCGAATTCCATCGTGCCGCCGCGCAGGACATAGTCACGCTGACAGGTGCGGGCAATATCGGCCAGCGATTTCCGCAGCCATGTGCCCGCTCCGACCACCTGCCGTTCCGAAGCATTGGCATAACTGCCGAACATGGATGCATCCTGTGCAACTTTCATCAGGGTATGGCGCAGGACAAACAGACCACCACGAATTTCCTGATCCAATTCAGTATCGGGCAGGTCGGGAACTCTGTCTGTCCGGCGCCTCATAAAGTCTGATATCCCATTTCGCAGAAGTTTAAGATTTTAGAGAAGTGGTATTCTAAATACTATTTACCATCCGTTAACGCAACATATTTTGTCATACATATATAAATGCGTTTTTAGTTGAATACTGGGAATATATTCCTTAGATTTCCATTGTTCTGTACGAGAAAAAGCGAACTTATGTGGAACTATTATGATAACGGCTGTTCACATTGGCCTTTTTTGATTACCATAGCTGATTGAAATTCAATTCTGATTTGATGATAGAATGCTGATCGGTTATGCGCGTGTAAGTACGGATGAATGCACCCTTGACGTTCAAGTGTGGCATTTGCATGACGCAGGCTGTGAAGCGGTTTATGAAGATTCCCTGCTGGAAGATGAAAAGAAGCGGCCCGCGCTGCATCGCCTTCTGCAGGATGTCACGAAGGGCGATGTCGTCATCGTGTACCGGCTCGACCGGCTTGCGCGATCGACGCAGCACCTGCTGGAAATTGCGGAATCCCTGCGGCGCAGGGATGTCGGGCTACGCTCCATCTGTGAACCGTGGATGGATACGACATCGTCCGAAGGCCGCATTGTCATGACGGTATTTGCGGGCATAGCCGATTTTGAACGTGCCCTGATCCGTGAACGTACGGCGATGGGCCGCCTGAACGCCCGTCAGCGTGGCATTCATATGGGGCGTCCGGCCAAACTCGACCCGGCGGAAAGTGCCGCTATATATAGAATGGTCACGCAGGATGGCCTGCCGGTTGCGGAAGTGGCGGATCGGTTCAATGTGCACAAGGCCACCATCTACCGCGTAATTTCCAAATACCGCAGCAGGGAAAGCTGAATTCCATGTCCATATTTTATGGGCTGGATCAATGTCCGGTCCGCCTCATTAAGGCATGGCATCCCGCCTGTCTTGGTGGGGACTGTCTGAAAACAGAATACTGATAAATAAAATTTGCCAGATGTCGCCTTTTTAAAGACTGTTTGAAAAGTCGGATCATGACAGGCACCTGAAAGCCGAAGGAAGTTTTTGGTGAAGCTTTTTCCAAAAAGCTTCGGAAGAACGCCGCCTTTTTGAAAAAAGACGGCATCCGGAACTTTTTAGTAACGTATTGTTTTCAAACAGTCTCTTGTCAAAAGGCGACCTTTTCCAACACGCCCTCAGGGAATGTAGCGCCCGGCCCGCAGGCGTTCGAACAGGTCGAAGAAGGAATCAGGCGTGTACTGATATCCGGTAAAGCCCAGCCTGCGGCTCAGGCTCATATCGGTCACGCATTCAACGGGACGGCCAAGGTCGGCATCGGTATGCCATGCCGATGCAAGCCGGCCCAGCACGGCGTCCCGCAGGCCATGGCGCCGTGCGATATCGGCCCATTGCGGTCCCTTGTCCGCCAGCATGTGTTCCAGTGATGTGGCGTGGCCGGGATACGGGGCGGGATCAATACCGAACCATGCCGCCAGTTCCCCCCACAGCCATTTCCAGCGGAACACGTCGCCATTGACGACATTGAACGCCCGGTTGCGCCCGGCGGGGCTGGTGGCGGCCCACAGGATCTGGCTGGCCAGCTGGCGGGCGTCGGTCACGTCCGTCAGGCCCTCCCACTGTACGGGCGAGCCGGGAAAGACGAAGGGCAGCCCCGTCTCGCGGCACAGCGTGGCATAGGCCGCCAGCGTCGTGCCCATGTTCATGAGGTTGCCGATCGCATACCCGATAACCGTATGCGGGCGGTGCACCGTCCATGCAATGCCCAGCCGCTCGGCGGCCTCGAACAGGACATCTTCCTGGCTGTAATAGAAATTTTCCGCTGGCAGACGTGGCATGGTCTCGCGGAACGGTGTCTGTGGCGGGTTGCCCCGTGCATAGGCTTCGAACGGGCCAAGGTAATGTTTCAGCCCGGTCACCAGACTGGCATGTACCAGCGCGTGCGGACGTGGCAGGGTAGCGAACACGTTGCGGACCATCGCGCTGTTGACGATGCAGTTTTCGCGTTCGCTTTCGCGGCGGGTCCATGTGGTGAAAAACACATGCGTCGGCACGATACCGCCCAGCGCCGTGCGCAGGCTGTCCGGGTCCAGCGCGTCGGCCGCGACGGGCATGATGGTGGCGGGCAGGTTTTCCGCCCGCCGCGCCAGGCCGTAAACACTCCAGCCCTCCGCGACCAGACGGTTGGCAAGGTTCTGGCCGACAATACCGGTCGCACCGATGACAAGCGCCCTGTGGGACATTGTGATCCTCCATGGATGGGTGTGGGCTTCACACGCTGTTGGCAAACGCCATAAAAGGCAATCCGGCACCTTTTCGTGCCCTGGTCACCTGAACGTTCCCATAAGGCCGCCCATGGATATCGCCCCCCTGCCCGACGCCTACCGCCACGCACCCTTTGCGCAGGACTGCGCGCCGCGCCGCCTGCTGCGCCTGTTTTCAGGCAAATGGACCACCATGATCATGCATACGCTGCACCTGATGGATGGCGTATCGCGCCCGGGGCAGTTGCAACGTGCCCTGCCCGGCCTGTCGAAGAAGATGATGACCCAGACCCTGCGCGACCTTGAACGCATGGGGCTGGTGGAACGCGCGATCATGCAGGTCATGCCGCCGGTGGTCGAATACCGGCTGACACAACTGGGGCGGCAGTTTGTCGAACCGCTGGAGATGCTCTACCGCTGGGGCGCGCAGCATGCGGACCTGCTGGATCAGGTGGACCGCAACATGGCCACGGCACAGGCGCGCGACGCGCCCTGATACGGTTTCACGCCGCCAGCATGCCGTGGGGGTCAAGCACGAATTTCTTCGCCGCCCCCCGGTCAAAATCACGATATCCCTGCGGCGCGTCCTCCAGCGGGATGACAGTCGCGTTGACAATGTCGGCAGTGGGCAGCCGCCCGTGCAGGATGGCGTTCATAAGACGCGCATTGTAGCGCAGCACCGGCGTCTGGCCGGTGTGGAATTCAAGGCTCTTGGCCCATCCCTGCCCGAAGCGCAGGATCAGGTTGCCCGTCCTGGCCGCTTCATCCGCCCCGCCGGGGTCTTCGGTTACATACAGCCCCGGAATCCCGACCGACCCGACGGGCCGGGTCACCTCCATGGCCTGGTTCAGCACGATGGCGGGTCTGGCGTTGCCGCCATATCCCTTTGCCTCGAAGCCAACCGCGTCGATGAAGCTGTCCACCTCCGGCGTGCCTGCAATCTGGGCCACCATGTCCCCCAGCCGGTCATGCTGGCGCAAATCAACGGGTTCGAACCCTACCTTGCGGGCGTGGGCCAGGCGTTCTTCATTCAGGTCGCCCACCATCACCACCGCAGCCCCCAGGATGCGCGCGGATGCCGCCGCCGCCATGCCCACCGGCCCGGCCCCCGCAACATAGACCAC
>NZ_VWPI01000004.1 GCF_015155755.1 Komagataeibacter sp. FXV3 | reverse complement strand
AGCCCAGTCTGCCAGCAATACGACAGGCCATTCTTGATCGCATCCTGCGACCACCCATCGGGCAATGCCCCCACTGTGGAAACCTTCTACTCCAGACCTCGCAACACATTCTGCCAAAGTAGTGCTAGGGCGTGTTGCCAGTTAGCTCCGATGACAACGGAGACGAGTTGCGCTGCTGCGAGGAAGGTTGATTTCAGCTTGTCATAGCGTGTGGCAATGCCTCTGAACTGCTTCAGACTGGCGAAGAAGCGTTCAATAATGTTTCATTTTTTATAAAGCGAGAACAGGATTTTCCGTGGATTGCGTCGGTTTTTCCTTGAAGGGATAACCGGTGTGATCCCCCGCGCTTCAAGCTTTTCGATGAGGGGATCGGCGTCATAAGCCTTGTCGGTGATGAGGGCCTCGGGATCAACTTCATCCAGCAGGGGTTTTGCTTCAGTGATGTCCGCCCTTTGTCCGGGTGTCAGGGAAAGAGCCACAACTTTTCCCGCAGCATTGACAATAGCATGAATTTTGTTGGTCAGTCCGCCACGGGATCGGCCGATGGCCTGATCCGCGCCCCTTTTTTACGGGCGCTCGCACGATGCTGGTGAGCACGAACAATCGTGCTGTCGATCATCATGTATTCGTTGTCATGGTCAGTAGCCAGATGCCGGAAAATCCGTTCGATCACGCCGCCTTCGCACCAGCGACGCAACCGCCGGTGCACGTTCTTCCAGTCACCAAACCGGGCAGGCAGATCACGCCAGGGAATGCCAGCACGGTAACGATGCAGCACGGCTTCCACAAACAGGCGGTTATCCGCAGCCGTTCCACCGACATGACCTTCACGACCCGGAAGAAGATCTTTTATCCGTTCCCACTGGCTGTCACTCAGGCCATATCGTCGCATTCATTCTCTGCCTGAAAACAGAGAGAAAACATCACAGATCAAACGGGAGTACAAGCCTCATAGCGCCAGATGCTAACTGACGACACGCCCTAGTGTTAGGACTGTCCCTGCACATTGCGCAGATACAGAAAACACAGACCAAATCCCCATTTCCTGTGAGTTTGGTCAGTCCCACCAGAAGATCGGCAATCCTGTCGTTGTCCTCTGCCAGTCGCGGACGATAGCGAAAGCAGGTCTCGGATATCCCAAAAATCCGACGGGCTAGCGCAATGCTGACCCCACGATGCGCCACAGCCTGTACGGCCAGTTCCCGGCGCCCGGCTGGCCGCTTCATTTTTTTCCAAGGGCTTCCTTCAGGATATTCGTCTGCATGCCCAGATCCGCATACATGCGCTTCAGCCGACGGTTCTCCTCTTCCAGAGCCTTCATCTGACTGATCATCGAAGCATCCATGCCGCCATATTTCGCGCGCCACCGGTAAAATATGGCATTGCTGATCCCATGCTTTCGGCACAGGTCAAGAACCGAGACGCCGCCCTCAGCCTGGCGGATCACATCCATGATCTGGGCATCAGTAAAGCGATCATTCTTCATTCTTACGCTGAGAAAATTCTCATTCAAAAGTCACTCTTTTTATGGGGGAATTACCGGGCAAAACTGTCGGGCAGCAGGCCATCACGCGCCATGGTGAAAAATATGCGTGTCTGTCCGAAAATCATCATCAGCACGACGGAAGGCAGGGCAATGGTCGCCGCAAGACCGATCAGGTTGCCGATCCGGGTCC
>NZ_VWPI01000039.1 GCF_015155755.1 Komagataeibacter sp. FXV3 | reverse complement strand
GCATGGTCAGGTCGCGGATACGCTCCATCGCCATGGATCTGTCGGCAAAGCGCAGCAGGTTGAAATCGGCATAGGGCACCATGACGTATTTCGCCTGCCCCCCGATCCAGCCACCCATGTCAACATACCCGTACGCGCCGCCCGCCCGGCCGGGATTGACCGTCAGGCAGACGCCCGTATCCCCCTCGCGGCAGCACCGGCACCGCCCGCAGGCCACGTTGAAGGGGACCGAGACCAGATCCCCCTTGCGCACCATTTCGACATCGCTGCCGCATTCAATGACTTCGCCGGTAATTTCATGGCCCAGCACCATGCCTTTCGGTGCGGTCGTCCTGCCGCGCACCATGTGCTGGTCCGATCCGCATATGTTGGTCGAAACCACCTTCAGGATGACGCCATGCGTGATACGGCGGCCCGCTGGCGTTTCCATTTTCGGGTCGGCGATATCCTGCACTTCCACATGTTCTGGCCCAAGATAGACCACACCACGATTTGTGCCCATTGTCCTGTTCCCTGTCCGTGAGATGCGAAGCGGCATGTCGCCATTATTTACGGGCGCGCAAATAATCGCATGTCCCGCCGCCATATATGTCCGGGTTCAGGTAACGCCGGTCCTGCCTGCGGGTTTTGTGTTTTTGCAGGTTCCATATTTACGCATTGGGATAACCCGTTGGCTGCAGCATGACGGTCAGTCATGAATAAAGCAGTTTCTGGTGAAGCTTTTTGCAAAAAGCTTCAGGGACCGCCGCCTTTTTTAGAAAAAGGCGGCGCCCGGATACTTTTATCTGTTTTTGCTTACTGCCCCATGCCGGGCGACAGCATGGGCCGGGTCAGGTTGTCATCCGGGTCGGGGCCGTGGCTGTGTGGCGCGGGCACGTCGCCCACGGGCGGCGCGTTGTGCAGGCCGGAATACTGTAGCGGGTCAACCCCGAACAGTTTGTTGGACGCGGGCAGGCTGGCCGCATCCCATCCCCCGCCACACGCACGGATCATGCCGACCTGCGCCTGCAGGTAACGGGTCTGGATTTCGGCCTGCTGTATGCGTGCATCCAGCGTGCTGACCTGTGCGATCAGGACGTCAAGGTAGGTGGCAAGACCGCCCTTGTACAGGTTCATGGTAATGTCCTGTGTCTGGCTGGCGGCGCCGACTGCGGCGCGCAGGCGGCCGTTTTCCCCATCCAGCCGGCTGGTGCGCGACAGCCCGTCCTCCACATCGCGGAAGGCGTTGAGGATGGTGACACGGTAATGGTCGCGGGTTTCACGGTAGGCGGACCAGCTCTGCTGCAGCTGCGCGCGGCGCAGGCCGCCTTCGAACACCGGCATGGTTACGGTCGCGCCATAGGACCACATGGAGTTGGCAAGGTTGGCCAGGTTGAAGCCGTTATCATCAAACCCCCCGTTCATCTGGAAGGATACATGCGGGTAGAACGCGGCGCGCGCGATGCCGATGGCCCGGTTGGCCTGCGCCATCTGGCGTTCGGCCATGGCAATGTCGGGCCTGCGCTGCAGCAGGTCCGACGGCATGGGGGCACGCAGCCCGAAGCGGGTGGTGTTGAGGTGGGCATCCGCCGCGATATGGAAGGATGACGGGGCGACGTTGACCAGCACGGCCACCGCATGTTCCATCACCTCGCGCTGGGCCTGGATGTCCAGCAGGCGGGCCTGCGTGGTGTACAGCTGGTTCTGCGCGCGCGCCACATCCAGCTGTGACGCCGCCTGATCCACCAGCCGTGTCTGGGTCACGCGCAGGGATTCCTGATAATACCGGATCGACTGGCTATAGATCGCCGCCTGCGCATCCAGCCCGCGCAGGGTGAAATAGTCGCTGGCCAGTTCGGCCTGCAAACTCAGCCTTGCCGCGGCATATTGTGCCGCCTGTTCCTGCGCATAATCCTTCTGCAGGCGCACCCGGTTGCGGATGGAAGACCAGAAATCCGGTTCCCACGACGCCATGCCGCCATAGAATTCATCTGAATCCGTAATCGGTCCCTTGTAGCGGAACAGACGCTCGGCCGAGCTTTTGTTGTTGCTGCCGCCAAAGGCCACGCCAAAATGCGGCAGCAGGTCGGCCCGTGCCTCGCTTACGATCGCGCGCGCCTGCAAAAAGCGCTCGCTGGCGGCCTGCAGGTCGCCGTTATGGGCCATGGCGGCGGTTTCCAGATCATCCAGCTGCGGGTCGGCAAAGCTTTCCCACCACTGCGCGGGAATGGTGTCGTCCATGGGATGGGCCACGCCAAACGGGGCCTGCCCCTGCCATGTCGCGGGAATGACGTAACTGGGTGCGTGATAGGCGGGGGCCAGGTCGCACCCCGCCAGCGACAGCAGCGACAGGGTGCACACGCCGCCCATGCCCATGGCGCGGCGGAGGGTACGGGCCATCATTCATCGTCCTTTTCGTCGGTGTCGTTGCTGTATCCGGCCACGGGTTGGGTCACGCGCACGTGTTCGCCTTCCAGCAGGTCGGCGGGCGGGTTGTCGATGATCCGGTCATCGGGCGCGATGCCCGACAGCACCTGTGTCGCCCCGTCGCCCATGCGGCCCACGGTTATGGTGTGGAAATGCGCGTGGTCCCGTGCATCCACCACGGCCACCTGCATGCCGTGTTCCTGAAACACCAGCGCGCCGGTGGGTATGGTCAGGTGGGTAGCCTGTTCGGGGGCGCTCAGGGTGACGGCGGCAAAGGTTCCGGGCCACAGGGCGTGGTCGGTATTGTCGATCACGAACTCGCTCACGCTGGTACGGGTGTCGGGGTCATAGCCGCCCGATACGGTCAGGAACTTCGCCTCGAACCGCCGGTCGGGGAACTGTGGCACCTGCACGCTGGCCTGCAGGCCGGGCTGCAGGATGTAGGACATGTTTTCGGGGATCGATACGAACAGCCGCATCTGGTGCGTATCCGCCACGCTGAACAGTTCACTGGCCGCACCCGACGCATTCAGGTTGCCGCCGCCTTCATGCACGTAGTCGCCCACGTTGATGTCGCGTTCCGTCACCACGCCGTCAAACGGGGCGACAATGACCTTGAAGCGTTCAAGGGCGGCGTAGCGGTCAAGGTTGTGGCGCGCGGCCTCCAGGTCGGCAGCGGCCGATTTCTCGTTCGCGTCCTGAACCGATACCGACTGGCCCGATACCGCCTGTGACCTGCCCATCAGCCGCCAGCGCTGGGCTGTCACCACCGCCAGGTCGTATTTGGCCTGTGATGACTGCAGGTCGGCCTGCGCCTGCGCAAACTGGGCATCAAGGCCGGGGGTGTTGATTTCCGCCAGCACGTCGCCAGCCGCAACGCGGGCGCCGTAATCCTTGTACCACATGCGCACATAGCCCGATGCCTGCGGGTAGATCGGGGCCTGGTACCAGGCCTCGATGGTGCCGGGCAGGTCCAGGCTGACGTGGCGGGCTTCCCGGCGCGGCGCGATGACCATGACATCGGGCACGGAGGCAATGGCGGCCTCCCGCCGCAGGGCGGCTGCATGCTGCACCCGCCCGACCAGCAGGTACCCGCACCACCCCGCGACGACGGCGGCACCGGCCAGCATGATGATTTTTCTGTTGTTCTGGGTGGACATCACTTCATTTCCCCCCGGAAACGGGACGGACGGTTGTGCAAAATTGCGTAAACACAGGGCACGAACAAAAGCGTGGAGACAGTGGCCACCAGCAGCCCGCCAATGACGGCGCGGCCGAGCGGCGCGTTCTGGGAATTGCTCATGGCCATGGGCACCATGCCGATCACCATGGCCAGTGCGGTCATCAGCACCGGGCGGATACGGCCGTAGCCTGCCTCCAGCGCCGCGCGCAGCGCATCGCCATGTTCCTCGATCCGTTCACGCGCAAACGACACCACAAGGATGGAATTGGCGGTCGCCGTGCCCATGCACATGATCGCCCCCGTAAGTGCCGGGACCGACAGGCGGGTGTGCGTCAGGAACAGCGCCCATGCGATGCCCGCCAATGCGCCGGGCAATGCGGTAATGATGATGAACGGGTCCAGCCATGACTGGAAATTGACCACGATCAGCAGGTAGATCAGCAGCACCGACACCACCAGCCCGAACACCAGTTCGACATAGGCATGGCGCATGGTTTCGGTCTGTCCGCGCACCACCACGGCGGCGGTGGACGGCACGTTGCCCCGCGTCTGGTCCAGCACGTGCTGCACGCCGGTTGTCACCTGCCCAAGGTCCGCGCCCTCGGCGGAGACATAGATGTCGACTTCCGGCATGGAATTGAAGTGCGAGACCTGCCCCGGCGTGCCCGTGGCGTTGACATTGCTGATACCGCCCAGCAGCTGCATGTGCCGCCCCTGCGGGTCGCCATCACCCTTGTCCACCGGAATGGTCATGAGGTTGTTGAAATGCGTCAGCTGGTCCTGTGACACATACACATTCAGCGGGAATGTGATGCCCGTGGCCGGGTCCAGCCAGTATTGCGGGTCCACCGTCTGGCTGCCCGACAGGGTCATGAGTTCGTTATTGGCCAGGTCGGCTTCCGTCATGCCGGTGGCCTGACCGAAGGTGCGGTTGCCCTGCACGAACAGGGTCGGCGTTTTCATGGTCTGCTGGATTACGACATCAGCCGCGCCGGGCACTGCGCGCAGGCGGTTCACCAGCAGGCGAGCATAGTCGTAATTGTCGCGCAGGTCCGGCCCCGAAATCTGGATGTCGATGGGCGCGGGGGAGCCGAAGTTCAGGATCTTGGCGGTCAGGTCCGCAGGCTGGAAGGTGAACACCGTGCCGGGAAACCGTGCCGACAGGTCGTGGCGCAGGATGGTGCGGTCATCCCATACCGGCGTTTCCTCATCCTTCAGCGCAATGGTGATGTCACAGTCCTGCGTGCCGATGGTCGGCGTGGGAATGAAGGCCTGGTTATGGGCACCTTCGGGCAGGCCGCAGTTTTCGATCATGCTGTCCACCCTGCCGGGGAACAACTGGTTGATCCGGTCTTCCACCAGCGATGCCTCGCGCCCTGCCACCTCGATCCGGGTGCCCAGCGGCGCGCGCATGTGCATCTGGATCGTGCCCGATTTGGTTTCGGGGAAGAAATCCCGCCCCGCGATCAGGTACAGCCCCAGCGAACAGACCGAGACGCCAAGGAACACACCCACGAACCGCCTGCGCCCCGCAATCGCGCGTTCCAGCACGCCCGCATAGTTTTCGCGGAAGGCGTTGAACCCGCGTTCAAACGCCTGCTGGAAGCGTTCGGGCAGCCGTTTGGGGTATTGCAGGTTATGCACCTGCGGCTCGCAATGGTGGGAATCCCCGTGTCCCGCCACGCTGTGACCGGCCAGCAGGTATTTGGCCATGGTCGGCACCAGCGTGCGCGACAGGATGAAGGACGCGATCATGGCGAAGATGATGGCTTCGGCCATGGGCATGAACAGCCAGCCCGCGACCCCGCTCAGGCCAAACAGCGGCAGCCAGACAATGCAGATGCAGGTGGTGGCGACAAAGGTGGGAATGACAATCTGGTTGGCCGCGTCAATGATCGCGGGTTCCAGCGCCTTGCCCATTTCCAGATGCGCGTCGATGTTCTCGATCATCACCGTGGCGTCATCCACCAGAATGCCCACCGCCAGCGCAAGACCGCCCAGCGTCATGACATTGATGGTCTGCCCCGCCCAGTGCAGGCCGATGATGGCGCACAGGATGGCCAGCGGGATGGATGTCGCGATGATGACCGTAGGCCGCCACGACCCCAGGAACAGAAGCACCACCATGCCGGTCAGGGCGGCGGCCGTCAGCATTTCGCGCACGACGTCGAAAATGGAATCCTTCACGAATATCGAGGCATCGCCCAGTATGCTGACCTTCACATCTGGCGGCAGCAGTTTCTGGATACGTGGCAGCAGCGCCTTGGCCCCCGCCACGACATCCAGCGTCGAGGCATCGCCGCTTTTCATCACGACGATTTCCACCCCCTGCTGGCCCTTCACCAGCACAAGGTTGGTCTGCGGGTGGCCGCCGCGATAGACCTCGGCCACGTCATGGACATAGATCACGGCGTTGCCTACGCGCTTGACCGGGATATCGCCCAGTTCCTTCATGGATCGGGGCGTTGCGTTGGTCTGCACCATCCAGTCCGTGGCCGAGATTTTCTGGTCCCCCGCCGGCAGCACGATATTCTGCCCGCGCAGGGCGTTCTGCACGTCCATGGCCGACAGGTGGTGCGCCTGAAGCTGCTGCTGGTTGAGCGCGACCATGACAAAGCTGTCCATCCCGCCATAGGCCTGCGGCACCACCGCACCCGGCACGGTGACCAGCAGCGGGCGCACGCGGATCATCGCCAGCTTGAACAGGTCGGATGGTGTCTGTTTGTCAGACGTGACCTGTAGCGTGAGTACCGGCACGGATGATGCATCAAGGCTCATCACCATGGGCGACGGGATGTTTTCGGGCAGCTGTTTTATGACCGTCTGCGATATGGCGGTGACTTCCGCTTCCGCCTTGCCGATATCGGTGCCGGGCTGGAAGTATATGTTGACGATACCGCGCCCGTAATACGAACTGCTTTCCATATGTTCGATGCCCTCGACGGTCGAGGTCACCATCAGTTCGTAATTGTAGATGATACGGCCGGCGAATTCCTCTGGCAGCATGCCGCCATAGGTCCAGACAACGGATACGACCGGTATCCTGATATTGGGGAACACGTCTGTCGGCGTGCGCAATACCGACATGATGCCAAAGACCACGATAAGGATCGACAGCACCACAAAGGTATAGGGCCGACGCAGTGCGGTCACTACGATGGCATTCATGGGATGGATAATTCCCTGTAGCACGAAGAACCGCGCAGCACCGTGGGCACGCGCCACAGTATTGGCATGCGGTCTTTACTGTATGGATGGATTGGCCGCGCCCCGCGCGGCGGCGGACAGGCCCCTAGGGTTTACGGGTCATGGTGGTGGACATGGGACGATGCTCCGTCATGATCGGTAACGGGCGGGCCGGCATGGGGTCATGCGGCATCTGCCTGAATCGACAGATACAGGTTTTTTTTACAAAGTATGAACAGATAAGATTTAAAATAATCTTCATTACCGGAAATGTTCGTAATTATTTCCGATAATTTATGAAGTATAATTTATTGATTTTGTAATTTCATAAATAAAAAATTCGGCATCGGGGAACTATCGCCCGATACGGGTGGGTTCCTGCCCTACGGGGATTTTAAAATAAAAATTATCCGGTTCATGCCTGCGTCATGTAACGGCGGGCACAGGAAAGAAAACGTCCTGAAACCCATCAAGAAGTTTTTGGTGAAGCTTCCTGAAAAAAAGCGGGACCCAAAAACTTTTATATCTATTTATCAATGCAGTGTTCCAGATGCCCTCCTGCTGGTTCGTCCGCTTTGTGCAACCCGTCCGGTCCACGCCGCGTTTACCATTTCCCCTTCCAACAGGTGACCCATGCCGCCTGCCCGCCCCCCTGTCGTGGCGATCCCGGTACGTAACGAGGCACAGCGGATCGACCCCTGCCTGCGCGCCCTTGCCGCACAGCACGGGGCCTGCCTGTCCCATGTTGTCCTGCTGCTCAACAACTGCACGGATGACACGTGCGGCGTGGTGCGTGCGCTGGCCCCGTCCCTGCCCTTTGGCGTGGTGGTGGTGCCGCGGACCTATCCCCCGCCCATCGCCCATGCGGGCACGGCCCGGCGGGCGGCCATGCAGGTTGCGGCGGCCCTTGCAGGGCCGGATGGCATCGTGCTGACAACCGATGCCGATGGCCGTGTTGCGCCCGACTGGCTGGTCCATACCCTGGCCGCCCTTGACGCGGGGGCCGAGGTGGTCTGTGGCCGCGCCCTGATCGACCCGGAGGAAGCGCGGCTGATCCCCGCCCACCTGCATGAAGATGACCGCATGGAAACCGCCTATGCCACGCTGCTGGACCGTATCCATGACCTGGTTGATCCCGACCTGCATGATCCGTGGCCGCGCCATACGGAACATTCCGGCGCCAGCATTGCGGTAACGGTGGCCGCCTGGCGGCGCGCGGGTGGCGTTCCCGCCGTGCCGTTAGGCGAGGACCGGGGTTTCGTGCGCGCCCTGCGGCACGTGGATGCCGCCATCCGCCACGCGCCGGATGTCACGGTGTGGGTGTCGGGCCGTACGGCGGGGCGGGCCTGTGGTGGCATGGCGGACACCATGGCGCGGCGCATGGTGCGGCAGGATGAAATGCTGGATGACAGCCTTGAACCGCCACGGGCCAGCCTGCGCCGCGCGCAGGCGCGCGCGACGTTGCGCCGGCTGCGCGCCCTGCTGCCCGCCACCGGCCCGTGGCATGATGCGGTTGCGGATCTGGCCGCCCTGCTGCGCCTGCCCGCAGGCTGCGTGGCCCATATGTCGCGTGCCCGGTTTGGCGGCATGGCATGGGACCGGCTGGCGGCATTGAGTCCGGTATTGCGGCGCGTGCCCATCCGCCGTGCCGACCTGCCCATGCATATGGATGCGGCACGGCGGATCGTGAACAGTCTACTAGTGGCCCGGGCCATGCCCCACGTCTTGCCTGCCGCGGCAGCGGAATCCACGGTGCGCTGAACGGGGCATATCGCGAGATAGAGCGGATAAAGGTTTTCGGGTGCCGGCTTTTTTTTTCCGAAAGGCGGCGTTCTTCAAAGCTGTTTGGAAAAAGCTTCACCAAAAACTTCGATCGGATCAGACGGCTGTTTCAGGGATGGATGGCTCCGCCGCCGGCATTTGCGGCCCGTTGAGCACGTCGATGCGGTACTGCGCGTACCGCCGGGCGCGGGTCACGTGCAGGCCGGCGGCGCGGCAGGTATTTATGAACAGGCGGGCGGCTTCGTTGCCCGTGCATGGCGTATCGGTCGGACCGGTCCAGTTGGCCAGCACGACCGGCGCGCCCGCCTGCCGCACACGCAGGCAGTGCGCGGCAAGGGTGCGGATATCGCGACGGGACAGGAAATACAGCATTTCCGAAATCACGATCAGGTCGCATGACCGCGCGGGCAGCGGCGGGAACGCGCCGGGCAGCTGCCCGCGATGAAACGACACCCCCGGCAGCCCGGCACAGCGGTGGCGCGCGCGGTTCAATGCGGCTTCGGCCACGTCCACCGCCAGCACCCGGTCACATTGCCGCGCCAGACGCGCCGTCATCATGCCAATCGAACACCCCAGTTCCAGCGCCTGACTGAAATGCTGTCCTGACAGGACCGCCAGCGTCCGGCGGTACTTGTCATGTTCATAGGTTCGCGTCGCCACGCCCCATGGGTCGGTGCGCTGTCGGTGCAGGCGTTCGAATACGGTCCGGGACCAGCTTGTGGCGTTCATGGATGGATAAAAACCTCAAAATCCGTCACCAGCGCCGCAAGCAGGCTGTCGGGCAGGTGGAAACCATCGGGATCGTCGGTAATCAGGCCGCCGTACTGGCTTTCATGCATGCTGACCGCCCGCGCCTTGGCGGCGCGGTGGGCGGTAATGTCCAGCCGCATGCCGCGCGGTGGCGGGTGGTCCAGTTCGCTCTCGGGTGGCAGCAGCCAGCCCCATACGGGATAGGCCAGAAGCCGCAGCCCGCACAGGTCCCGCACGGCCACCCCCATTTTCCACGTCGCTTCATGATCGCAATGCGGGTCCGCCCGCCATGGGGCGAAAACCGTGGTGCAGCCATGACTGATGGCCAGGTGCGCCAGCCGTGCCGCGATGTCGGTAAAGACCGGCCCGTCATGCGGGGCGGCGGCGTCGGGCAGGCCAAGGAAGGCAAGCCGGTCGGGCGCAAGGCCCAGGCACGCCACCGCGTCGCGTGCTTCGTGCTGGCGTTTTATCCGCAGGCGCGGGGCGGGCCACTGGCGCGAATGCGGGTGCGACGCCGCGCCATCGGTCATGATGACCACAAGCGGCGGCCGCCCGGCCGCACAGCACGCGGCGATCAGCCCGCCACAGCCCAGGCTTTCATCATCCGCGTGCGGGGCCAGGACCAGCGCGGTGCCGGGCGCAATGGCGGCAAGGGGGGCTATGGGCTGGCTACGCAGGGCCGCATGCAGGCGGGCCGCCTTCATGCACGGATGTCCGGCTGGGGCATGTCGCGCGGCGTGAACCATGCGGCGGCCTCGCACAGCGTCTCATCCGGGGCGGGCTGGCGCAGGTAGGTGGCAAGGTCGCGGATGATCCGTTCCACCACGTTATCGCGCACGAAGGCTGACAGCCCCAGCCCGCGTTGGACCAGTTCGATCACCTCCAGCCCCGCGCGTTCCACCGCAAGCCGGGCCAGGTTGACGGTGGCGGAAATGTCGCCTGCCGCGAACCGGTCGGGACTGCTGGCCAGCAGGGCCGCGCGGCGGGTCCATAACAGGGCGGTTTCCGCCGCGATCAGCGCCATGCCAATCCGCGCCTGCTGTGCCGGGCTGCCCGCGCGGCCGCGGGCCGCAAGCTGGCCGCGCAGCAGGGTGGTCAGCCGTTCGATGCCGCCCAGCGCCACGGCCATGCCGCGCCACGCCCCGGCCGAAAATTCGGGCTGGCGCAGGTAATCCCCCGCCTGCCCCACCAGGGCCGCGGGCAGCACGGTCATGCCGGTCAGGTCACATTGTCCCGTGCCCGCCCCGCGCATGCCGGTCAGCCCGCCATGGGCATCATGGACGGCGCGCCCTGCCCCCATTGCCACCAGCAGCATGCGCGTGACGTCCTGCCCCGTTCGCGCCGTGACAAGGGCGCGGGTGACATGCCGCGCGCCGGATGCAAAGGCCTTGCCCCCATGCAGCATGATGCCGCGCGCCGTCTGGTCCATGCGCAGTGGTGTCGCGCCATCCGTGACCCACAGGCCATACAGCGCGCCGTCATGCACCTCCGCCGCGACGTGGTCCAGCTGTTCGGGCGTGCCGTACAGCGCGACCAGGCGGATGGCGTTGATGTGGCCTTCCACCACGCGGCCAAGGGCAAGGCTGCCCTGTCCCACCAGCCGCAGCATGTGCAAAAGTCCCGCCGCCCCGTGGGTTTCGGTGCCAAAGCCCGATCCCCCCAGCGTCTGTGGCAGGGCGGCGGTCAGGACGCCCAGGTGACGCAGGCGGTCCAGCCCGCCGGTGGGGAATGCGGCCCGTGCGTCGTTGACCGTTGCTTCCTCCTCCAGTTCCGCGCGACAGGTGGCCAGGGCGTCGAAGGGAAAGGTCATGCGGAAATGCCTTTATATTTCAGGAAACTGTCTGGTGATAACCGACTGATGAAAAACAAAAGTTGTTGGGTGCCGCCTTTTTGAAAAAAAGCTTCACCAAAAACGTCCTTCAGTTTTCTGGTGCGGTCCTGGGGCGACTTTTCAAACAGTCTCCTGGCGGAAAGGGAACAGGCCGGGCAGAACCCTCGTGCTGCCCGCCTGCAGTCACAAACAGTGCTGGTGGGCTATTGGTTCCCTGCACGGTGTTACAATCGGGCAGGTCCCCGCCCGTGGCCTGCGTGCCGGTCATGGGCCCGTGCTTTTCATGGTGTGGCGCATGTGCCAGTGTTCTGGCGACAGGGGGCGGGACGCTGTCGTCGTGCCCCAGCCAGACCCAGACGGAAGGCCGTTGCAATGAAGCTGTATTACACGCCGGGCGCGTGCTCGCTTGCCGCGCATATCATCCTGAATGAAACCGGGCTGCCGCACAGCCTCGGACGGGTGGACCTGAAGACCAAACAGACCGCCAGCGGCGACGACTACCTGAAAATCAACCAGCGCGGGGCCGTGCCCGCGCTGGAAATCGAACCGGGCACGGTACTGACGCAGAACGTGGCGGTGCTGACCTATATCGGGCAGCAGTCGGGCAATGTCGCCCTTCACCCCGCCCCTGATACGGTCAAATTCTTCCACCTGCTGGAAGCGATTGGTTTTTGTGAGGACGTACATGGCGCATTCGGCGCGCTGTTCGCCCCCGACCTGCCCGATGTGATGCGCGAACGGCTGCTGGCGAATGTCACGCGCCGCCTGAAGCAGGTCGAGGCGTGGCTGGAGGCCGGTGGCAACGGGCACATGCTGCCCGCGGGTTTCACGCAGGCGGATGCGCTGATGGCCGTGATCCTGAGCTGGGCCGGCCCGCTGGGGATCGATCTTTCGGCCTATCCGCGCGCCTGCGCCCTGCGCGATGCGGTGTTTGCCCGTCCCGCGGCACAGCAGGCCCGGCGTGAGGAAGGACTGGACTGAAGCGTACATACGCATGGCCCGGATACCAGCGGTACCCGGGCCACGTGACCGTAAGACGGATGCCCCGGTCAGCCGGGCTGGATTTCGATCCGGCGTTCGGTCGGTTTGGCCGGTTCGCGGCGCGGCAGGGTCACCTGCAGCACCCCATCCCGGATGCGGGCGCTGATCCTGTCCTCATCCACGCCTTCGGGCAGGCTGAAATGCTCGGAAAACGCGCCGAAGCTGCGGGTGGCGACATGCTGTTTCTGCTCGGCCGTCACGGGGCTTTTCTTCTCGCCCGAGATGCTCAGCACGCCGTTGCTGGCGTTCAGGGTAATGTCTTTTTCCGAACAGCCGGGCACTTCGATATAGATATGGTAGCCGGTTGCGTCCTCGGTAATGTCCGTGGACCCGATCCGGCCGGAACCGAACGTGTCGGGTGCGCGGTAGTCATCGATCAGTCGCCCCACCTGGCGTTGCAGCACCGCGAACGGATCGGCCGTGCGCGCCGTGGCCGTACGGACCGGGGTTGCGACAAATGTCGGTCGTGCAATCATGGTCATTGCTCCTCAATACATACCATTGAGCGGTCTGTTTTGGGTCATTTCCGCCCTGCACCCTGAATGCTGCGGGCAATATCCGGCCCCGACCGTGATACAGATCAAGCATGCCATGCGGTCCATTCCATGCAGGGCTGTCCTTTACTTTATCGCAACGACATCGGGCGGGATTTATGCCATGGCGCGCCAGAACTGGCGCGATGCAGGGCAGTATTGCAGCAATATATTACCTCCGCCGCTTCTGCATGCCGCCAGAAAGGCTATATCCTGACTGGCCCGTTATAACATGCGGCAACCCGTATCGGGTTCAACCAGAATGGAAAACATGCATGTCAGTTGAAAACACGCTTCGTGACGCCATCCAGAAGAAGTCCGTGGTCGGCTTCACCTTCGATGGCAAGAACTACACCGGTTCCCCCCACGCGCTGGGTGAGCGCGATGGCACGCCACATGTCCTGATCTATCGTGGCGAGGACGCCCATGAAAAGCGCGTGCCCCCCACGGGCGAATGGAGCGTGCTGCCGCTGTCCGACATGACCGGCATCCGCCTGCTGTCCGCTGAACCCTTTCACGTCGGCCACCCCGATGCGAAGGTGAAGGCGGAACTGCACAAGGTCAGCGTCAGCGTTGGCTGAACCGGTCAGGTGCCCCGCCCGTTCATGGCGGGGCATCGGATAACAGTTTCTGGCAAGGCCTGTTTCAGGAAGCTTCAGGAGACCGCTGCCTTTTTGAAAAAAGGCAGCGCCCAGAAACTTTTGTCTTTTTGAAACAGTGCTTAATGCGGCACGATCAGGTGCAGCAGGCTGGCCACACCGAAGAACACCGTCGTGCTGACCGACCATATGGCGATGAACCATGCGATCCGCACGCCCACGCGGCGGGGCGCCCTGTCCCCGTTTCCCGCGACAATATCAGTGATAGCCATCGCTCTCGGTCACCTTTCCGCGAAATACGCGATACGAATGGATGGTGTAGGTCAGGATGATGGGAATCATGATTGCCGTGCCGACCAACTGGAAAAACTGGCTGGAGGGCGGTGATGACACGTCCCACAATGTCAGCCCCGGCGGCACGGCATAGGGCCAGATCGTAATCCCCAGTCCCGACAGGCACAGCCCGAACCAGCCCAGCGCGCAGGCAAACGGCACGCGCGTCTGCCCACGGCGCAGTGAGCGCGCCAGCACAATCCCCAGCATGACCACCAGCACCGGCACCGGGGCCACAAGCGCGATGTTGGGCCAGTCGGTCCAGCGCCGCAGGTAGGGCGCATGCAGCAGCGGCGTCCATGCGCTGACCGCGACAATGCCCATGAACAGCCCGATGGCCAGCCACCCCGCCCACCGGCGGCACGCCGCTTCCAGCCTGCCCGTTGTGCGCCATACCAGCCACGTCGCCCCCAGCAGGGCATAGCCGCACATGACCGCCACCCCGCACAGGATGCTGAACGGCGTCAGCCAGTCCAGCGGGCCGCCGGCAAACGCGCCGTCAACAACCCGGACCCCCTGCACCACGCCGCCCAGGATCACCCCCTGGCAGAATGCGGCAATGGCGGAACCGGCCATGAACCCGCCCTCCCACAGCCGTTCACGCGGGGTATCGCGGGTCAGGATACGGAATTCAAACGCCACGCCGCGAAAGATCAGCGCCAGCAGCATCACCACGATCGGCATGTAGAACGCCGGCAGCAACGTGGCATAGGCCCCGGGGAACACGCCGTACAGCACCGCGCCCCCTAGTACCATCCACGTCTCGTTCCCGTCCCATACGGGGGCGATGGTGTTGATCATCACATCGCGGCACCCCCGGTCGCGTTCCAGCGCGAACAGCATGCCGATGCCAAGGTCGAACCCGTCAAGGATGACGTATATCGAAATCGCGGCCACAAGGATCACCGCCCATATGACCGGCAGCCAGTAGGAAACGTCCATCATGTCTCAGGCTCCTTCGCCATGGGTGGGGTCAACGACCGCCGGGTGGCTGCGCGCGGCCAGTATGTCGGGGGCATGGTCGGGGCTGGTGCCGTGTTCACCCGTATGCGGCGTGTGGCCCAGCAGGCGCACCAGCATCCCGATCCCGGACCCGAACACCAGCACGTACACCACCACGAACGCCGTCATGGACACCGCCATGGACGACAGGGCATTGGGCGCCACGCTGTCGGATGTGCGCAGCAGGCCATAGACCGTCCAGGGCTGGCGGCCGACCTCCGTCGTGATCCAGCCGCACAGCAGCGCCAGGAAACCCGCAGGCGCCATGCACAGGGCGACGCGGTGGAAAAGCGGCGTATCATACAGCCTGCCCCGGTGCCGCAGCCACAGCGACCACATGCCCACTGCCACCATCAGCATGCCAAGGGCGACCATGATGCGGAAAGTGAAGAAAATGACATAGGACGGCGGCCGCTGGTCACGGGGGAAGTCCTTCATTCCCGGTACCCTGCCGTTTACGCTGTGGGTCAGGATCAGCGACCCGGCCAGCGGCAGCCTGACGGCATAATCCGTATGTTCGGTCTTCATGTTGGGAATGCCGAACAGCAGTTCGGGCGCGTGGTCTTCCGATACCCAGTCTCCTTCCATCGCCGCAATCTTGGCGGGCTGGTATTTCAGCGTGTTCAGCCCGTGCGCGTCGCCCGCCATGATCTGGATGGGGGCGACGATGGCGGCCATCCACATCGCCATGGAAAACATGACCCGCACGGGTTCACTGGCCACCTGCCCCCGCCTGCGGGCCTTGAGCATATGCCATGCCCCCGTGGCCCCCACGATGAACGCCACCGACAGGAAGGCCGCCAGCCCCATATGCACCAGCCGGAAGGGAAAGGACGGATTGAAGATGATCGCCAGCCAGTCAGCAGGCATGAACCGCCCCGTGGCGGGGTCGATGGTGTAGCCGCGCGGGGTCTGCATCCATGAATTGGATGACAGGATCCATGTCATGGAAATCAGGGTGCCGACAGAGACACAGCACGTCGCGGCGAAATGCAGGCCGCGCCCGACCCGGTTCATGCCGAACAGCATGACGCCAAGAAAGCCTGCCTCCAGGAAAAACGCGGTCATGACCTCATAGGACAGCAGCACGCCGGTAATCGGCCCGGCCTTGCGTGAAAAGACCGACCAGTTGGTGCCGAATTCGTACGACATGACCAGTCCCGACACCACGCCCATGCCAAATACGATCGAAAACACCTTGATCCAGTATCGGTACAGATCAAGGAAGACCGGCCTTCCCGTTCGCAGCCACAGCCCTTCCAGCACGGCAAGGTACGCTGCCAGACCGATTGAAAACGCCGGGAAGATGATATGCACGCCTACGGTAAAGGCGAACTGGAAGCGCGCCAGCAATAGCGCGGGATCATGGACGGTGTGCATCGATAACTTTCCCAAACCTGAAAACAGGGATACGCCCGTGCAAGGGCAGGCCCGGGTCGGGCCTGTCGGTCACACGGAATGTCGCGGTATGAACCACAACGCGTCGGGCACAGTGCTAGATCAGTAAAAAGTTGCGCGTCCAAGACCTTCTGCGCATGTCATGATAACCATGGCTTATCAAACAGTGGACTGTCAGAAGGCACATGTATGGAACAGGCCTGCCACCATTGATATCGGGCCGGATTTTGCCATGTATGTTACAGGGGTATTCCCGATGCGCATGGTAGCTGCAGCATGGGAACGCGACTGCCATGCCCCCTGTTGCGGGTGACGGGGGGCACGGGATTACGCTATGTCTGGTTCACGACAGTCGGGCCACGCGCCCCGCCTCTGGTCCATTTATAAGGATATGAACATGGTCAACCCACTGGAAACCACCCCGCAGACCGAGGCCCGCATCACCGCGAAGGCAAAGGAACTGTGGGAAGCCGATGGCAGGCCGGGCTGCGGGCCGGATGCCTACAGGGAAAATGCGTCGGAACTGATCGGGATGGAAAGCAACCCCGATGCGGGACAGATCCCCGTGGACTCCCCCGTGCCGCTGGACGCGAACGGCCAGCCGGTCGAGGAGGCGTTCCTGGAAGAAAACCTCGGCAATTCCGGCGGCAGCATGGATGAGCTGGATGACAGGCAGGAAGTCCCCTTTGCCACGCGGCAGGAAGAAGCGGACGCGCTGAAAAATCAGTAACCCCCAAAACCGGCAGGCGGGCGGCCCTTCATGCGGGTTGCCCGTCTGCTGTCCTGCTGGTGCCGTCTTTTTTTTGAAGCTTTTCTATAATCTGCACGATGCCCCGGTGCAGTCCCTGCCCTGCCCATTTTGCGGTTTCCTGACGGGACCATGAGCCAGCGGGCGTTGCGTGTCAGGGTATGGCTTGTCATTCAGGTCATGCTTTTTTTATCATGATAGAATGAATTCATGATTTTACCGGATATATTTTATATATGTTAAATAATACGGAGTCCGCACCTGATAATGGTGTGGAAAGTAGCAGGCTGATTTTTGGTATTGACCCCATATCGGCCACCCTTGATGAGCTTTTCAAGGGACGGGTGAAAAAACTGCAGGGAAAACTGAACCTGCCCGTCTATCAGCGCCCCTATTGCTGGGGGGAAAAGCAGGTCAGGCAACTGGTGGGGGATCTGGAGGCCTATTTCAGGCTGGCCCCGCCCGTTGCCTTCTATCTTGGCAGTATTGTCCTGCACCAGCATGAAAATGATCAGGGCGAAGTGGTGCTGGATATCATTGATGGCCAGCAGCGCCTGACCACCATGGCGATCCTGTGCCAGGCGTGGGGTCTGCAACCCATACTGGACCTGACCTATCGCGCACCGGCCAGCCATGAACGGATCCGGCGCAATTTTGGCATTGTGCAAGCGATAAAGCAGGCCAGTCGCCCGAAACTTGATCTGCGCAGTATCAACGTCACCCTGATCGTGACCCGGTCGGAAGATGACGCATGGCGTTTTTTCCAGACGATAAACACCGGCGGGCGGCGGCTGTCGGGGACGGATATCATCAAGGCCTATCACCTGCGCGCCATTGCGTCGGGGCAGCGGGATGATTACGCGCGGTTATGGGAAAAGACGGGCACGTCGCTGGATGATGTGGTCAGGCTGCTGATTGCCGGGCGGTTCTGGACCCATCTGCATGTCCGAAAGTTCTACTGGTCGGAACTGCGCAATGAAATCATTGCCGAATTCGGGGATGATACGCAGCCATCGGAACAGGACCCGGCGTACCGGCTGAGCGTATGGCAGAACCAGCCCTTCGGGTTGTGGCAACAGCTTATGCCGGAATGTGGCTATGCCATGCGCCAGCCCCTGAACAGCGGGGTCAATACCATTAATTACCTGCTGTATTTCTGCACACTGCATAATGACCTGTTTCCGCGCGAAAACCCCGATGGCGGCGCCATGGTGAAAAATGGCCATGAACAGCTTGAGGCGACGATCATGGATGCCGCGGAAAGCCGGTATCTGCGTGCGCTGTACGAAACTGCAATCCTGCTTTACGCCAGCCGGTTCGGGCAAAGCAACCTGGCGGAAGCGCGGCTGTGGCTGCTGCGCTTTGTCTTCAGCCTGCGCCTGACGAAGCTGCGTGTATTTGAACAGGGCGTGCAGAAGTTCTGTCTGGATCACCAGCTTCTGGACTATATCGCGTGCAGCTTCAACCATGCGCAGCTTATGCAATACCTGCGTGCCTATACCTATGACATTGATCCGGACGGGTTGGACGGGGGTGGCATCCGGGCGCGGTATGTCCGCAGCGTGTATGGCGTGATGGACCAGTCATGTACTAAGAAAGACCAGTTAAAAAACGAGTTTGATACTGACCTGATAGAGCATTTTGGGAAATTGACAGCTTCCGGACGGGCCGCCTGACATGGAAATGGTAAAGACCGAAGTACTGACGGCGCGGAGACTGTGGATATGCAAGGCGCGTCTGGCCATACCCAGCTATCAGCGTCCGTATGTCTGGCAGCCCGAAGATGTGGAAAAATTCCTGCAGGACATAGAAAATGCCATGAAGGCGGCCCGGCCGCATTATTTCATCGGCACGCTGATTACAACAAATACGGCTGCAACGGATGCCGAACCACCCTGTTACGAACTGATTGACGGGCAGCAGCGCCTGACAACGCTGATGCTGATTTTCCTGGCGTTTGTCCGCGTAATTGAGTCAAAAGAATTTGTCCGCGTGCTTGAGTCACAAAAACCAGACAAGGGGTTGACGCTGCTGCATGGCGCATTGAAGAAATTTCTTTACGATCCAACAATGCATGATGAACCCCGCCTGCATTTCGCCATTCGTGAACAGGTACGCGACCTGTTTCGTGCCTGGCTGGCCGGGGAGGTCGAAGCCGGTTCAGGGGATGCGTACGTAAAGGACCTGTCGGGTGGCCTGAAGACCGCGAAGGACTTTCTGGCTGGCAAAAAAGGTCCTGAACTGTGCGAATTCGGAAACTATCTGTTCAGCAAGGTAAGCTGGGTCAATAACATCGTGCCACAGGGCACCGATTTCAATCGCCTGTTTACTGCGCTGAATACCAGCGGCGTGCAGTTGGAAGCATCCGATATCATCAAGGCCCGCCTGCTGGAACTGATTCCGGCCCGCCGTCGGATGGATTATGACGCCATCTGGCAGGCCTGTGAAAACATGAACGGCTTTTTTGAACGCAACCTGCGCGCTGTGTTCCCCCACGCCAAGTGGGAAAACTGTTCTTATGACGAGCTGAAAACATTTGATCATAAAAAATTCTATCTTGAGGGATGCAGCCCCGACCAGACAGCCGCCATGACCCTGTCGGACATCGTGGCGCGGGGAGGCTTATCGGGCACGCAGGACCGGGAGCCTGAAAAGGACGATGGCGAAGATGAGAATGCCCTGACGCATGCCACCTCCATCCTGACCTTTCCCCAACTGCTGCTGCATACGCTGCGTATTTACCGCCATCAGCAGGGGCAGAAACCGGATAAAGATAAGGATGAGGATAATGGTGATATTCCCAGCATCACCCCGGATCGTCTGAATGAATGTTTCGCTGGTTTTCTGAAGGAATGTACTACGACCTCGGCGGAGATGGGCGCTGAAAAGGCACGCCAGTTTATCGAATGCCTGTGGACCGTGCGCCACCAGTTTGACCAGTGGGTCATGAAACGGGTTACGGACCCGCAATCGGGCCAGTCCATCATGTTCCGTGCGCAGATCAGGGATACAAAAACCGGTAAAAAACGCCTGTCCCGCACCACCCCCACGGCAGATGGCTGGGCTGGCGCGCTGGAGCAGTTGCAGACCGTGCGGTATTTTACGGGTGACCACAGCGCGCAGTACTGGCTGACGCCGTTTCTGGGCCGACTGGCAAAGGGCCAGTGGAAAGATGATCGGTGGGTGGCAGACTGGTTCCCGACAGATACGCATGTGCTGGGCCTGCTGGAAAGGCTGGATAACCGGCTGTCATGCGTTGCGTCCGACAAGCAGGAAAATGGCATCCATACCCAGAAGGCTGCCAGTTTCGACCTGCTATCCGCTGACCTGTCCGGTTCCGGCACGCCCATTTATGAAGCGGCGGAGAACGTCATTGCTGCACTGATGCAGAATAAATATCCCGATATCACGCATTACTGGTTCCAGAAGCTGGAATATATATTGTGGAAAAAGGCGCGCGACGGAATGGTTCCCAACCTGTCGGACAGGGATATGAAAGACAGGTTCAGACGCTACCGGATCGTGTCCAGGAATTCGGTTGAACACGTCTATCCGCAGACGCCGCGCAATCTGCCTCGCCTGAATCCGAAGCTCCTGCATTGTTTCGGTAATCTTGCCCTGCTGAATCCGGGTGAGAACAGTGCGTACGGCAACCAGAATTTTACCGACAAGAGAAACGAGTTTTTTGAAAAAGGCAGAAAAACGGGCAGATATGATTCACTGAAACTGGCCTGGCTATTTGCTATTACAAAAAATATGGAAATCGATAATAGCGTCGGCATCAACGAACGAATGGAAGCCATGATACAGGAACACCACGAACAGATGCGGGTGTTTTTTATTGAATATTACGAAGCAGAGCGCCCATGACCGGTCTGCCCGCATGGCATTTATGAAGGCTGTCTGAAAACAGAAGTTCTGGGGTGTCGCCTTTGTGAAAAAAAGCTTCACCAACAACTTCTGTCCTTCTATCCCCGCTGGAAATACTGCGTGGCCAGTGTTGCCGCCTGCCGGTGCAGGTTCCGCTCCCCGCGCGTCAGCACATCCAGCAGTTCCTGCATTTCGCGCATATAGACCCGTGCAAAACCCGGATCATGCTGCGTGATGGACGCCGTATTGTCGATCAGGTCGGCCAGCTTGATCGTCTGGCCCCCGGCCGATGCCATGGCCAGATGGTCACGGTCCATGGCCTTGCGCCGCCTGCGGTTGCTATCGCCTGGGCGGCTGACATCCGTCACCATTTCAACCAGCGCCGCCACGTCATCGCCAAACGTGGCCTGTATGTCCGCCAGTGTGACGGGCGTGTCCTCCACCACGTCATGCAGCAGGGAGGCGGCGATGACTGCATCGCGCGCGCCAGTCTGCGCCACCATGCGCGCGACACGGCGGGGATGGATGATATACGGATCACCGCTGTATTTGCGCGTCTGCCCGATGCTGGCATGGGCAGCTTCGGCAAATGCATCCGCGCGGGCAATCAGGTCGCTGGTCATGAAAGGGTCCTTGGGTGCAGGGGCCGGGCCGGTCTGGTCCGGGGCGTGTAGCACGGATGGCATCGCGCGCCGTCCATGATGTTGCGCATGTGCAATGTAAGTAACGATGCGATATAACAAATGTATTTACTGTATTTTACATCATGCAGCGAAGCGGCTGCGTGAACACGGCGGCTTGCCTGCCCGTCCGTGGCTTCGTATGTGATGTGTGACAGGAAATTATAAAGTGCATGGTCTTAATTATATTATGAAACTGACCTGTTTTGTGTCTGAACGAAGCGAAACCGCGCCTTATTTATTTTATATATGGAATACGGAACCGCCGGGATGATATGCCGTTGAACCTCCCACAGCGCGTATTTTCGGGGTTGCTTCCCCAATGGCCCGGCAGGGGCCGGGGAAAAACAAGGACCTTCTGTAGCCGCTGTGATATGGAAAGGTGAAGATCATGAGTTATCATATCTCCCTGCACACACGTACCAGCCAGCCCGCATTTGCACCGGCCGACAGCCGTGGTGGTGGGGGGGCCGCGCACAATCCCGGCAACTTTGCCAATGATCCCGCCCGCGCGTCCGAAGCCGGGCACAAGGGTGGGCAGCACAGTTCCGGCAATTTCGCGAACAACCCGGAACGCGCGGCGGAAGCCGGCCGCAAGGGCGGCCAGCACAGCCATGGCGGCCAGACGGCGGAAAAATCGACATCCGCCAGCACCCGTACCGGCGGCACCCATGCCACCGGCACGCACAAGGCGACGCAGCACGGGTCGGGCAACTTTGCCGATGATCCCGAACGCGCGGCGGAAGCCGGGCGCAAGGGTGGCCAGCACAGCCACGGCGGCAAGTCGTAAGCAACCGGGTGGGCGGGACCTTTGACCGGGGCCCGCCCAACCTGCCCGTTATCCATGAATGTCCCCCACGCGGGGTGCGATCACGCCCCGGTGGCGGCGCGGCCTTCATGACACGCAAGGAGAAGCATCATGTCCGCTTCAATGACAAACAATACGACAGACGGGTCCATGACCAGCAAAATGACCGGCGACATCGCCGGCCGGCATGACCTGATTTCTTCCGACAAGGTCGAGGGCACGTCCGTGTACTCCCCGTCGGGCGAAAAACTTGGCACGGTCAGGTATTTCATGGTGGACAAGGTCAATGGCGACGTTGCCTATGTCATCATGAGTTTTGGCGGATTTCTGGGCATGGGCAACAGCTACCATCCCCTGCCGTGGAAAGCTCTGCATTATGATAAGGAACGCGGCGGCTACATTGTCGCCCTGACGCGCGAGCAGCTTGAAGCTGCCCCCGCCTATGCCGAGGATACGTCCCCCGACTGGACCAACAGCCAGTACGGCAGCCAGGTCGATACCTATTACGGCGACCTGCCGAAAATGTAAGCCGGGCCGGATCCGGCAGGACATGCAACCGCAGGTCACGGCGTCATGCCATGGCCTGCGGTTTTTTTTGGGCAGGCCATGAATGCGGTGTCATGACCTGCCGCCTTGTGCACAGAACCGGCCGTCAGGCGGATTGCGGGATAATGCCGATCATCTCTTCCTCGCCCGGTTCAGGAACCGGCGGCAGGGTCATGACCTGATCAGGCAGTGCGACGCGCGCGGGCGGCATGGGGTCCAGCTTCTGTGGCTGGCCGGTCTGCAGCGCGCGTTCCACCGCCGCAAGGACGCGCACGTCGCGCAATCCTTCCTCCCCATCCGGTTCGGGATCGCGGTCATGCAGGATGCAGTCGGAAAAATAGGCGATTTCCCCGCCAAACTGCTCCACCGGGTCATGGCGGCATGTCTGCTTCCGGCCGTCTATGCTGGTGGTATAGGTAATGCCGACATCAGGGCCGAACATGTAACACGGGCCTGCGGTCACGCTGCCCCTGTCCCCCACCAGCGAGAAATTCTCGACCGGCGCGCAGGCATAGCTGACCAGGAAATGCGCGATCCGCCCTTCGGCAAAGCGCAGGGTGACGGATACCGTGTCATCGAAATTGAACCCCCGCCCCGGCGTTTTCGTGCCCACGGCGTGGACTTCCACCGGTTCACGCGCAAACAGGTTGCGTACCGCATTCAGCGGATAGGTGCCCATGTCGGGCACCGGGCCGGACCAGTAGCCGGAATGGCCGCGATGGTTGGCTTCGGCAAAATTCTGCCCGAACATGGAACTGAAGGCCATCAGGTGCCCGAAATCCCCATTTCGGCAGCGTGAGATCAGTTCCACCGTCCCCGGTTCGCAATGCAGGCGATAGGCGATCATGAGCTTCCCGCCGCCCCGCTTCTGCGCATCCAGCATGGCCTCGCAGTCCGCAACGCTGGTCGCCATGGGCTTTTCCAGCAGCAGGTGCAGCCCCGCCTCCAGCACGGGTACCGCGTACTGCCGGTGCAGCGCGTTGGGTGTCGCCAGATAGACCGCGTCGATCTGCCCCGAACGCAGCAGCGTGGGCAGGTCATCATAATGGCAGGCCGGGATGTCGTAGCGCGCCGCCAGCCTGCGCGCCTTTTCCGGGTCGCCGGTCACCAGGGCCGCCAGCACGGAATTCCTTGCCCGCGCCATGCCCGGCATGAAGGCCTGCTGGGAAATCTGGCCGCCCCCGATGACGGCGTAACGGATTTTCCGGGTGTGTGTATCGGGTGTCATCGCATGCCTCCACGTCTGGTTGTCGTGCTGGCGGGTGAACGTGGGCCCAGGGCATGGGTTGCGATCGATCTGGCCACCTGATTTTCATGCGGTCGCGGGTCGATATAAAATAAAACCGGCAATAATGACGGGCGTTACATTACAACGCCGCCTGTCGCGACGTTACCGTCAAAGGATAAACGACAATGATCGTACGCCCCCTTCGTATCGCGTCGCTTGTGGCGTTTGCGCTGTGTCTTGATACCGCAGCCCACGCACAGGGCGGCAACACGCCGCCGCGGATGCCGGTCGAGACCATGCCCGAACATGGCGCGCCCTCTACCTCCACATCCCGGACACCGGACAGCCAGTGCCGGACACAGGATACGGCACATGGCCATTCCCGCCCCTGCCCGCGCAAGGACCCGAGCAACCCGAGCATACCCGGAACGCAGCCTGGCGGGGGCGCGGCGCCCTCATCTTCCTCCACGCCACCTACGGGCAACATGGATGAATGACATCACGGCGTGGCGGATTTCATGATGACCAGCCCGGCAAGGATCAGCAGGGCCGCGATGATGCGGGCCGGGCTTGCCGCCTCACCAAAAATCGCGATACCGGCAAGGAAGGCCCCGACCGCCCCGATGCCCGTCCATACGGCATAGGCCGTGCCCAGTGGCAGGGTGCGCATGGACCACAGCAGCAGGCAGAAGCTGACCGCCACCGCCACCAGTGTGACAACCGTAGGCCACAGGCGGGTAAAACCCTCCGACTGTTTCATGGCGGTTGCCCATATTATCTCGAACACGCCCGCCACGATCAGGGCAATCCACGCCATTATGATCTCCACCAGGCCACGATGGCCGGAATTTCCCCATCATGGCAGATGGTCGCCGCCATGGACAGCGGGATTACGCCGGTGTTGGACCACGACGATTAAATGACGGGCCGCCGGTGGCGCGGTCCCGATCATGCCTGTTGTTACCGATGTCCGCCGTGCTGGCGGCATCTGCGTGGGCGCGAAAGGCGCATCCGGTCCCACCGGATCCCCGTATGGCGGGGCGGCCGGGTCGGATACGCCTTTCATGCCTGCCGCCCGGCACGGATACATGCCGGGCGGCAGGACGGGAAGGACCGGCATGGCCCTTCCCCTGAACAGTCCGTCAAACGGAAACGGCTGTTTTAGCGACGACCGTGGTGGTCTTCGTGGTGTTCACCGCCAAAACCGCCTTCGCGGCCTTCACGGTGTTCGCCGCCAAAACCACCTTCACGGCGTTCATTACCAAAGCCACCTTCGCGGCCTTCACGATGCTCACCGCCAAAGCCGCCTTCACGGCCTTCGCGGTGTTCTTCATGGTTGCCAAAAAAGGACTGGGCCTGTGCGGCGACCGGCAGCGATGCGCCAAGCGCCAGCACGAACATGAGTGTACGTTTCATGATGTTTCTCCGGGTTACAAAGTGGTAACATTGTAGAATTGCCCGGAAGATGAAAGGGCGTGCATTGTTACAAAAAGATACCACCAGTGCCTGTTATCAGGAATTCATTGGTAATCGTTTATGGAACAGGAATTATTTCCGTGTGCAATTCAGGTATGCACGGATTTTTTTAATCGGGGGGATTAATTTATCAGTAATCATTGCGCGTATGCCACCCGTTCAACCAGCATGATGATCGCGTAGCGGTGATCGGAGATTCATACAATCATCACATTCATGGCCCATTGTTTTTGTTAGGTTGTTCCTGCCCGCGCCTGTGCTGGCTCCTTATCAGGAGGTTTCCGGATCATGAATACGCAAGCCGTCTCCACCCCCAGACCCCGTAAAGAGCCACATGAAGAATGGCGCGAAGCCCTGATCCATGCATGGAAAAACCGTCGCGGCTATGTCCGCACGCAGGATGCATCCCATGTGCATCCCGATGACGGTTACGTGCATGAGGAGGCATGATGTATCGTATCCGCAATAATATCCCGTAGTAACCGCGGGTATGATGCATTCTGTTACAAATAATTTACTGGTACAGGCTTTCTTGTCGCTGGTTGTTATTTTATAAGGCAATGGCAGGTTTTTAAAACCCGATTAGTAAAGTAGGAAATTAAATACATGAAAAAGTCCCTTCTCCTGGCTGCAGTCCTTGGTCTGTCCCTGCCGGTTGTCGCCCACGCTGAAGACAACAACGAACAGGGCCGCCACGGCGAGCACCACGGTGAACACCACGGCAAGCATCATGGCAAGCACCATGAAGAAAACGGCCAGAACGGCGAAAACGGTGACCGTGAGCACGGCGAACATGGTGATCGCGAACACGGCGAGCACGGTGGTGAGCACGGCGAGCACGACCACGATCATGACCACGAAGGCCAGCAGCAGTAATCTGCAGCCATCGTAGCGCAAAAAGGGGGGGCGTCCCATGCCGGGACGCCCCTTTTTTTGTGCCCTGTCCCCTGCCCTTTGCGCCGCGTCAGGCGGCCGGGCGGGTCAGAACAGGATCAGGTCGATGCCAATGCCCAGCAGCAGCATGCCCCACAGGGAAACCCCCAGCGCCCGCCGCCGGATCAGGTTGGCTGACAGCAGCACCAGCAGCGGGTCGGTCGCGGGTTTTTCCCCCGTCCCGCCTTCCTCGCCCGCCGTCAGTGACGGGGCGTGGCCGTGCATTTCGCGGTAGGGGCCGTCCTGTTCCCCCACCCCCACCGCCTGGAGCAGCCCGAGGCGGAAAGCGCGCAGTTCCGCTTCGGTATAGAGTGTCTGGCGGTTGATGGAGATGGGTTTCGGCCCGCAGCGCAGCCATTTCATGATGCACAGGTGGGACGGGCGGATACCAAGGTAATGCGAGGCCTCACGCGGGGAAAGAATGTTGCGGCGCGGGAAATGCAGAACGGCCGGACTGGAATTGTCATTCTGGGGGCGCATCACGACGCTTGGACCTCTGTTCTGAATATCCGCGTACGACGCGGCTTACTGCGGTTGCATGGCGACAGGGTGCCGTGTCGTGACGCCAAAAGCCAGCCCCTTTCGTCCTTTTCCGGTACGATTTCATGATCATCCCCTTTTCGTAACGCTTCGATGGGGCTAAAGCGGCCGGACACGCCGCTGCCTGCGCGCACGGTGTCGCGCCTGTTGTCAATCCACTGTGGTGTCCGTGCTCATGATGCGTATCGGCATGCTCTCGATCGGGGCATTCATCTGGCTGGTGACCGAAGTGCTGCCCATCGGGCTGCTGACGGATATCGCCCATGGGCTGAATGTGTCCGACGGCTCGGTCGGCATGCTGGTCACGGGGTATGCGTGGCTGGTGGCGCTGACCGCGATTCCGCTGACGCTGCTGACATCGGGCATGGACCGGCGCGTGCTGGTGGCGGGCCTGCTGGCGCTGGCGGGCGTGGTGGACATTGCGTGCGCGTTCGTCAGCAGTTACGCGGTCATGGCGGTGCTGCGCGTGATGCTGGCGCTGGGGCATGGCATTTTCTGGTCGATCATATCGGGGGTCGCGGTCAGGCTGGCGCCCGAACTGCCGGTCACCCGCGCCACGGCGCTGGCGTTTACCGGGGTGGCGATGGGGTTTGCCTGTGGCATTCCCATGGCGTCGGCCATCGGGCAGTGGCTGGGCTGGTGGGCGGCGTTCATCATATGCGGGGTGGCGGCCCTGGTGGTCATGGCGGGGCTGCTGGCGCTGCTGCCGCCGCTGCCCTCCCAACGCAGGCACCTTAACATCATGGTGCTGCTGCGCCAGCCATTGCTGCGTTATATCGCAGTGCTGACCATGCTGGTCATCATGGCGCATTTCACGGCCTATACCTACATCATCCCGCTGCTGCACGACATTCCGCGCAGCCCGGAAAAGCTGGTGCCGGTACTGCTGCTGGTCTATGGCGTGGCGGGCATTGGCGGCAACTGGGCCGGCGGGCGGCTGCCGTGGTCGGCTGGCAGGACCATGGGGCTGTCCATCATCGCCATGGTATTCTGCCATGGGCTGCTGGTGGCGTCGGGGTGGCTGCCGGGGCTGGTCTGGGTGGACATGGTGATCTGGGGCGTGGTCGCGGCCCTGCTGAACCTGACACCGCAGAGCTACGCCATCGAACTGGCCCCGGATGAGCGTGAGGCCGCATGCTCCTTCTGCGTGACCGGGTTCAATACCGGCATTGGCGCGGGCGCGCTGTGTGGCGGCGTGGCGCTGTCCACCGCCGGGTCATACGCCATACTGGGGTGGAGTGTCGGCATCGCGCTGGTGGCGCTGTGGGTGCTGCGCGCGGGGCGGCATTACGCACGGCAGGCCACGCGCTGACCCGGTTGGCGGGGCCACGCCCATGGCCTATGGTCGCGCCGTGCAGACAGGAAAGACCCCATGACCGATCGCATTGTATATAAAATCCTGACATCCGGTGAACATGACGCCCTGACCCGCGCGGGCAGTTTTTCAGGTTCGCCGGCCGATATCGCGGACGGGTTCATCCACCTGTCGGCCGCAGCACAGGTGGCGGGCACGCTGGACAGGCATTTCAGCGGTCAGTCCGGGCTTGTGCTGGTGGCGGTGGACCTGTCCCTGCTGGACCCGGCGGTGGTGCGCTGGGAACCCTCACGCGGGGGGCAGCTTTTCCCGCACCTGTATGCGCCCCTGCCCGTGGGCGCGGTGGTGGCCACCGCCCCGGTGGCGCGCACGGCTGATGGCGGGGTGGACCTGCCGGTCTGATCCCGTCGGCTGCAGGCCAGGGATTCAGTCGGGGTCGTTGTCGGCTTCCTCGGTTTCCACGCCCATCACGCCGTCAATATCCGACAATGCCGCCACCAGGTGCGACAGCGGCCGCCTTCCCCGCACCTTTATGAACAGCGTGACCGTGGCGTGGGCGTCATGGTCCGGGGGTGCCGTGGTGTTATGCTGGCGGTCGCGCAGGTCCTGCAATGCCTCGGGATCAGCGGTTGCGCCGGCCGGTGGTTCGATGCGCACGCGGTGGATGGTGAAGCGCAGCTGCGTGCAGCGGATCAGGATGGCGCGCAGCAGCCCCCGCCCGTCGGGATAGGATATGAACAGCCCCGCCGACCGCGCCGCATGGTCACGCGGGACCAGGTGCGACAGCCGTGGAAACCCCAGCATGATGATGAAGTGGCCCACGACCGTCGCGACCGCCAGCGCGATCAGGCCCGCCCCGCACGCCATGCCCAGCGCCGCCGTCAGCCACACGGATGCCGCCGTGGTCAGCCCGCGCACCACGTCGCGGCGCATGAAGATCACGCCGCCGCCAATGAACCCGATGCCCGACACCACCTGTGCTGCGATACGTGACGGGTCCAGCACCACCCGCCCGCTGTCGAGAATGTTATTGAACCCGTATTTCGATACCAGCATGAACAGCGCCGACGCCACCCCAACCAGCGTATAGGTGCGCAGTCCCGCGCTTTTCTGCCGGAACTCCCGCTCCAGCCCCACCAGCGCCGACAGCACGAACGCCAGCGCCAGTTCCCCCAGCTGCAGCCATCCCTCCCCCACGGTCGCCGGTGTGAATGATGGCTGTATGGTCATGCGTGCCCATGGTCCCTGTCTGTCATGGCGGTGTGTCATGCCATCAACACGGCAGGCGCGGGCGGGGTTGCCTGCGCGCGCCGCACGGGTCACAACAGTATGGAAACAAAAGCAAGGCATTGCCGGGCAGGTCGCTGCCCGGCGCGGGAAAAACCCCATGGAGATGTTCATGACGCATCGGGCGCACGCCCCGGTCACCAGCAGGAAGGGACGCGGGCCATGTCATCGCTGATCCGCGTGTCCCGGCAGGAGGTGGCGCTTATGGCCGTGACCTTCTGCTGGGGGGGCACGTTCCTGGCGGTGCATCTGGTGCAGCAGTATTGCGGGCCGCTGTTTTTCGTGGGCGTGCGTTTTGGCACCGCCTCGCTTATGGGGATTGCCGTGTTCCACCGCGCGCTGCGGGGGGTGACGGCGACGGAAATCCGCGCAGGCATGGCCATCGGGCTGTGCATGTGCGTGGCCTATGCCAGCCAGACATACGGGCTGCGGACCATCAGCAGCAGCCGTTCCGCGTTCCTGACCGCGTTGTACGTGCCCATGGTGCCGCTGGCGCAATGGGTGGTGCTGCGCCGCCGCCCCCATTTGATGAGCTGGGTGGGCATCGGGCTGGCCTTCTGTGGTCTCATGCTGCTGTCGGGTACCGGGGCCGCGTCGGGCGGCTTTGGCCCCGGTGAATGCGCGACCCTGCTGGCGGCGGTGGCCACGACGGGGGAAATCATCCTGATCGGCCGGTTTGCCGGTCGTGGCGACAGCCGGCGCATTACGGTGGTGCAGCTGGTGGTGACGGGCGTGCTGGCGCTGGCGGCCATGCCGGTCATGGGTGAAGGTCTGCCCGCCTTTTCATGGGCATGGATTGCGGGTGGCGTGGGGCTGGGTGCGGCCAGCGTGATGATCCAGCTGACCATGAACTGGGCGCAGAAAGCGGTTTCCCCCACCCGCGCCACCATCATTTACGCGGGTGAGCCGGTATGGGGTGGCATTGTCGGCTGGATCGCGGGTGATGTGCTGCCCGCGACATCGGTGGCGGGGGCCGCGTGTATCGTGGCGGGGGTGCTAGCCAGCGAATTGCGGCTGCCCGCGCGCAAACGCAGCCCTGACGCCACATCCTGACGCAGCTGAAAATAAATTGTGAATGAATGAAGGGTTTCGGGTGCCGCCTTGTTTCAAAAAGGCGGCACTCTTTCAAAGCGTCACCAAAAACCTGCTTATGGTCTGCGCGATGGCCTGATGGCAGATGGGTCCGGCACGGGCGGGCCAAGTATCTCGGCAATCTGCCGCCTGCGCCGCATGGCCCGCCATGCCGCGATACCGAACGCCAGCACCTGCGAAAACACAGCCCCGCTGACGAACAGCCCCGTACCGGCCAGCGCGTGGGTGGTCATGGCTGTGCCGCCACGAAAATGGCGATCCGCCCGATTGCGGCCTGTCCGCCCTGCGGTGATGCGCCACGCAGGCGCGTGCCGGACAGGTCAGCCATGGCCTTGAGCAGGTCGATCAGCGTTTCCGCCGCCCCGGCCGCCGTCCTGGCTTCGGACACCACGCTGCTGGACAGGTTGGCCGCCGTGCCGGTGATGACCGCGATGATCAGCGTGTCGATCTTCTCCACATCGGCAAGAATGCTGTCGAAGGCCGCCCTGACGCTGGTGCTGTCATAGCTGACGGATGTGCTGGACCCGGCGGCGGACTGGAACGCAGCCAGCGCGGATCTCAACGACGAGATGACAGTACTGGCCAGCGCAAGATTGGCCGTGCCCATGGCGCTGGCTACGAATGACACGTTGATGGCCGTGCTGGCGAAGGACAGGATCGCATTGCCGTAATCCACGACCTCGGCCACGTTCAGGGTGATGGTCGTGACCTTGCCGGATTTCGTGGCCGTGCAGGCCGCAAGCCAGCCAGTCGCCAGCGTTCCGGCCCCGGCGCGCAGCAGGGACCGGCGGGAAAAACTGATATGCATGAAAAGGCTCCGTTCGGGCAATTGCGCGGCGTCAGTGACGCATGCGGCGGAAATGTGCAGCCTGTGCGGGCAGTCCCGGCTGATCCCGTCATCCATCCATGGCCGGGACTGTGTCCTGCCCGCGTCGGGCCAGCGCCCCGGATGTCGGGCGTGGCGGGATGCGGCTGGCGTTTATTGCACTTCGCGACATATTTCTGCCTTGAAGTTGCGTATGATCGTCAAGGCAGCCCCGGATTGCATCGGCCATCCACCTAGCGCCGGGGCTGTCTTCCCCTATTTTGTCGGCATTTCGGGCTGGCCCCTGTAATTCAGGACCGGGATACCAGCCGAGGCCACGGCCTGCTTGGCCGCGGGCTTGTCCGTCAGCGGCACGCGCACGCCCGACTGCCCCGGCTTGAAGTGGTTTTCAGCCCAGCCGATGTTCAGGTCGATGGTGGTGATGACCTGATACGCCACCGCCCAGTGGCTGCCGGCATGGGGCGGTGGAACCAGTGCGGACACGGCCGAACAGGCCAGTACGAAGACCGCGGCATAAAGCGTGTACTGTTCCGGCACCGCGTCCAGCACGAACAGGACAAAGGCCCCAAGACCGCCCAGCCTGGCCGTATTGCCCGACAGGACATGGTTGCGTGTCGCCAGCACGGCGCACAATTTGCGGTTGATGGTCATGTCATGTCCCACTGCCTTGCGGGAACCCGGCGACCGGCCACCGGCCCATGTCGCCTGTCCCCGGGGTTGGAAATATCAGCCCGTCCGTGCGTCGGGCATGGTGCGAGCGGTGGTTGCCCGTGCCGTGTCATGATGCGGGGGAAACATGGCCGCTCACCCGGCCGCCGTGCCGGGCGCGGCATTCAGCGCGCTGGCAATCTGCGCCGGGCCGATATGTCCCGGCCCGTTCTCCATGGTGGCGATGCCTTCAATCAGCCCCCGCATGGTGGCGGCATCGCGCAGGTCCAGAACGGTCTGGGGTTGCACGCCCATATGGCGGCACAGGCTGGCGATGTAGGCGCTGGTCGCGTTCTCGGTGGGTGGCGCATAGACCGATATGATGCTTGCGACCGTGGTCAGTCCGCGCTCGGCATAGCGCAGCAACTGGTCACGCAGGGCGCGGATACCATCCGCCATGGTAGGGAAAGCGGCAAAGCGCGGTTCCGCCACGCCGGTTTCCAGATGCGCGCCAGGCTGGCCGACATAATCCAGGTTGCCGGGATTGTTATTGCGGATGCCGCGGGGAAGCTGCCCGGTCATGGTCCGTATCCGAACGCGCGCTTGCACAACGACCACGCCGCATCGCCAATCTGCCCCCAGCCCAGCAGGCCGGTCGCCAGCACGATGAAGGTCATGGTCACCCATGATGTCAGTTTCAGGCCGCCCTCGATCCGCGCCAGCCTGCCGGATATTTCGGTATCGCGGGCGGTGGCCGTGTCGGTCATGTCGTCCACGCGTTCCATGATTTCCCGGCGCGTCTGCGCGGCATTTTCGGACACGGTGCGGGTCAGGTCGCGCCTGAGGTCGGAAAACTGCCGTGACAGCGTGTTCAGGCCGTCACGCAGGTTGTCGTGGCCGCCTTCGACCTTCGCCAGCCGTTCGCGCACCTGCGCCATTTCCTCGGCCGTGGCGCAGCGTATGGATGCGGCCTGCCCGCCGGGCACGGTCGGTGTCATGTATTCGCTCATTCATCTTCTCATAAAAAAACCGCCTCACGGGCGGTCGGGCAGGCGCAGGTTTCAGCCGATCGGTCAGGACGTGGCGGCAGTCGCAACCGTGACATTCAGGCTGGCCGGGTTGGTCAGGGCGCCATCATTCGTGGCGCTGATGGTGACGGCCCCGGCGTCTTTTGGAGTGTAGGTCACTGTCTGCGCCGTATTCGTGCATCCATCGAACGTCACGGTCGCGGGCGAGAATGTGCCGCCTGCGCCGCCATCGGACAGTGTGACGGTCGTATCCGTGCCCGGTCCGTCATTGTCTGGCGTCAGGGTCAGTGCCAGCGCCGCCCCGGCCGTCGCCACGGACGCACCGGCCAGCGTGTAGGCCGTGGAGGGTGTGTAGAGGCTGCCAGTCGGGTATTTCCCCACCGCATCCAGCGCATAGGCAAAACCGTCAGGCACAACAATGCCAGTAAGGCCGGTCAGCGACTGGGTGGAGACAACCAGCCCCCTGGCGGCGGAAACCTGCGCAGCCGGGGGAGTTGGGGTCGTGCCCTCGGGGTAGCTGTAACCCGGCTGGTACATCAGGTCCACGGTCCGGTAGAGGATGTAGTTCTGTGCCGCCGTGGCCGTATTCGTGGTCGTGGTCGTGGTCGTGTCGGTCATCTGGATGTCCCTTTTATGCCGTTACCAGTGGATGATGATGTGGCCGTCGGAACCGGAACCGCCGGGATAGGAGCCTGACAGTGAACTGCCACCGCCGCCACCGCATCCCGGAAAGGCACCGGAATAACCGCCAGTATTCTGTGAAACGAACATGGTGCCAGCGCCGCCAAAACATGCCCCGCCCATACCACTGACATACAGGCTGCTGTTTCCTGTCGCGCCCTGCCCGGCACAACCGGGCTGGTTCACGGCGCCACCGGCAGCAGAACCGCCGGCCCCACCATACACGCTGTCAATCGCGTTCGCCCCGGCTCCGCCTGCGCCGCCACCGCCTGCGGTCATTCCCAGAATGGTCGTGGCTCCGCCGAGCGTGCCGTCGCCACCAGATGAGGCCGTGCCACCTGCGCCAACTGACAGGCTTATTTCCTGACCGGGAGTGACAGAAAACCGCCCACGGCAGTAACCGCCCCCACCGCCGCCTGCTCCTGCGCCTTTTCCTGTAGCGCCACCACCGCCGCCACCGCCGCCGCGTGCTTCGACATCAATGGAGTAAACGTTGGCTGGCACAGTCCATGATGTCGTGCCGGGGGTGAGGGTAACGACCCCATGCGCCGTGCGTAGCGTAGTGATGTCGGAGTAAACCGCCAGAGAATTCCACTGCGTGTTGGTGATGACATCGCCATACCCGATCAGCGGCCGCCACGAACCGTCTGTCGCCTGCCCCCACAACAGGGACTGCACCTGCGCATTTGTTCCCGTCATGCCGAAGGTGCCGGAGACCTTGGTTGCCTCTGCGGTCTCCGCACGCGATGTTTCGGTGGAAATGGTGTCCGACAGGCTGGTTACGGCTGCAGTAAGGTTGCTCTGTACCGTGTTGATGCTTGCGGTTACGGTCACTATGTCGGAATACAGCGCTACGGCGTCCCACTGTGTCTCAGCGATGACATCCCCGTACCCGATCAATGGACGCCACGAACCGTCTGTTGCCTGCCCCCACAACAGGGACTGCACCTGCGCATCCTCGCCCGACATGCCGAAGGTGCCGGAGACCTTTCCGGCTTCCGCCGCCTCTGCCCGTGCGGTTTCCGCGGCGTCACTGGCCTGCAGCTGGGGAATGGTTTCATAAAAGGGCGCGCCATCGGCCTGTGCGATCATGTCCGCCGTGATGGCTGTCGCACCGGCGGGCACGGTCACGGTCCACAATGCATACGCGCCAGCGGGCACCGTCGTGCCAATGCTTAGCTGCGCCACGTCCTGCCGCACGGTCGGCGCGGTCCTGCCGCTGTTGTCAGCACCAGCATAGGTCACGGCCGGGTCGGCGGCGTTATAGAACGGCAGCACGGTATCATCCGTATCCACCGTGGCGGGCGTGACATAGACGCTGTAGGTCGCCCCTGCCCCCGGCACCGTCAGCGTGACGGGATCACGGCTGGCATACTGGCGCACAAGCTGGCTGGCGACGGCGGCCAGCGTGCCATAGGCGGATGCATCCACCACGCCGGGGGCCAGCAGCGAACCGGGGGCGATTACCAGTGCCAGCCCGCTGCCCGGCGTGCAGGCAAAGCCACTGGCGGCCACCGTGGCCCAGCCATAGGCCATGGCCGCAAGCTGGCCTAGCCCCACATACGCATTGCGCTGCGCGTTCAGCTGGTCACTGTCCAGCGGGATCTGCGCGGGGTAGACGATCTGTCTGTCCATTATCCAAGGGTCTCCACGTCCTGAACCCACGCGATGGTGCCTGCGGGCATCACATCGGCCATGCGGTCCAGTGTCTGTGTTGCGGGCGGGCTGGTGTCGCCGGTGGGCAACTGGGCAAATAGCTGGAAGGGTGCGCCGCGTGATCCGTAGCGCAGGGCGGACACGCCATAGCCGTAGCCGCCGCCAGTGGCCGGACTGGCCATGCTGGCGATGCCCTTGCAATCGGTCGCATTGCGCGGCTCGATCACGCGGCCTGCGGTGCCCACTTCATCGGCAATGGTGTTGACCACGTCGGGCCGCGTGCCCAATGAGGGGAACAGTGCTTCCTCGATCCGGGCGCGGAAGGCATCGTCACTTTCGCCGGGGTTGCGGGTCAGCAGCGTGCCGAAGAAGTCAGCCGCGAACATGTCCAGGAACGCGCCACCCATGGTGGCCAGACGGGTCTGGTCCGCCGTTCCCGCCAGCATGGCCCATATCCATGCAAACACGCAGCCGAAACCCTGCAACAGGGCGTTCAGCACCGGGGCCTGTTCCGCCTCGCCCGCTGCGGGGGCTGCGGGGAACCACCCGGTCGGCAGCAGCCTGCGGATGCGCAGGGCAAAGCCGTTCTGCGTTACATCAGCCAAAGGACACCGTCCCCGCACGGTAGGCCGTGCCGGTGATTGCGGGCAGGTCCACCGTGCCGCCCGCCAGCGTCACGCCGGTCACGTTGGTGACCGACGTGCTGGCGGCATAGGCAATCTGGATCAGGCGCGAATAGCTGGCCGCATCCCCGATGGCGAGGCCGTTCAGATAGGTTGCGATGTTGGTGCTGATGGTGGCCTCGATCGTGGCGAGGTTGCCGGTGCTGTTCACGCTGATGGTCATGGTGACAGGCGGCCTCACCACATTGGGCCGCACCACCATGATGGACACGGCCGCCGGGCGCACGGCGTCGACGGCCGTATAGACCGCGTCAATCACGCTGTCGGCCACGTCGCCCGACCCGTCATCGACAAACACCACCACGTTGCCGGGCAGTGTCGCGCCGGACGTGTCCACGTTCTCCACCACCTGGTAGATCAGGTCGGCGGAGACATCCGTCACCGCGTTCTCGATCGCCGCCACCGTCGCCTTGGACCGGCTGTTGATATAGGCCACGAAGCGCGTGCGCAGGGCGGCGTCCGTCTCCCCATCGCTGCCATTGGTCAGGGCTGCGGCGTTGGTGACGGTGTCAATGCCCGCAACCGCGGTGCCCAGCAGGCAGATCGCGCCCGCCGTGACGTTGCCGGTGCTGCCGGTTGTCTCGCACTGCACCGGCACGGTGACGGACGCCGTGCCCGCAGGCCGGACATAGGCGCTGTCGGCAGCCGACCAGGCCGGGTTGGTGCTGTCCTCCACCACGTCATAGATCAGGTTCGATGCCGTCTTGACCGTGGCGCCCACGGCAATGGTGGCGGACTGGCTGGCGGGGGTGAAGGATGTGAACGTGACCGTGCCGGTGGCTGCCGTGCCCGGCTCACGCGTCAGGCCGAAATCCTCGACGAAGCTGTCCACGTCCGACCCGATGGAGGTCGCAAGGCGCGTGCGCGAGAGGATCTGGAGCGCAATGAACTGGAACCAAAGCCCCAGCCCCGCGACGGCTTCAAGCATGGCGCGGCCGGCGGACCCGACATTCAGGTCCAGCAGCGATGGGCATGCGCCCTGCGCCGCCGCCACCATGTTGCCCAGCGTTGTCTTGAATGACTGGAAGGTTATGGCCAAGCGGGCCTCCCATTAAAAAAGGCGGCTCCGGGGAACCGCCTGTCAGGTGCTCAATGTCAGTTCCTGCACCGTGCCGGTCGGCGCGTCGGTGTAGGATATGGCCAGCAGGCAGGCCCCGGTTTTCGGGCTGGTGATGGTCACGGTGACGGGCTGGGTCTGGTCCACGCCTGCTTCGTCCTGCATCTGCTGCAGCACAAGGGCGCGGATGCCCGCGTCATCCATCACGCTGCCGACCCGGGCGGGCAGCCCCGCGCCATAGTCGGGCTGCCAGATATAGCCGCCCGCGTTGGTGCATAGCCTGCGCAGCAGCGCCTGCCGGGTCTGTTCCGCGCCCGTGACCACGGCCACGCCGCCGGTGCCCGACAGGTCAAGGTCACCGCCCATGGTGTGGGACAGGGCGCTCATTGCGGTGCCCCCGTTGATCCGCTGCCCGGCTGCACGCCATTGTGGGTGTGGCCCTTGCCGGATATGCCTGCGGCAAGCACGTCCGTCTTGCCGGTGACCGTGCCTTGCGCGGTCATGTCTTTGTCGGTCGTGATCGGACCGCCGGTGACGGCAAGGCCGCCCGCATCCAGCGTCATGCCCACGTCCCCCACCTTCCACGCCTTGGCGCCATTGGTCAGGGTTTCCGTGGCGTTCCCGGCCCCGCTGTAGATCGTGTCTTTCGTGATGTGCCACCACGGGGCGTCCTGCGTGGCGTTCCCCGGTGCGGTGCCGCCATTTGCCGGTGGCGCGCCGCATCCGGCCACGACCAGCATCTCGCCCGGCTGCGCCGGTTTGCCGGTGGCAGGCGATGGGGGTGGCATGACCACCGCGTCATAAACCGGCATGGCGGCCACGCCGTGTTCCGCATCGCCTTCAACATGCACGACCAGCACATGCGTGCCGATATCGGGCGGGCAGGCAATGCGCAGGCTGCCGACCTGTATCGCGGCATAGGGCAGCCATCCGCTTTCGACGCCTGCTGGCTGGGCCATGACCTTGACGGCGTGGTTGACCGGGTCCACGGCGCTGACCAGCCCGAAACCGGGCTGCGCCTGCGCACCGGCCATGTTGGCCGCGATCATGCGCGTGTCAGTCATCCGTTCCTCCGTCCTGTGTGGCGTTGCGCGCGCGCAGGGTGACGTGCTGGGAAAAGCCGCCCTGCCATGAAAAGCTGCTGGTCACGGCGTCCACATCCAGCGTGCCGTCCCATGTCGTGCCCGTGCCGGTCAGGCGCATGAAATCGCGTGGCGCCAGCGTCACGCAGCCGGGAATGGTGCCGGTTATGGTGCGCGCATGCGCCGTGATCTGGTTGTATTTCTGTTGCGCGATCCGTTTCAGGTCATCCAGCCGCGCGCCGGGCATGGCAAAGCTGTGCAGCGTGCCCGTGCCCTCGCCCTGCGTGGTGGCGCCGCCTGCCGCGGACCAGTAATAATCGACCCGGCTGCGCTGGCGGCTGTCCCAGCTCATGACATGCACGACCACGCCGCGCCCCACCTGGTAATCGCGTGCGAAATGCAGGCCGTACGCCCCCATGGCAATGGGACTGTCCGACCCGGTATCGGCATAATCCAGCACATGGGTATTGGCGGTCGTGGCCGTGGGACATGGCGCGCAGACAATGGTGGCGCCACTGGCATACAGGTCGCACCCGGCCATGGTGGCGATGCCGCGCGCCAGGTCGAACGCGGTCTGGAACCGGCTGTGGGTGGCGGCGGATGCGCGCTTGTGCTCCAGTTGCCAGAACTGCCCCACCATGGCGTCGGTCAGGGTGACATCGGGCGTCAGTCCGGCCGCTGTAATCATGGCGCGGACCACGTCGGCCCCCGTCATGTTCATCCACCCGTCACGCACCCGCATGTCCAGCAGTTTCGCCAGATAGTCACGGCACTGTACCCGCACCGTTGTCGCGGCGGGGTTCAGGCCCACATGGTCCACGATGCCACGGAACATCGTCACCCACTGCGCGCCCCCCTGTGCCGCGTCGCGCATCTGCACCGTAATGTCGATATCGGGCAGTGTTTCGCCCTGTCCCGCCGGTTGCAGGTCGAACCACGCCCCGCCCGACGGGATGCGCGCCCGGTCCACCGCCAGCGTCATGTCCAGCGTATCGGCGCGGCTGTAGCGCGTGCGCGACAGGGTGAACTGTTCCAGCCCGGTTTCCGCGCGTTCCACCCCGCCCACCAGCACCCGCGCACGCGGCATGCGCCACATGGACGGTGTGGATGTCGTGGCGGCGGTCATGATGTCACCCCCGGCACGCCACTGTCCTGTGAGGTATCGGGGGCGGGCAGCAACAGGGTGACCGGCGTGGTGAAACCCGACAGGTCGGGATCGGCCATGCCGTTCAGCCGCGCGATGCGCCACCACTGCGTGGCGTCCCCCAGCTGCCGGGCCGCGACGTGGTAAAGCGAGGTGTCACTGCCCGTGACCCTGATCGTGGTTGGCATGTCTGCGCTCCTGTTACGCGGTGACCAGCGGGCCATTCTGCGTGGCGCCGGTGGCCGACAGCGTGTTGGCATAGGCACGGTTGACCAGCGCGCCGGACGTGACGGCGGCACTGTGCAGCTGCGCGTTCTGGGTCAGGGTGGACAGGCTGGCGGCACTGGCGGGGGACATCGCGTCCAGGTTCGCCCCCGTCTGGCCGATGGCGGTGGTCAGGCCCGCACCCGATGCCTCCAGCCCCGACACCACGCTGGCGGCGCTGTCGGGGGCGGATGCCAGGTTGACCCCCGCCCCCGACAGGCCACCCACCATGCCAAGCTGGTCCTGCACGCCCGCAAACACCCCGCCCGCGCCGGTCATGTCGGCAATGGGGGTAACCTGCGCCATGACGGTTCCAAGCTGGCCGGTAATGTTGCCTGCAATGGTTGCGACATCATCCACGGCGCTGGCCATGCCCGACAGGGCGGCCCCCGCGTCATCCCCCACCAGCGCCGACAGGCCGGAGGCAACGCCCGCCGTGGCCGCCACCTGCGGCGGCTGTTCCAGCACCAGCCGGTAGGGAATGACGATACCTTTGTGCGTGTAATCGTATGAATACTGCACGATGCGCACCAGTAGCGACAGCCCCGCCCCGCTGAAGGCCACGGGCTGTCCCGCAATACGCATCTGCTTGAGCATCCACGCCCGTTCAATGGCGGTGGGGCCGACAAACGTGCCCGCCAGTTCCAGCCGGTCGGGGTCGTTGCCCACCGCGTCGATGATTTTGTTACCACCGGGCAGGCGGTGGACGGCAACCTGCTGGGTGCCGCCATCGCGGATCAGGTGCGGCACCTCCATGCCGGTCAGGGTCAGCCCGCCAATGGTCACGGGGGCCGACGCCCACAGCCGCCCGATCGATCCGATCGCCGTCTGTGCGTTCATGAGGGTCAGGGACAAAGGCGCGCTCCCCACGCTGGCCCGCCGCCGCCCACAGGCGGCGCGTGGGCGGGATGAAAAACAGGAAAATGGGGGGAAAGGCCACGGCGCGTACGGTATGACGCAGCCATGCCATCATTGCCCCTGTCTAACGCCAGACCGTGCAGGCTGGAAGGATGATTGCCGGATGCCTATATCCCCACCGCGCGTCCCGGCATCTGTGGATAGCGGATGACGTCGGGCGCGGTGCCGGTGGCGCGCAGTTCGTGCCGGGCGGCGGCGGTGTCGATCCGGGCCATGGCCTGTCCCACCGCCTGATGGTCCAGGGTGACGGGAATGGTGACCTGCAGGACCGGCGGGCGGTCGCCGGGCTGGCCAGTGTGCGGGGATGACGCGCGGGCACCTGTCCGTTCAACGGGACCGGGGCTGATGAAGGGCGGTCTGCCCCGCGCCCTGTCCTGCGGGGGGACGAATGCCGGGAACGGGGCCATGCCGCGTGGTGGCGTGGGAAACATGGCCACGGTGCGTGGCATGGCTGGCCCCGCACTGGCGCGGGTTCGTGTTGCCGCCATGGCGCGGATGGCGGGGGACGCCACGCCAGCGCGCGCCCTGCCCGTCTGCTGGCGGGGCAATGGGGGTGCTGCGACGGATATGGCCCGACCGGACGGCATGACAGGGGCCACCGTGGTACCGCGCATCCGGTACGGCGCAGCGGCAATGGGGGCATGATCCCGGGGCATGAGGGACGTGACGGCCGCAGATGCGGTGCGCCGCTGTGGCATGATGGCTGCCGCCACGGCGTCCGCCCGCTTCCATGATGCCGGGACTGCCGCCCCGACAGGCCGGGCGCGGGATGCAACCCGCCCGGCCCATGGCATGGCGGCAGCGCGCGCGGGCGGGCATGGCACGGCCGCCTTCCCCCGCGCGGGATCAGGCAATGATGGCAGTGCCGGGATCACGGGACGGGTCATGGCCGGGGCGCGTGTCGTCCCCTGCCCGTCGTTCCGGCATGGCATGGGGCGGGGCATGGCGTATCCGCCCCCGTTCCGGCCGCCGGGAGCGGATGCGGGCGGACCATGCCGCGCCGGGATGCGGACAGGCCAGCCGGGCGCGGATACAGGCCTGGATATGGGCCTGCGCGCGGGCATGGCGGGCGTGGGGATGGAAGCCGCCTTTGCCCCCGGTGCGCCGGGATGGGGAACAAACACCACGCTGCGCTGTCCCGCGCGGGCATGACGGGTAATGCGCCCGACAACCATCGCCAGCCGTCCCGGCATGCCCGGTTGCCCGTCACGTGGCAGGCGCGCGATGACGCGGGAGATTTCAGCCATCGGGGTCGTCCCATCTTTGCGCAGTCCAGTCATATCGTCCGCCCGCCAGCTCGCCAAACGCTACAAGAAAGGCCATGCGCCGCACGCGCGGCATGGTCATGGCCACGTCCCACGGCACCCCGTTCCTGACCAGGGCCGCGACCTCGATCAGGGCGGGGTGCCGGCTCAGTTTTTTGCGGCAAGGCTTTCCGCTGCCGCCACGTCGTCCCCATCCGCGCCATACAGCGCATCCGACAGGGCGGTAATGCCGGTATTGCCAATCTGGTTGGCCAGCTGTTCCAGCTGCACGCGGCTGGCGGGGCGAATGGCGGGCACGCCGTCGATTGCCTCGACCGATGCCACCATCAGCGCGTATTCCACCCATGCGGGCGACGGGCTGTCCGGGCCGAATTCCAGCAGCGCCAGCACATCCCCCGGCCCGCGCTCGCGGTAGGTTATGGTGCGGCCATCGCTGGTTTTTACGGTGTGTTCGCTCATGCTGCGGGCCTTCTGGCTGTCAGGGCGTGTTTGAAAACAACCTGTTGATAAAAGACAGTAAAAGTTTCTGGGTGCCGTCCTGTTGAAAAAAGACGGCACCCCCGAAACGTTCAGGAAATACGGTTGCGCGCGCGGGCGGCAAACGTGATGGTCTGGCTGACCAGCGTTTCGGACTGGTACCGCCCCGCATCGGACAGCTGCAGCGACGCGCCGACGAATTCATACGTGCTGAGCGAGCCGTTGCATTCCGTCACGTACTGGTAAATGCTGCCCAGCACCACCGTGCCCGCTGACCAGAAGCCGCTTTCGATGGCGGCAAACAGGTCATCTGCCCCCGCCCCGTCACGCTGGAAGGTGAACTGACCACCCCAGCCGCCCGGCACGTCATAGAACAGGGGCATGTCGTTCAGCGGGTTGGATGTCAGCTGGTGCGTGCGCTGCTGCGCGGTAAAGCCGGTGACGGTGGGCAGGTCCACGCGGCTGCCGTCATAAACCAGCACCACGCGGCAGTCGCGTCCGATATTGAAGGGTTTGGCGGACATTCGTCGCTCCATGAAAAAAGGGCCACAGCGCGGGTGGCCCATCATTGTTGCGCATGGATGTCATGCGTATTTTTATGTGGCGGCGCGGGTCACGCGGGCGTGAACATGGGGCCTTACCCCGCATGGAGCACCCCGATGGGCACCACACCCGAAAAACCACCCACGAAAGACCTCGCCGCCATTGCCGCACGGGGGCTGAGCCACCCGGAAAAGCTGACGCATGAGGAAATAAAGGAACTGTGCGGCCGCGTTCTGTCGGAAGAAAACCGCCGCGCGAAAGCAGGCTGATCAGGTGGCGGGTGTGGCGGTGCTGACCGTGACACTCGCCCCGCCCTGCAGGTTGACGACAAAGAAGCGGTTGATGCCCTGGTAACGCACCTGCACATCGGCCCGCACGTAACCCAGCGCCGTGGCCGATTGCGGATTGTTGGACGTGTCGCACACCACCGCGTAATCCGTGGTTGCCCCCAGTATGCCGCTGCCCACCATGTTGGACAGCGTGCCCAGCAGCACGGCGCGGATATCGCCAAGCAGCGTGGTGCCGATGACGGCACCGACAAACGCGCCCATGCCGGAATTGATGGTTTCGGCAATGTAGTTGGTCAGGCGGGTATAGCTGTCATCATCCGTATCCGCATCGGAACTGGTGTTGATCCCGCCGCGCACCGCCCAGTAGCTGCCACCGGGGGCAGGGTTGCAGATCACGTCGATACCCGCGCCGAACAGCGCCGAAAGCTCGGCCGTGGAATAGGTCGCGGCCTGCCCGCTGGATACCAGCCCCGCCTTCTGGCTGCCGATCACGCCCGACAGTTCTTTATTCAGGCTGGACTGCTCGGGCGACAGGCCACCCAGCATCCCGGCGACAAAGGCCTGTGGCGGCACCAGCATGTCGCCATTGGTGTCATCATCCCACCACAGCCAGTCGCCAAGCATCAGCTTGATGGCGTAGCTGTCCACGCCTGCCGCCGCCTTCATGGCCGCCGCGTTGGCAATGGTGTCGCCCGCCGGGCCGCAGGCGATCATGTACATCCCCTCGGACAGGCCAAAGGCGGCCTGCGTGGTCCATGACGTGCTGTCGCTGACGCCGTGCAGCAGCCCCAGCGCGCAACCCTGCCCGCGCAGGGCATACAGGCCGGTCCGCGCCACGCCATCCGTGCCCACGAACGCCGCCGTGCCCGGCGCGCCGCCATCCGCGCCCCCCGCCAGCGTGACCGTGCCCGCCGCCAGCGCCGGGACCGTGCCGGGCACCGTTATGCGCACCAGCGCCGTGCCGTCAGCCGCCACCGCCGCCGCCAGCATGGCCCACGTGGTACCGCGATAGGTCCGGCTGCCCAGCACCGCATGGGCAATGGTCAGGGTGTAATTGGTGGTGATGATGCCGTCCTGCGTCACGGTGGCGGCAATGGCGTTGCCCGCGCTGCCGGTATGAAGGGCGGTCAGGGTCACGCCATCCAGCGTGCCGGTGGCGGCTGCGTCCGTGCCATCGGTCACGCGCACGCAGCGGAAATCCGCCGCCCCCTGCAACAGCGCGATGTTGACCGCCGTGCCGATATCGCTGGACAGCGCCTGCTTGGGGCCAAAGGCGGACAGGCAGTCCCCCATCGCACCGACGATGACCGGCGTGCCCACCGGCCCCCACGCAGCGGTGCCGACCAGGCCGATCCGCCCCGACGGCACGCCGTTCAGCGCCAGCGTCTGCGGGCGCAGGACCTGCACATACAGGTCAGGCACGTTCAGGCTGTTGGTGTTGAGCTGCCCGGACTGGTAAATGGTCATTGTATCTGTATTTCCCTGTTGCGCGGCATGGCCGCGTGAAAAGTCGGGTGTGGTGTGGCGCGCAGGACCGCCGGGCCGGATGCCGGGCCGCCCGCGCCTGTCACGCCGTATCCCCATGACGCCGGGCCGCATGGCCCCGTCATGCAGGTCGGGCGCGTGTCATGAACGGGGACGCACATAATGGCGCATCCCCCGGACACGATGCGGCAGCCAGCCATCACCGCCCGGCCCGTGGTGCCCGCGTGCCATGTCCGGTTCCCTGCGCGATGATGCGTCGGGCCGGTGTTCCCACGGGCCGGCATGGCCGGGGGCATGGTCAGGCGGGTGGGCATCCGGCGGGCTGCCTGAATGGTGGTGGACAGCGGTTCAGCCGCCGCCGGTGTCCAGCAGCACGTCCCCGCGCGTGACATCGGGGCCGATGCCCGTGCCACCGGCCAGCATGGCCGGGACCACGCGGGTCAGGTCGGTGTCATAGGTGACAAGGAAGCGCGCGGGTCGGGCAAAGATGCCCCGGTTCATGGCGGTGTCGTCGTTGGTGGTGGCGCGCGCTTCGATACGGAAGGTGGAGCCGCCTGCATCCGTCAGCCAGTCGGTCAGCGCCAGCGCATCGGCCATGGCGCGGCCCAGCGCGTCCCGCCCGGCGGGGGTAGCCGACCATGCGGTGATGACAAAGACCTGCTGCTGCCTGCGCGCGACACAGCGCGCCGACAGCGTGCCCGCGTTGATGGCCTGCGCCACGGCCGTGGCGGGCAGCGTGATGCTGGCCCCGCTGGCGGCGGCACCGGGCATGGCGGTTGCGATGGTGGCGGCAATGGTGGCCGCCGTGTCCGTCGCGGTCGCCACATGCAGGCTGCATGCATTGCCCGGAACCCCCGGCAGGCCACGGGCGCGCAGCCCCACCGTGCCTGACGGCGTGGCCCCGGCATCCACCGTTACGGTGGCCGTGGTGCCGCTGACCGCCATGTGTACGGTGGCGGGCGCTGTTGCATCCATGCGCCATGGGCGGCCCAGCGGTTCATCCACCCGCGCCCAGCTTTCGGCCAGGTCGGCAATGGTGATGAAGTCACAGCCCTGCTGCAGCGTACGGGCCGCATCCCCCAGATCGGCCTGCGTCAGCGCGCCCCGGCGGATGACGAGCGGCCGCCCGGTAACGGCCCCCGACGCCGTGCCATCGGGGCACAGGGCCGCGGCAAGGGCCGCCGCGATCGTGGTGGAGATGGTGGAGATGTCGGCCATGTCATATCGGCTCCTGCTCCCCCCGTGCCGGGGGAATGATGTCATGGATTGGCGTCCGGCCCCTGCCCTGCATGCGGGGCGCGCGCCCGTGGCGCGGGACCGGATGGCTGGCGGGCCTGTCATGGCGGTGGCCGCGCGGGGTGATGCCGGTGTCGTATCGTCCGGGCGGTGCGTGTTGCGTGTCCGCATGGGGCAACGGGCCGTCGTGGGGGATCAGACCTGCTGCTGGCCCAGCTGGCAGCGCGTGCCCCACGGCCCGGCGCGGGCGCCGCCGATGGTGTAGCGCGTGCCGCCCCCGTCCCGTGCCCACATGGCGGGCTGGATGGTGACGCCGGGAATGGCGGGCAGGAACATCTCGAACCCGCCCGAATGGATTGCGCCGGGCTGTGCCGGGCCGGGAATGCCCGCCCCGCTGCCGGGACGGATCATGGCGGGCCAGCCGGTGGCGCACGGGACCTGTGTTGTCACGTCGCCTGATGTGGCGTAGCCGCCGGGATCCGCCACGTCCGCCGCCTGCGCCATGGTTGCGGTAATGTCCACCACTGCGTTGCACAGCACGCACAGGGGTGGACGGAAGGGTTCGACGCGGGCGATGAAATACGTATCATGCCCACAGGTCAGGATATCCCCTGTCCGCACATCCGTCGTATCCATCAGCGCATAGACAAAGGGCACGTCCCACAGCGCCGGCCCGGCAAAGCCGAAGGCCCGGTCATTGCTGAACGCCGCCATGGTCCGGGCATACGGCGTGGCGCACGGGCTGGCAGCGGTTGCGGGGCGGTACTGCACGGTGGCCGCCCCCACGTGGCCCGCCGCCAGGGCAAACCCGCGCGCGGCAAGGCGGCACAGGGCTGTCTGGTCCATCAGATCACGATCTCCCCCACCCCGCGCAGGCCCGGCCCCGGCGGAATGCCCAGGAAATTGCACAGCTGCACCCGCCAGCGCGTGTACAGGGTAAAGCGGTCCGTGACCTCGGTGCGGTTGCGGGTCCACACCGCCGCGCGGTCGGTGTCCAGGTTGGCGGTGGCCGCCATGATCGCGCCCTCCAGCACCTGGCACTGCATGATGAAGGCCCGCGCCTGCGCGCATTCGGCGGGGGCAAGGTTGCGCAGCCGCCATTCGTTGAAGCCGTAAACCCGGAAAAACCGCCATGACTGCATGCCGCTGTCCTGGCTGCCCATGGCGGGATAGCCCATGTAACGCCGCGCCTGCGCCAGTTCGCTATCCGCCAGCGGCGTATCCCCGGTATCCGTGGCGGACCCGCTGGCTGCCGTGGTCGTATCCGTGTCGGTCATGCCTGTTGCTGTCGCCTCCGTGCATAATGCGGCCGTCCCGGAAACAGGCCGTTGGAAAAATAAAAGTTTCCGGGTGCCGCCTTTTTTCAAAAAGGCGGCGTCTTCCGAAGCTTTTTGGAAAAAGCTTCACCAAAAACTTCCTTATGTCCTGTACGATGCGGGTGACGGCACGATCCCGCCACCCGCATTGGGAATTACGCCCCGGCACCCAGGCTTTCGATCACCACCCCGCGCTTGAGATAGCTGTTGGTCGCGGTGGGAATGACCGATGTATCGGCCGTAAGGTCGGTCGGCAGGGCAAAGCCGCCAATCCACGACCATGACTGCGCGATGATCTGCGCCAGACGGTCCAGCGCGGGGCGGGTAATCATGCACACGCCCTCCACATCCGTCAGTTCGCCACCATCCAGCAGGGGCGCGTAATGGGTGCCGATATTGGCATAGTCGCCTTCGACCAGCGCGCCCTGCCCGCAGATGATGGCGCGGTGGATGTTGCCCGCGCCAAGCGATGCCTGCTGCGGGGCCTCGGTCGTGGGAATGAAGCGCACGCCCAGCAGGTCAAAGATCTGGCCGTTCTGGTACGTATCGGACCCGTACTGCCCGCGATACAGCAGCTTGAAATCCTCGTCCCGGAACAGGCCCAGAAGCTGCGCATTGTCCAGATAGCAGTGGTACACCCCGCCATCGGGCGTCGGCACGTTGTTGTCACGCAGGGTGGCCAGCGCGCCAAGGATGGACTGCACGCCCAGCAGGTCGCCCGCCGCCAGCGCCGCCGTGGTGGCGCGTGCATTGGGCCGCAGCACCAGCGGTGCGGTTGCGGCAATGACCGCGTTGCCCGCCGTGCCGTCCGCAACCTTGACGGATGCCGAAAGCGTCAGCGTGCCCGAAACCCCGTCGGGTGCCGTGGAGGTATTGGTGGCGTCCGCCGTTGTCCCCACCAGCGTGTACGACCCGGCCCCGATGGTGACGGTCATGCCAGCCGACGCGCCAACGGATATCACCTGCCCCTCGTCGGACAGGATGGTCTGGAACCCGCGGATGTCATCCACCGCCACCGTGCCGCCAGCCGCCCCCAGCGTGGTGGTGACGCGGGTATTGCCACCCAGATAGCCGCCCACCCCGTTCTGCGCCCCGCCAAACAGCGCGTTGCGCGCCAGGCGGTCAAGCGTCTGCCGTGCATTGATGCCAAGGCGCGATGCATTGGCCAGGAACTGGTTGGCGATGCCGACACCTTCGGTCACCTGGTTCAGGTCCATGGTGTTGCCGTACTGGTTGATGGTCAGCGTGTACTGCTCGACCGACCATTCGGCGGGGGTCATGCCGTTGTCAAAGCTGGTGTTGGCGGTGGGGTTGAGCGGGGTTGTCGCCGGTGGCAGCAGGCCCGCGCGGGTGTCGGTAATGGTCTGGCCGATGCGGGCGGGGAATTCCATCTGGTCCGCGATCGAACGGAAGCCCAGCCGTGACTGCAGCGCATCCTGGAACGCACGCGACAGGAAACCCTGCTGGATGACCGGCTGCAGGGCGGCGGGGAAATTGGCAATGGCCATGAATTTCATTTCCTTGAAAAAACGAAAAAAGCCGCCATGCAGGGATGCACTGGCGGCGGCAGGGGTGGCCATGACGGGCTGCGCCATGGATGGGCCGGGTGGATGGATCAGGGGTGCGGCGCGTCTGGCCGGTTGCAGGCCCCTTGCCGGTTCCGCGCGGCATGATGGGGCGCGGAACGGGCAAGGGGTGATACCGGGGCATGGTGGCCCCACGCATCTCTTTCACATTACGGGTGGGTTTCAGTTCCAGAAATCGTAAGGGCAGGAAATAAATACCCTGCAATTACGGGGACGTTTCCGGTGGCGCTTTTTCATAACGCTTTACCAAAAAAACTTATTTTAACCTTAAGGGCTGTGATACCTTTACTTTTGAAATAGTATTCAGGACCAGCGCGGCCCTGACCCGCTGGCCACTGTTGCGTGTCCCATGCGATGGCATGCGGGCCGGGACATGGCGCCCGCTGGCCCGCATGCCGCGCCATGCATCAGGCGGGGCGGAAGATCACATAGACTTTCCTGACCGTCTCGCGGTTGTCCCATGCGCATTCGGCGCCGCGTTCGACAAAGAAGATGTCGCCCTTCACAAACGTCTTTTCCCGTCCCGCGCCATCCACCAGCGTCACGCTGCCTTCGGTCAGGTACATCAGTTCGGCATGGTCATACCGCACGGCGCGGCGGGCATAGGGGGTGGCGGACCATGTGCCGCAGCGCAGTTCGCCATTGGCGGATTTATAGTCATTGAAGCTGTGGCAGGTGGGCGCCGGACCAACCAGCACCGCCGCCGAAGGCGACGCCGACGGCGCCATGACCGGGTTGGGGTCGATCACCACCGGCGTCTGCGCCCCCGGCGTGCTGGTGTCGCAGCGCATGGCGATGGCCTGCGTGCCCGGCGCGGCGGCCCAGCTGAAGGCGCTGCCCCTGGGGATGACAATGCTGGCATCCGGGCCAAGGACATTCGCGCCGATGTTCAGCTCACCCGTCAGCACGATCACGAATTCATCCGCCGGCATGGCCGTAACCAGTCCCGCGCCCTGCGGTGCGCAGGCCATGACCGACAGCCCGTCCCCCTGCCCCGCAAGCTTCGTGCGGGCGAGCAGGAAATCACCCGGCGCGGGCATGGAGGTGTCGGCAAAGGCGCGCAGGTCAACAAAGCTGCGCACGGTCACGTCGGTCTGGTTCATCAGGTCACGGTCCTTCAGGCAGGTGGCATATCACGTCCACCCTGTTGCAAGCAGTATATGTCCGCCCGTTCGCACCGGGCGGATTTCAGACCGATATCGTAACATCAGGCGGCCTGCACGTCACCTGTAGCCATGGATCGTGTCCCTGCGCCTGCCCCCGGCGATGCGGGACGGGCGCGACGGGCCGCAACAGCCCTAATGCGCGACCGGCCAGCGCAGGCCCGCGGCACTGGCGGCGGCCTTTACATCGCGCGCGCCTGCCGTGCGGGCATCGAACGGGGCGGGATCGCCCGCGCGTGGCGCGGGGCCGGATGCGGTGGTGCCGCTGGCGGCCCCTGATGCGGGCTGCGGCGTGGTGAACAGGTAGGCGCGGCTGTCACGCGCGGCCTGCATGATCGCGTCCAGTCCCTGCGGCGTGCCGTCCTCGGCCAATGTCACGGCCGACAGGTCCACCAGGCGCACGACATCGGCGGGTTCGACCGCCCCCATGCGGGCGGCCATGGCGCGGGCTTCGGCGCGGATCACGGCGCGGCTGGCGCGGGTGCGGGCGCTTGCGGCCTGTTCGGTGGCGCGGGTCAGGTCGGCTTCCAGCGTGGTGCGGGCCTGCATGGCTTCGTCACGTTCGGCGCGCAGGGCGGCCAGTTCGCGGCGCATCGTGTCCATGTCGGGGGTTTCGGGAACGCTTGATCGGGTCATGTCATGCCTCCGTTCGGGAATAAAGGATCAGTTCGGGCTTTCGGTGCCGATACGCGCCCATTCGCCATGGGGGCTGGGCGTGCCCGCGCGCGCGGCCAGGATCACGCACGCCGTCTGCCGCGACAGGAAACCGCCGCGCACCGCCGTATCCAGCCCCTGCGCCAGTTGCGCCAGGTCGGCTTCCGTCCCCGCGAAATAGGGCGGCCACTGCAACGCCAGGCCATCCGCATCCAGCCCCGCGTAATCGCGCCCGCCAATGCGCAGGCCACCGGCAATGGCGTGGGAAAACGCGCAGACCATGCGATACAGCGCCAGCAGCCCGTATTCGCCGTATGACAGGCGCATCCGGTCCGCCAGCCACAGCAGGGGCTGGTACAGCATTTCCATCGCGCGGCCCGACGTGGGGGCGCTCAGCCGGTCGGCCTGCGCGCGGTTGCCGTGGATCTGCTCCATCACGCTGGCGCGCAGTTCACGGTAATGGTCGCGCATGGCCCCCGCCGCGTCACCGTTGATTTCCAGCAGCTTGGCATCCCCATCCAGCGGCAGCGTCAGCGCGGATGCAGCCCCCCCGGATGATGCGGGCGTGCCATCGGCATACGGGTCCGGCCCCGCGCGGATCACCAGCCGCGGGTCGGCGCTGTATTTCAGGCCACGCCCGGACTGGGACAGCAGGTAATCGCACTCGATCACCGTATCGATGGCGGCTTCGAACGTGCATGGCCCGTCCACCACGCCGGGGGCGGCCAGGTTGGCCATCCATACCCATGGCACGAAGCCCAGGCCGTGATGCGTGCTGCGCGTGGGGTCCACCCGCGCGGGCAGGCCCGCATCGACCCGCTGTGGCACATAGACGTGGCAGTCCGCGCGGTCCCATACCCGCCGCCACCAGAACACGGTCGTCGCGTCATCAGGCCCGACCGGCCACCCCTGCCCCGCCAGTGTCGCGCCCGTGACCTTGTAGCATTCGGTCATGCCCGACAGCTCGCCCGTGCCGTCCCATTGCGGGGTCAGGTACAGCGTGTCATGCACCGCAAGGCGCAGGCGGCGGTCCACCGCTTCCACCAGCACCGCGACCGATCCGACCGACCCGCGGGTGGCTGCGTCCATCATCAGCGCGGGCAGCGCCGTGCCTGCCGCGACCTGTGCCAGTATGCCCGGCAATGCGGGGTCGGTGGCTGCCGTGGTGGGCCAGTGCGAGGCACCGAACAGCAGCGACACCGCATCATCCACCACCGCGCGGCACATATTGGTGCGCACCGATGGCCGGCGCTGCGACAGGGGGATATATTCCCCCGCCCCGTTATATTCGGTGCCAAACGGGTTGGGGATGGCGTCGTACTGCGTGCCCCCCAGCACGCGGCCCAGGGCTGCAAGCCTGTGGGCGCGCGCGGGCAGGTCCGGGTCGCGGGGGTATGTTTTCCTCAGTTCCTGCCAGTCCATGCTGTCTCTCCGGTATGGTGGGCGATGGGGGTGGATTTGGTGGTGATGCGGCGGCAAAACCGCGATAGACAGGCCACCGTGGGGCACCTGGCCGCGTGGAGGAGTAGAAAAGAAAATGGATATCAGTCACCTGTTGCTGACCCCGGTCCGCCTGGCGGTGGAAATTGGCGTTGTGGGTGTTGCGATCGCGGTGGTGGCGGGCGCGTGGCGCAGGCGGCATGGCCACCCGCCCGCGGCACACCCGTTGCCTGTCTCT
>NZ_VWPI01000038.1 GCF_015155755.1 Komagataeibacter sp. FXV3 | reverse complement strand
GTCCCGCCCGCGCCGGTGGTGGATGCGGGGTTCAGCGTTCCCGTTTCCATGACCGATTACGGTTGGGCGGTGCGGCTGTACCAGCCCATGGCCCTGATGTCGGAATGGGAGCGGCGCGTGCTGTCCGTGCTGGTGGCGCAGGCGCCACGCGGCTATTACATCTGCCCGCAGGTCAGGCTGGCGGATTTCATGGCCCCGCGCGGGCCGGACCGTGACGCCAACCGGCAGGCGTTTTTCAAGATCGCCTCCAAATCCATCGACTTCGTGGTGGTGCATGTGCAAAGCGGCACCGTGGTGCTGGGGATCGAGCTGGATGACAGCACCCACGCCCATCCCGAACGCCAGTACCGCGATGGACTGGTCGAGGCCGCCTTTGCCCATACCGGCATTGCCCTGTTGCGTTTTCCCCCCGGCGCGCGGGTGGATATCAGCGGGTATTTCCGCGCGGCCCCGGCGTGATCCGCCGCCCCTTACCGCCCCAGCGTAAACCGCGTCGGCACCCATCGCGCGGGGGCGGCGGGCGGCGTGGACAGCATGAGGTCACTTAATGCCCAGACCAGCGCATCCGCCCGGTCGGGGGAATGCGGGCCGTGGTAGCCACTGGCGGAAAACTGGCACAGCTGTTCCTCCAGCGTGGCAAAGCTGCCGTGATGGGTCACGCGGCCCTGTTCATACAGCGCCGCCACGGGTTCGGCACGCGCGGCCTTGCCCCGGCTGGCGGTGACCATGCGCAGGGCGGCGTTGGGGTTGATGCCGCGCAACGTGGCCTCGACCAATGCACCGCCAAAATTATGCTCGGCCACGATGCGTTCCGCCCCCCAGTCCGCCTGTGCCTGCAACGCTGTGCGCGCCCACCCCGCCGGGCTGTCCCGTCGCGACAGGTCGGACAGGACATGGCCATTCCCGCCCGCATCCACGCCACACACGACAATGCCGATTTCGTCCGATCGTGTATCCTCCGGCCCGGAACAGCCCGACGGGTCCACCGCCACGACAATGCGGCGCATGTCCCGCGCCACGCGGCCACGGGTTGCGGGGGTGACAGGGGCCGCACGGCGGAAATCCTCCAACCGCCATAACGCGCCATCCACCGCCTGCTGGTACTCGCCCAGCATGAAGCGCCTGCGTTCCCGTTCGGGCAATGCCTCAAGCTGCGCCATGTATTGGGGCGACAGGTTGGCGCGGTTGCCATCAGGGTTCAGGCGCATGGTGGCGTAACGCGCACGGTCCAGGGGGGCTGCGGACGTGGGGTCCACCCCGTCCTCGAACACGCGGTACAGCCAGTGCGCGGTGGTGGGGGGATTGGCGTCGATATATTCCTTCAGCGCCAGCGGCGATTTCTGCGCCAGCCGTGTCAGCAGCATGTTGCGCGCGCCATAGGTGATCTGGCTGGCTTCGTTCAGGTAGACGGTGGCGAATTCCAGCCCCAGTATCTTTTCCGTCCGGTCCTCGTCATCCAGCCCGCCGAATAAAATGACTGACCCGTTGGGCATTTCCACCGTCCAGTCGGTGCGCGACAGCGCCCATGGCACGGTGGGAAAGCACCGCCGCATGACGGTGGGAAACGTATCGGCCAGCACGGTGGCCCGCAGCGCGTTCAGCCGGTGGCGGAATATGCCGTGCCGCGTGCCCGCCGCCTTCAGCGCGCGGATCACCACCGCGCGCACCAGCACGAACGTCTTGCCCGACCGCGCGCCGCCGCGCAGCAGGATATGCGTGGCGGGACCGCCCAGCAGCCGGTTGGCCGCGCGCTGGTCCGCTGTCAGGCTGAAGGCGTGTTTCAAAAGCCTGTCCCCTGAAATACCGTGTAAGTATAAAAAGTTTTTGGGTGCCGCCTTTTTTTTAAAAAGGTGGCGTTCCTTGAAGCTTTTTGAAAAAAGCTTCACCAAAAACGTTCATTCCGTTTTTTACAGTTCCGCATCATCGGTCGTGATCGTGATGGCAATGGTATTCCCCCCTTCCCGCCGGTCAGCGGGCGGGCGCAGGCGGGTTGCGACCCACATCCGGGCCTCCATGCGCAGTTTGATCGCAGGCACGTCGTCACGGCCGGTGGCGCGGTCGGCTATGGTTATGATTTCCTCGGCCAGCGTATCGGCCGCAGCCTCCCGCGCGGTGGCATACAGGGCGCGAAACCCCGCATTGTCGCGCAGCCAGCGAAACACCGTGGCCCGGTGCGGCATGGCCGGATCGGCGCAGATCGCGCGCAGGCTGTGCCCATCTGCCAGGCGGGTGCAGATTTCCTCCGCCAGCCGGCGGCTGTACGCCCCGCGCCGCGCGCCCGGTGTGGCGGGTTCGGGCATGGTCATCCTTCCCTGTTATCCGGCGGATAGAAAAACGCCCGGACTGCCGTGCGGGGCGGTCCGGGCGCGGTTGTGTCATGATAGGGCTGTTATCGTGAAAAAGCGTGCAGGTGGGAACTGGTTTGTTGTGCGCGCTGGCTGTTGTGGCGGGGCGGTGGCCGATCGGGTGGCCTGCACGGCGGGGAAACGGGCGGTCCGCTTTTGCAAGGCCGACACATGGACAACAGGCATTCCTGCAGCCGATGCTGGCGAACGCCCTGCCCCTACGCGCCCGGTTCAATCTTTCGTCCCGCCCGCACCTCAGGATCATGTTCAAAGGCATGCAGGACAGCAGACCAGAATGCCCGCAGGCTGGGAAAGCTGCCCCAGTTGGGTGGTTCCTCGGCTTCTGCGTCCGGGTTTATGCCGAGCAGGACTTTACTGACGCGTCTGATTTCTTCATCGGTGCAGGTCAGTAAAGCCTTTAATTCAGCGATCGTTTGCAGTTTGAACGGAAGATCCCGACCCTGCGGTGCATCTTCGACGACTTCGGCCAATGTATCGCCAAACATATCGGCATCTTCGCCGAATGAACTGGCGCCAAGGTCAGCCAGACGCGCAAACATGTCGAGAATGTCGTTATTGGTACAGTTTGACGGTATTGACATAATAAATCATTCCATTGTGTTCTTTTTTGATAATTGTAACGCGGATACGCTGCGCAGTGCTCCGTTCCCGATCTGCCTGCTGGATAACGACAGTTCCTTTTCCAAGGACATGCCCTTCAATCTGTATTGTTGCGCCATCTGTGGCATTCCTGATCCACGCATCAATCCTATGGGAATTATCCCGCAGCACTGCGTGAATAGCACGTTCAGCCTCTTCCTTCGCGGTGAAGGATGAAACGACAGGACGGTTTTCCTTCGTAAACCGGCGCTCAATATACGCCTCGGTCGGGTCAACATGCTTTTTCGCGTAAGTATTGACAGATGATCTGCGTATCCGGGTCAGGCGTCTCCCTGCGCCTGCACCTCGGGATCATGTTCAAAGGCATGCAGGACGGCAGACCAGAATGCCCGCAGGCTGGGAAAACTGCCCCAGTTGGGTGGTTCTTCTGGCTCGACTGTTGGAATGATACCAAGCAAAGCTTTACTGACACGGTCGATTTCCGCATCGGTGCAGGCCAGTAAAGTTTTTAATTCGGCGATCGTTTGCAGTTTGAACAAAAGATCATGCGTTCGCGGTCCGCACTGGATTGCTTCCTCCAGCGTATCTCCAAACATATCGGCATCTTCGCCTAAAGAACTGGCACCGAGACCAGCCAGACAATCAAATGTTTGGCGGATTTCGTAATCAGTCAAGTCTAACAGTCTGGACATAATAAATCATCCCATTATGTTCTTTTTTAGTAATTGTAACTCTTATATGTCGCGCAGCTTTGCGTGTCCGATCGGTGTTCTCGACAACAATAGCCCCGCTGCCTGAAAGATGTCCTTCGACGTGAACTGAACTTCCATCTCTGGCGTCCCTGAGCCATGCATCAATCCCATGGGAATTATCCCGCAGCACTGCGTGAATAGCACGTTCAGCCTCTTCCTTCGAGGTGAAGAATGAAACGACAGGACGGTTTTCCTTTGTAAACCGGCGCTCGATATACGCGTCGGTCGGGTCAACATGCTTCAGCAGTACATGCCCGCCCGCCTTGCGGTTATGCGGCGGTGCCTCATGATGATTGAGGTCAAGCCGGTTCTGCCGATGCGGCGAGAGGAGGTTCTGGTTGGCAGGCGGCCGTGTCGGCTGGACGATGCGTTGCACAGGCCGGTGGAAGTGCTCCGTAGTGATGTCGTCCTGCCTGAAGGCAAGCCGGTCTGCATCTGCCGTGGCGACACGAATGGCCCGCGTTGCCGCGAAATGCGCTGCCGCATGCAGTATGCCAGCGGGAATCACGGCATCCGCAGCCTGACCGGCCAGATCGGCAACGGCAGGGGGCGCATGGGCCTTCAGCGCCATTGCATGGACCGCGCGTTCGGTCAGGGTGTGCGGTTCGGTGCCATTTTTCCACGCCTGCTGCCCGGTGGCCATCATGTCGGCGCCATGGGCGGCAAGCGCAATGCCGCCCAATTTGCTAAGCAACGGTTCAGGGGCTGCCATCAGGCCCGCGGCACCGGCCATTTCTGCCGCGCCCAGGCCCATCGTGGCCAGACCTTCGGCCCTGTTGATACTTTCATGACCTGGCAGGGATCGCCTGACGATGCTGACAAGCTGCTGTTCGCCCATGACGAATGTCAGGGCGGGATGCTGGTTGGTATTCGGCATGAAATGTCCTGAAATGCAGGCACAAAAAAAGCCCGCCGGTCAGGGCGGGCCTTGCGTGTCGTGTGGATGATCCGTCCGCCTGCGTATAGTGCAGTCTTTATTTGGGGGGATCATGAATTTATGGAAAAGTCGGGATCAGCGGGCGCCACAATGCGCACTATATTCCGAATAACGGAAAAAACTGCATACAGGCACCCGAAAAGTACAGGCTGACCCGACCATCTGCACTGCCGGGTCATGGCGGGGCCTTTAGAGACTGTTTGAAAACAACTCATTGATAAAAAAATAAAAGTTTTTGGGTGCCGCCTTTTTTCAAAAAGGCGGCGTTCTTTCGAAGCTTTTGCAAAAAGCTTCACCAAAAACTTCCTTTAATTTTAAAGTGCTATCATGTGCTGACTTTTCAGGCAGTTTCTTAATGCAGCGTAGATGCCCGCAACAGTATTTATGGTCCGGCATCCTGCCCGGATATTTCCCGCGCGACATCGAATACGGCATACCCCCGCTGGCAGTACCGAAACCCCGTCACCGCAAACACCACCTCCACCGGAATATCAAAATAGAAATCCAGCATCCCCGGCGGGTAACCGCTTTCGGTTTCCTCGCGGTCCATGGCGGTAATGGCTTCATGTAACGCTGCGGGTGGCGTGCCGGTCAGGGTCAGGTCGTGCGGGCCTGCGGCCTGTCCGTGGTGGGTTACGGACCAGATTTGTGCACCGTCATGGTGGAAACTGGCAGCACTTTCATACCGGCGTTCATCCACCGTGCAGGTCACGACCGTGGCGCCTGCGGAATATGCCGCCAGTCGGGCTTCATGCCCCCGCGCCGTGGCCGGGTCGTTGCACACCACCACCGTCCACCCGTCGGGCAGGCTGGTGATGGCCATGGGCGCGGGGCGGGTGACGTCCTGTGGCATGCCGGTATCCGTCAGGCCCATGCGGGCCAGAACTGTGGCGCGGTCGATGCCGTGGAACGCGAATGAAGTGACCGCATGCCCCGCCGGTCGGGGCGGGCAGGTTTCGCGTATGTGGAAACGCAGCCGGATGGGGGGGAAGATGTCCTGCGTGCCCTCGGTCACCTGGGCCGGGGCGAAGGTCACGCCCGCCTCCCCCACGCGATAGGGATAGACGATGTTTTCCGCCGTGCCGTCACGGTGGGCGCACATGATGACGGCGGCCTGCACCGGCCCGTCGCCACCGGGCAGCAGCACGGTGCAGTTGGCGACCACCGCCGCCGCCCGCGCGCCTGCCCGCATTGCCGCGTCCTGTACCGCGTCGCGCGCGCGGTCCAGTTGTATGGTGCTGTCGGCCTGCCCGCCGGGGCCTGCCACCGTCTCGATCGCGCCAAGGTAGCGCCCCGGGGCCATGACCGCGCCAAACGGGGCAAACACGCCCTGCCGGGACAGAAGCCGCTCCACCTCGGGACGCAGGTGGGCGGCAAGGCGGTCAAAATCCCGCCGTGGCGTGGCCAGCCACTCCGGCAGGTCAGCCTCGGCCCAGCCCTTGTACACGTCCATCCCTGTTCCCCCGTGCCGGTTCGGGGTCATGATGGGTGGTGGGGGATGGCCGTGTCAATCCGGCGCGCCCAAGGTGCGCGCCTGCCGGTTCGTTACCATGGGTGGGGTCAGGCCTGCTCAGGTTCCGGAATATCTGCCTTTTTCATAAAGATCTATTTTTCCAGAGCTTTTTGAAAAAAGCTTCACCAGAAACATTAATCTGCTGCTGCCGTCCGCCCCACGCAGAACCCAAGCCCCGTCACCGCAAACGGCAGCACCGCCAGCATCAGGCTGGTCCGGTCGGTCAGGCCCGTAATACGGGTGAAATTGACCAGAATGACAGACAGCACCGCGCACAGCGCCACGCCCGCCACGCACGGAATGACCACCGCGCTGAACGGCCGCCCGCGCGACAGGTCGCGCCGGCGGGCAAAGAACGCCACCACGGCGGCCGATGTCAGGATCATCAGCACGACAATGCCAATGGTCGAAATCCCGGCCATCGACCCGAAAATATCCACCAGCGGGTCCACCCCCGACAGGGCCGCGGCCACCAGCAGCATGCACGCCGTGCCCGTCTGCACCACGGACGCCACGTGCGGCGAGGCATGGCGGTCATGCGTGCGCGCCAGAAAGGCGGGCATGATCCCCTCGCGCCCCAGCGCAAGCTGGTAGCGCGCGATGATGTTGTGGAACGACAGCAGGCACGCGAACAGGCTGGTCAGCAGCAGCACCTGCATGGCCTGCTGCATCATCCGGCCCGCATACCGTCCCGCCGTTTCCAGCACGATGTTGCGCCCGTGGTCCAGAAACCCGCGCGTGACCCCGGTAATGCTGTCCGCCCCCCATGCATGGATCACGCACCAGCACGATATGGCGTAGAACAGGCCGATAATGACCACCGCGCCATAGGTCGCGCGTGGAATGGTGCGCTGCGGGTCACGGGCTTCGTCACGGAAAATGGCTGTGGCCTCAAACCCGATGAACCCGGTAATGGCAAACAGCAGCGCCACCGCGACCGGCCCCGCCTGCCCTGTATCGGGCACGGGGGCGACCGGCATGGGGTGCCACATGATGGCGGCGTTCATGACCACCACCACCCCGATTTCCAGCACCAGCGCCACGCCCAGCACGCGCGAACTCAGGTCGATATGCCGGTAGCCCATTACTGCCACCGCCGCCAGCACGCCCGCCGCATACAGCCACCACGGCAGGGCGGGGCCACCCCACTGCCGCACCGCGTCATCCATGGACCAGCCGAAAAACCCGTAAACCCCAAGCTGTATGGCGGTATAGGTCAGCAGCGCCAGGAACGCCCCCGCCCGCCCGCACCGCGCGCCCAGTCCCGCACGGATATAGGTAAAGAACGCCCCCGCTTCGGTCATGTATTCGGTCATGGCGACAAACCCGACCGAGAACAGCAGCAACACCACCGCCGCCGCGACAAACCCGGTCCATGCAAGCGCGCCGTTGCCCTGCGTGATCGCCAGCGGCACGTTGCCGCTTATGACCGTAAGCGGGGCGGCCGCGGCAATGACCATGAAGATGATTTCCGCAACACCCAGGTTGCCCGACAGCCGCCCCACCCCACCACCGGCGGCCGTGGTGGCGCCTGCCCGCGCGCTCATGCCGTCAGGCCCATGCCACGGTACAGGTCCAGCCTGCGGTCGGCCAGGAAGGGGTTTTCACGCTGCGCGCGCGCAACCAGCCCGGGTTCGATATCAGCCACCAGCAGCGCCTCTTCCAGCCCTGCCTGCGCCAGCACCGTGGCATCGGGCGCGATGATGCGGCTGTTGCCCACGTAAACCGTATCGCGCTCGCGCCCGGTATGGTTGATGTAGGCCAGGTAGATCTGGTTTTCCCACGCCCGCGTGCGCACCAGTTCGCGGGCGGAAAACAGGTATGGCTCCATCAGCGCGGTGGGCACCAGCAGCGCCTCGCACCCTGCCTGCGCCACGTGGCGGACGTATTCGGGAAACTCCACATCATAACAGATCATGCCTGCCACGCGCACCCCGCCAAAGGATACGACGGCGGAAGGCTGCGCGCCGGGCAGGAAGAACGCGCGTTCCATGTCGCCAAACAGGTGCAGCTTGCGCACATGCAGCACCTGCGCGCCATTGCGGTCCAGCAGCATGGCGCTGTTGTACAGCCCGTCGGGCGTGTGTTCGGCATACCCCACCATGACCGCCACCCCGCGCGCCATTGCGATGTTGCGCACGGCCCCCACCGCGTCGAAGCGCGCCAGGTCATGCAGGCTGTCACCAATGTCGTAGCCGGTCACGAACAGTTCCGGCGTGACCAGCAGGTCCACCCCCTGCCCCGCCGCGCGCGCCATGGCGGCGTCAAGCTCTCGCAGGTTGGCGTCGATATCCCCCGGGGTTCCCGCTGTCTGTAGGCCGGCCATGCGCATGATGTAAGGTCCTGATTTATTACTGCTTCGCAATGGGTATCATGCCCGCCGCCCGACGCAACACAAATCTTGCCGCCTGCGCAATGGATGGTGTCCTTGCGCAGCCTTTCATGCCGGATGCGGCATAAAGGCGATCAGGAGGGTGGCCATGGCAGTTCCGGCGGGATCTGAAGCTGTCCCGGGCAGCAGGCGTCCGACGCCCATCCCGCGGCAGGCGGTCCCCCGGTGACATCCACAATCGAAACGCTACCGCCCACATGCCCCGGTCAGCATGGGACAACCGATCTTTCACAGCCGAAAACCAGGGCCGCCATACAACCGGCACCTTCATGAAAAGCGCAGCCGGGCGAAAACCCGTTCACAAAGCTGCAAGACTGGTGCGCCCATACATCCATGTGCGTAATCCATGCCGCGGCAGGGTGTATCCCCTACCCCCGCGCGGTGCGTCCTGAACCCGGGGGTCAGGCCGCATGCGTGTGTCCGTCCGGGCCATGGTCATGGTCATGGCGATGGTGCAGGTCGGGATAATGCGGATGGCTGTGCACCAGCCTTTTATGCACATGGCGGTGGGTGTGGGGTTCGCCCACCGGGTCATCGGGGCCGTGTTCGTGCTGGTGGTGTTCGTCATGCAGGTGGCGGTGGGTGTGTTCCATTTCCTCATGCACATGTTCGTGGTCGTGGCGTTCGCTCAGGTGCAGCCACAGCCCCATCGCCATGAACGCCCCTGCCACGGCCAGCCGCCCGATGTCATGCGCATGGAACAGGGCCACCGACACCACCGCCCCGATAAACGGGGCCAGCGCAAAATACGCCCCCGTGCGCGCCGCCCCAAGGTGGCGCAGCCCCAGCATGAACGCCACCAGGCTGACCCCATAGC
>NZ_VWPI01000037.1 GCF_015155755.1 Komagataeibacter sp. FXV3 | reverse complement strand
ACCCCATAGCCCAGGAAGCCCACGCCCCCCGCCGCCGCAACGACGCCTGCGCCCGGCAGGCTGGCATGCTGCGCCACCAGCGCCACGCACAGGTTGACGGCCCCCGCCACAACGCCCTTTATCATGGCGATGCGCACCGGGTCGGCCGCCGACAACTGACCGCTGAGGTTGTTGTCAATGCCCCAGCACACGCACGCGGCGATGATGTACAGCGCCCCGGGTGCAAACGCCGCATGCCCCTGCCATGACAGCACGCCCGCCCCCGCCACGATGCACGCCGCGCCAAACAGCAGCCTGCGGTCCACGTTTTCCCGAAACACCACCCACGCGATCAGCAGGGTCGCGATGCTTTCCATATTCAGCAGCAGCGACGCACTGGCCGCGTCACTGCGCGCCAGACCGATCATCAGCAGCAGCGGCCCGGCCACGCCGCCGGTGGCAATCACCCCCAGCAGGCACGGCAGGTCGGCGCGCGTCAGCGCGGCCTCGTCATGGCTGGGCAGGCGCAGCGCCGCCCGCGCGCCAAGCACCAGCGCCAGCCCGAGGCCGGAGCCAAGGTACAGCAGCCCCGCCGCCATCTGTGGCGACATGCCACCCAGCAGCAGCTTGGCAAATGGCGTGCTGGCGCCAAACAGCACGGCGGACAGCAGGGCAAGGACAAGACCGGATCTGTTCATCCCCCACCCATACCACACGGTATTCGCCGCGTGCCATGATCATGATGTGGCGTGGGCACGTGAGCGGACAATACGATCTCAGCTTCCCTCACCACCGCTCATGCAGGATATCCAGCGCCCTGTGCAGCGTGCGGATGCGCGTGCCGGGGGCTTCGTCCATGCCGCATACCGCGCACGCCACGCGGCCACGGGCCGGGGTCAGCAGCGACAGGGCGCGGTCAAGGGCGCGTCGGGCCTGCACGCCGGCCTCCGTATCCTCCAGCGTGCCGCAGCCCGCGCCGGTATGGGGGGTGTAGCGCTGCACCAGCCGCCCGCCGCGCGTGGCACGCAGCCACACGGCGCGAAACCGCAGCCCCGCCGCATGCTGCTCGGCGGTCAGGGCGGCATTGGCGCGGTGGAACAGGCGGTCCAGCATGCAGGCGTCACGCACCCGGCGCACGGTCTGCTGCACGCTGCGCGGGGTCAGTACGATGCGGTCTTCCACCACCACGCGGGCGCGGGCGGCGGGACCATCGGCCCCCATGTCGGGTTTCAGCCCCATGGCGATGTCACGGGCGGCCAGGCGCGCGCGACGGTCGGCACGCAGCATGGCGGCCACCCGGCGGCGTTCCCCATCCGGGGCGTCAGGGGTACGGACAAGGGGTACGGACATGGCGTTTCCAGTGCAATCTGTATGATATTTTCATACTACCTGCCCGCCATGCAGGCGGCACGCCGGGGCGTACCCCTTGCGGCCGGGGGCAAGGGGTACAGGCACGGCACGCTGCACCCCCCGGTTTTCCGCGCTTTCTGTTCGGGGTGTACCCCTGTTCCCTCCGTACCCCTTGAAAAACAATTTCAGTCACGGAGCATGGATCAGGGACCGTCATGGAAAGTTTGCGGTTTTAGGGGTACGGAGGGAACAGGGGTACACCCACCCGTCTTACCCGGCCCATGCCGGTGCGACATAAGGCGGTACACACCCGTGGCCGGGCATTTGCCTGCCCCCGTTTGACAGCGGCCCGAAAGCGCCGTCTATTGTCGGTCCGTAATGTTTATGGGGATCCTGTTTCATGGGACTGCCGCATCACCATGCCGCCTGCATGGCCGCCCTGCTTTCATGCGTCTCACCCGCCATGGCAAGGACCGTGCCGGCCGATGTCGTCTTTACCAACGGCTACATCTACAGCGTTGATAAAAAGGACCATGTGTACCAGGCCCTGGCGGTAAAGGACGGGCACATCGCCTATATCGGCAGCAATGCGAAGGCCGCGCGCTATGTCGGCCCCGCCACGCAGCGCGTGGACCTTGGCGGGCGGATGATGATGCCGGGCCTGGTGGACGGGCACATGCACCCGCTGGACGGGGGCAAGAGCCTGATGGGCTGCTCGCTGGACTATCAGGCCCTGACGCATGATGAATTCAGCCAGCGCGTGCGCGCCTGCGCCGCCAATCCCGCCCTGCGCCGCCCCAATGGCACGCTGGTGGTCCGTGGCTGGTTTCAGGAGGCCATGAAGCCCGCGGGCGTGCGCCTGACGAAGGAAGATCTTGACCGCATCGACGCCCGCCGTCCCATCGTGGTGCGGTCCACCTTTGGCCATACCACGCTGGTCAATTCCGCGGCGCTGCGCATGGCGGGCATTACGGCGGCGACAAAAGCGCCCGCGGGGGGCGAGATCGTGCATGACGCAAAGGGCCAGCCCACCGGCGTGCTGGAGGACGTGGCGCAGGATCTGGTCGAACGCGTGGACCCGCCGCTGAGCGCGGATGAAAACGTGCAGGCCGCCCGTGCGTCACTGGCGGCCATGCGTGAACAGGGGATTACCGGCTTCCTTGACGCATGGGCGCTGGATGCCGACCTGTCCAGCTATGCCGCGCTGCAGCAAAGTGGCGAGCTTACGGCCCGCGCCCATTTCGCCCCGCTGGTGGAACCGGCCACGGGCACCGATGTCGCGGGCAACGTGCGGCGGCTGAAAGCCATCGCCGCGAAATATGACCAGGGGCCGATTGGCGTGGCGCCCGGCATTACCGTGCGCAACGTCAAGTTTTTCATGGATGGGGTGATCGCAGCCCCCGAACTGACCGGCCGCGTGCTGCAGCCCTATTACATCAATACCGGCACGAAGGATGCGCCCAACTGGGTGCCCGGCACGTCGCTGGGGCCTGATCCCTATTTCCCGCCCGCCGTCCTTGGCCCGCTGCTGCTCGGCGTGGTGCAGGCGGGATTTGACCCGCACATGCATGCTGATGGCGACGGGGCGGTGCATATTGCGCTGGATGGCGTGCAGTACGTGCGCGACCACCTGCCGCATGCCGATTTCCGCCCCGCCATCGCGCATGATGAACTGGTCTCCCCTGCCGACGTGCCGCGTTACAAACCGCTGGGCGCGGTGCCGGTGCTGTCGTTCCAGTGGGAAAAGGAAGGCCCGGACACGGTGGATGCCGGTCGCGACTTCCTCGGTCCCGAACGGGCGAAGGCAATGGAACCGGCATGGCCGCTGTACAGGGCCGGGGCGCGGATTGCCTATGGCTCCGACTGGCCGGTGGACCGCCTGAACGAATGGTTCGCGCTGAAGGTGGGGGTCACCCGCACCAACGCCCCCGAAGCGGGCGAGAAATATTCACACCCGCTGGGTGGTGCGCCTGGCCTGCCCCGGCCCGCGGTGCTGCGCGCGATCACCATGAATTCGTCCTGGGAACTGCGTTCGGACACGCTGACGGGATCGCTGGAACGCGGCAAGCTGGCGGACCTGATCGTGCTGGACCGCAACGTGATGCAGGTCCCGGCGGCGGACATCGCCAACACGAAGGTGCTGCTGACCATGGTGGGCGGCAGGGTCGTGTATAACCGCGACGGGTCCATTCCACTGAAGGCCACGACCGGCGGGGCGGAGTAACCGGCCTGAAGGCGTCTCCCCTTTTGCCGGGGAGCGCCTGTTTCGAAGTTTTTTGCAAAAAACTTCTGTCTTTCGGGGGGCATGGTGCGGCTGTGGCGTGGCCCGGTCATGCACCGGCCCCGATTGCACTGGCTCTGATTGACAGAAGTTTCCGGGCACCGCCTTTTTTCACAAAAGCGGCGTCTTTCCATCATTCCCCGACCGGCGCGACCCATACCCATTGCGGGCCAGACGTGGCGCAGCGCAGCCTGCGGCGGTTCCAGCCAAGGCCGCGCAGGATGGTGGCCACGCGTTTCTGCGCCATGCGGTCCTGACGGTCGCGCGGCAGGCCGAGTGCAAGGTGCAGCACATCCGCCATGCGCACCTGCGTCTGTCCCCCCATGCCCAGCCATGCGGCAACGGGGTCGCGCCAGGCGTCTTCATGCATGCGGCCGTCCTGCGCCTGCTGCACAATGGCGCCGACATGGCCGTTTTCCAGCCACAGGGGCATGGGGGCCGTGGCCTCGACATGGTCGGCTTCCGCCCATAGCTGCGCGCGCCATTTTTCGACCCATGCCACGTCGGCATGCTCGCAGGTGACGGGCCAGTAGCGGCGGTTGCCGGTGGGGTCGGTTAGGTATTCCTCCTCGTTGGTGGTGCCGGCAAAGACGCACTGGCGCGGGCGCGTGACCTCCAGCGCGGCATAGGTGGGGCGGTAGCGGTCATGCTGGCGGCTGAAAAACGCCTTGGCGTCGCGCGCGCTGCTGCGGCCCAGCGCCTGCAGTTCGGCCATTTCCACGCCCCATACCCCCAGCAGTCCCTGGGCCGCGTCCTTTTCCCCCAGGTCGCGCGGCAGGTCGTCCTTGAACCATGCGGTGCCGAACAGGGCGGCCAGCAGGCGGCTCTTGCCCATGCCCTGACGTCCCTCCAGCACCGGCACGTAATCGAACTTGCACCCCGGGCTGCGCACCCGGCGTATGGCGGCGCACAGGAAGCGCGCGCCCACGGCGGCATGGTACGCATCATCCGCACAGCCCAGCGCATGACGCAGCCATGTGCCAAGGCGCGGCGTGCCATCCCACCGTAACCCATCCAGCCATTCGCGCACGGGGTGCGTGCGGCGCATCATGGCGGCGGTGCGGCAGGACTGCTCGCCCACCGTGCGGCTGACCGGCAGGTCATAGGCGCGTTGCAGGTACGCCTGGATCAGGGCGGCGTCCATGTCCTCCATGGGGCGGGGATAGGGTCCGGGTGCCGCCGGCGCGCCGTCATAGGGCCGTGGCGGGGCGCGGGTGATGATATGGCGGCAGCTGAATTCATCCCACGCCAGCAGGCCGCGCAGCCGCGCGTCATGCCCCAGCAGCACAAGGCAGTTGCTGAGCGATGGCACGATCCGGCCCCCCACCCCGCGGGCCAGCAGGTCCATCCATGCGAAATGGCCGGGCGCGTGCGGCCCGGCAGGTGTGACCCCTACCATGTCAGGCTCTATGGACGGGACGCGGGTTGCGCAGCCCCGCATTCAGGCCCGAACGGATGGTGGCGCGGGCCTCGTTCAGCGGGATGCGGCGGCGCTGTGCCGCATGCAGCAATGTATCACGTGCCTGCGCCATGTCCATCATGCCTGCCCCGCACCACCGCCCCAGCGCATAGGCGCGGGCGTTGAGCGTGGTGTTGGCCATGCCCGGCGGCGCGTCGCATACGGCATGCAGCGCGCGCAGCAGCACGCCCGGCGCGCGGTCGCCGTCCATGCGGCGTGGGGGTACAGGCTGTGGCGCGGGGGCCAGCAGGGTTGCCAGCCAGTGCGGGATGGGTGGCGGCGCGACCTGCCACGGCGGCACGCGCCATGTGTACGCCCCGCCCGTGGCCGGATGCGTGCCCGGCGGGATGGTGACTGCCTGCCGCCCCCGGTGCGGGTCCAGGCCGGGGGCCGGGCAGCCCGCCTGCCCGCGCAGGGGTTCGCCATCGTGGCGGAAGAACAGGACCGCCCCGCCTGACCCGCCGGTGCGCGTCATGGGGCGTGGCGGCAGCGGACCATGGCGGCGGACAAGGGCGGCCAATGCCGCCACCCCGTCGGCGGCATGCGTGCCGGGGCGGTCCACATCCAGCGCGAACAGGCGTGACGGCCCGCATACCACCCGCCACCCGCATCCGGGCCAGCGCGCGGCCCAGCGCGCGATGGTGCCGGTGTCACAACTGGCGTGGTCCACCGCGCCACGGAAACACGCGGCGCGTGAGGCCGCATGCACGGGCAGCACATGCCACCCCATGCGGGCCACGCGGTACAGGTCGGGCGGGATCATGTCGGTCATGGGCGGGTTTTATGGGACATATCCCACTCCGTCAAGGAATAATGGGATATATCCCCTCTACACAGGGCGGGCGGATTATGGGACAGTTCCCATTATGGATACACGCTCCCCCGCCGCCGCCGAGATCGAGCGCCGCATGGCGCTGCTGAACCTCAACAAAAAGCGCCTTGCCGAGCAGGCGGGCCTGAACGAAACCTATGTGCATGACATCCTGCGCGGAAAGTCGCGCAATCCCGGCGGCGACCGGCTGGAAAAGGTCGCGGCCGTGCTGGGCTGCACCGCCAGCGACCTGCTGCGCGGGGGGGGGACTGGCAATCCGGGACCTGCGGCCGCGCGGCTGAAGGCGCTGCGCGAACGCGCGGGCTATACCGTGCGCGCGCTGGCGCGTGACGTGGGATTCGGGGACAGGTTTTCCAGCTATGCCTTTTATGAAAACAAGCTGAAAAAAGAGTACATCCCGGTCGAGCTTGTGCGCAAGCTGGTGCCGCTGCTGACCGACCGGGGCGATCCCCCCATTGCCGCGAGCGAGGTCTGGGCCCTGTCCGGCATCGTGCCGGGGGCGACCGACCTGAACGAAAGCATAAGCCGCGCCGAACGCGCCGCCATGCCCCTGCAGACCGATGACGGGGCGATAACGGTGCATGAATACGACATCTCGCCCCAGGCCGGTGCGGGCGCGATCGTGGACCATACCGCCTGTGGCGATGGGGAGGGACACCCGACGCTGGATTCATGGCGCATCCCGCGTGATTTCATCCGCAACTACCTGCCCGATACCGGCGGGCTTGCCATCATCCGGGTGGCGGGCAATTCGATGGAGCCGGAATTTGCCGCAGGTGACCGCGTGCTGGTCGATACCGGCCACCGCATCCCCTCGCCCGACGGGGTGTACGTGCTGTGGAACGGCATGGGCGTGGTGATCAAGCAGCTAATGCTGGTGCCCAATTCCCGCCCGCCACGCATCCGCATCATCAGCGTCAACCCGACCTACCCTGTTGATGAGGTCGATGCCTCCGACCTGGTGATAAACGGCCGGGTGGTGGGCAAGTGGGTGTGGAAATAGGGGCTGGCGGGCTGAAACCGCTCAATTGTAACTTTTTGTTGCCAAATGGTTGCCGCATTCAGGGCGTCCTGTTTCCCGGCCCGGCGCATGACGCCGGGGAAAAAGGAAGGAACGCACCACATGTTCAAGTCTGCTTCAGTACTCGCGACGCTGGCGGCGCTGGCCGTTGCCACCCCGGCCATGGCACAGGGCGCAAATGACTTCTGCAAGGCCGTGAGCAAACAGCCCGGCGGCGAATGGAAAATCAATACCGACACCACCGTCATGATTGGCGGCGCGCGTGTGGACCTGAAACCCCAGACGGTCTATCGCGGCGAAATCAAGATAAACGAGGAAGACCTGCACAACGAATTCGACAAGAACTGCAAGAAGTAAAAACCCATCCGGCATCACCTGCCGTCATGGTCCGGCATCCTGTCCCGTTGTGCCGCCCACCCATGCCACATGACGGGACAGGGGCCGGCGGAATGGCCCGTCCCCTGCCCTACTGACGCCGCATTCACCCCCTAGGCACACATCCTGCGCCCGTCACCGCTGCCCGGATGCTTCATGCCTGCTGCCCGCATATCCCCTGCATTACAACCCCATGCCATGACCGGCGTTATGCCTGTCATGACTGACATGATATCCATTCCCGCCCGTTCCCGCCTGCCCGCGATGGCCGTGCTGTGCATGGTCACGCTTTCGGCCCATTCCGCCCGGGCGGAAAGCCAGCATCTGGCCCTGACCCCCGCCAACACCACCGTGCTGCTGCATGCCGACAGCGTGGTGGGCGCGATGGACGGGCAGTTTGCCCGCGTGTCGGGCACGCTGGATTACGACCTGTCGCGCCAGACCTGCCATGTTGACCTGACCATGGATGCAACCAGCGTGCACATGGACACCGTGGTGGAACGCAAGGCCGCGAAATCGGGCAACATGCTGGACAGTGACCGCTTCCCCACCACCCGTTACGTGGGCGACTGCAGCCCCCGCGTGGTGAAGGGGCAGGTCCGATCACGCATGGTTGGCCGCCTGACCATGCGCGGCCAGGCCCACCCCATGACGTTTGATACGCAGATGGTCTTTACCGGCAACACCCTGACCATGCTGGACAGTACCGGCACGTTCGACGGCCGCCAGTGGGGCATGTCCACCATGCTGCACACCGTCAAGC
>NZ_VWPI01000036.1 GCF_015155755.1 Komagataeibacter sp. FXV3 | reverse complement strand
CGGCTAGATCGCCCCACGGCCCAATCGCCCCACGCCCCAATCGCACAGAAAGCGCGTTCCCCATGACCGACCAGACGACCGCCCCCCGCACGCTGGATGAAATCGCCTGCTATCACGCCCATATCTATTTTGACGACGCGGCCACGCGCGACATGGCGGCCCGCGTGCGTGAACAGATTGCCGCCCGCTTTGCCGTCCGGCTGGGCCGGTGGCACGAGGTCGCGGTCGGCCCGCATGTCGCGCCCATGTACCAGGTGGCCTTTGCCACGGACCTGTTTGCGGCACTGGTGCCGTGGCTGATGCTGAACCATAATGGCCTGAGCATCCTGATCCATCCCGGCACCACCAACCCGCGCCGCGACCACATGCGCGACAGCATGTGGATCGGCCGCCCCCGCGCCCTGCTGTCCGATCGCCTGCCCGAACACACGTCCGAGCCGGATGGCGTGGGCGAAATCAATACCCAGCCCGATGCAAAGGCCGGCTGACCGGCAGGATGGTCAGGAACAGTTTCCGGTGAAGCTTTTTTCAGGAAGCTGCCGGGAACGCCGCCTTCGTGAAAAACGGCACCCGGAAACTTTTACCTTTTATCCATGTGACATGAAATGGCTTTATGACCTGCCGAGGCGTTGCATACGGGCATGTCGCATAAAACCATTTATTTTCCGGCCATGTTTCCATATGGAAGCCGGATGGCCGGTTTGCATGACAGTCCTGATCCCTCCCTTGCCCGTTTCATTGACTGGGCCTATCAGGCATCCGTCGCGGGCGTGGGAAAGGCCGGGTCGGCGGAAGACATGGCCCGCGCCTGCCTGGCCCGCAACGGTGGCGATGCGCTGCGGGCGGCGCGCGCGCTGATCCGCCGGCAGAACGCCAAGGCCGCGACGGCGGGATTCATAAGCGGGCTGGGCGGCCTTGCCACGCTGCCCCTCGCCCTGCCCGCCAATGTCGCGGGCGTGCTGTATGTGCAGGTCCGCATGATTACGGCCATTGCCGTCATGGGCGGGCATGACATCCGTGATGCGGACGTGAAGGCCGCGTGCCTGTCCTGCCTGACCGAAGTGGGGCTGGAGGAAATGGCCAAGAATATCGGCCTGTCCATTGCCGGGTCCACCGCCGTGAACAATATCGGCAACCGCGTCGCGGTCGAGGCCAAGAAACACCTTGCCCGCCACGCCCTGCATGCCATCGCCGCACGCGGCCTGGCCGGTGGCGCGGCCGCGGCCGTGCCCGTGCTGGGCGGTGTGATTGGCGGCACATTCGATGGCCTGAAAACCAACCGCATCGGCCGCGCCGCCATCCGGCAGTTCATCACACTGCCCGTCCCCGCCCGCCTGCCCCCACCAGAAGATGACGCGCATGGCGAAGGGGTGTAAGGCCCCCGCATTGCCGTAATGGGTAGTCCGGCAGCCGTCCCGTCCTGTGCTGACAGCCCGGTACGGGTATCACGCCACGGCGGTCGCATGTGGCCCGGCGATGGGGTGCGTTACTGGAAATCCGTGCGGTATTTCGTCACGGCAGCCTGTGCGCAGGCTTCGTCCTTTTCCCCGCCCGGCGCGCCGGATACGCCAATACCGCCCAGCACGGCCCGGTCCGATACCCGGCGTAGCGTGACCCCACCGGGCACGAACAGCACTTCGGGAATGGTGTTCAGCGCCCCGTTGGCCGGTCCCGTCACCTTGGCTGCGATCAGTGCGCTGGTGGTGTCCATGTTGAACGCCATGCCATAGGAATAGGCCGTATAGGCCTTGCGATAGGATACCGACAGCGACTGCAGCGGCACGCTGTCGCCCTTGATGACGGCCTGCTGGTGGCCCGTCGTGTCCACCACGGTGGCGGTTACGGAATATCCCTGCTTCGCGCACGCATCCACGGCCTCGATCGCCAGATGCGCCGCGGTCATCCAGTCCAGCTTGGGCGTCGTGACCACATGCCCCTGCGCATGGGCGGGGATGCTGGCGCATAATCCCGCCGTGACAAGGACAGACTGCGTGAACCGGTTCATATCCATTACGCGTGCCATTCCCTGCTGCGGACAGATGACATGATGCAGAACCGGCGGAATGGCACGCAATCGCAAAAGCGGTCCCTCACATGATGGTGTTGGGCGGTCTGGGTTGCAAATACTATCTTGCCGTTGCCATCATATTGCAGATTGCATCGTGCTATTTATCCAGAATGGAATGCAGTGACGCATCAGGAAACACTTGGGTTCCACTTACCTGTCAGGAATGCTTTTGCGCAGGAATAATGCCAGTTTGTTTTACCTGTTGTCTCAAAATGGACAAGGTTGCAGCCGGGCGCGTCCGGTGGGGTTATCGAGTTATAACAAATGGTGCGGGATGCTTTGATATTGCGGGTCAGCGACAAAAATGATGGCAGGTAACTTTTGCCACCCAAAAATAGGACAGGTTCAATGGTATCTTTGGATAACATGCAGAAATCCGCAAAATGGTCGCCCTTTCGGCGGCGTTTGTAGGCAGTCGGTCCACGTGCCTCCGCTGAAAAAGTAATGTCGTAGACAGGCGTCAGAAAATCCGCGCTGATCAGGCCCCAGCCAGCAGAAAGGATGAATAGGCGTGATCTTCCCACTTTTTCAGCCAGTTGCAGGTAAATAGGATTCTCATACAATTCACAGGCGGGCAAAAGATCAAGGGGGTTGCAGGAAGCTGATTCATTGTAATGCTCAAGCCTTTGCCGCCAGCTTTCGCCATTATCCGAAATATCATCGGGACGTGCATGGACATAACCATCTTTCGGCGCCAGATCGGGTCTTGCAACAAATTTGACAGGTTTGCCTTCCACGTTGCGTAGCGTGCCCGCATCTGGTCGTTTTGAATTTGCACATTGAATGATTATGATCATGTGCGATCTGCTATTTTATCAATAAAATGCTGGAATAAATCGAGGAATGCAGGATCGTAATCTTCGTCGGTATGCTTCGCGTTCCATAGTCCTGATTGGCGAATGCGCGGGCGACTACAATACAGACCGAGCCAGTCAGGCGAAGGCGAGTCGATCGGTTCACGGTCTAGATTTGATAAAAGCGCGATGGTTTCCCGTTCAAGAATGCCACGCTTGCTGTCCCGCCCTGCATCATCTTCCACGGGCAACCACAGGAACGGCATTGCCCCGATCACCTCGCTGACCCGGATTTCCATGTCCCGTTCGGCATCGCGCGTTTCTTTTGGTGCGCTTGCGCAGCCATTATCCCATGTCGGACAGCAATCCCCGTCGCGCGTCATGAGCGCCGTGCCGACAAGAAGGCGAAAGACGGAACCACGATGGTTGCCGCCACCCGAACGGATCGTTCCCTGATGTCCAGACAACCGTTTCCACAAGGTGGTGCCTGCACCTTTTTTGAGGGCGTGCGTGCCAATACGCACTACTCGTGATCCGCTGCCTGAAGTGCTGCGCGTTTCACCATTTTCAAAGAAAAAATAAACGCCACGTTGTGGCCAGGGCAATCTTCCTGAAGCAGATGCAAGCGTCCTGGGACCATCCACTTTTTGCTTAAGTCTATCCATCAGATCATAAAAACGGCGAATATCTGCAAGTCTTTGCTGCATTACTGCGTAATTTTCCTGTTTCAGGCCATGTGATGATCAACGGATGCCTGCTTTTTAACGTCAGTTCCCGCCATTCAGCGGAATGCAGGCTGTCGTGCCTGCATTCCATGTATCACGTCAGTCCCCCGCCGCCCCCATAGTGGGATAGTCGATATAGCCTTCCGGCCCATGGGTGTAGAACGTGGACGGGTCGGGCGGTGTCAGTTCCACGCCTGCGCGCAGGCGTTCGGGCAGGTCGGGGTTGGCAATGAAGGCCTGGCCAAAGGCCACGGCATCGGCACGCCCGGTCTCGACGGCTTTTTCGGCGCTGGCGCCGGTAAACTTCTCATTGGCGATATACACGCCGCCAAACTGCTTTTTCAGCTGCGGGCCAAGGCTGTCTGGCCCCTCGGCCTCACGCGCGCAGATGAAGGCGATGCCGCGCCGCCCCAGTTCGGTCGCGACATAACCAAACGTCGCGGCAGGGTTGGAATCCCCCATGTCATGCAGGTCGCAGCGCGGTGACAGGTGCATCCCCACCCTGTCCTTGCCCCACACGGCAATGGCGGCGTCGGTGACTTCCAGCATCAGCCGCGCGCGGTTTTCGATCGGCCCGCCATACCGGTCGGTGCGGTGGTTGGTGGAATCCTGCAGGAACTGGTCCAGCAGGTAGCCATTCGCGCCGTGGATCTCCACCCCGTCAAACCCGGCCACCTTCGCCAGTTCCGCGCCGCGGCGGAAGGCGTCCACAATGCCCGGTATCTCATCCGTGCGCAGGGCGCGGGGCGTGACGTAATCGCGCATGGGACGCAACAGGCTGACATGCCCCTTCGCCGCAATCGCGCTGGGGGCGACCGGGGCGTCCCCGTTCAGGAAATACGGGTCCGAAATCCGGCCCACATGCCACAACTGCATGAAAATGCGCCCGCCCACCGCATGCACGGCGGATGTCACCTTTTTCCATCCTTCCGCCTGCCCGTCCGTCCAGATGCCGGGCACGCCTTCATACCCGATGCCCTGCGGTGTGACCGGCGTTGCTTCCGATATGATCAGCCCCGCCAGCGCGCGCTGGGCATAGTATTCGGCCATCAGGTCGTTGGGAATGTGCCCGCCACTGGCACGCAGGCGCGTCAGCGGCGCCATGACAATGCGGTTGGGCAGGGTCAGCGCACCGACCTTCAGCGGGGTGAACAGGGTTGGCATGACACGTCTCCACAGGTTCATTTTGGCGTGGATGATGGGCCTGTCACCGCCTGCGTGCAACCCGTACGCGACATTACGGGCACGCACCCGCCTTTTTCAGCAGTTCATCCCATTTCCTGCAGGTTTTCACCGCCCCCTCGCCCAGCCCGGTGCAATAGAATATCTGCGTATGGGCGGGATCGTTCATTTCAAACGTGATGCCGGCATCGCGGCTCTTGCGCCAGTTGCGGATGCTGGACGATGCGGTTTCGCGCGCGGTTATCGTGCCGATTATCCCGCCATCCCATAATTCATACCTCTGCTGTTGTTCACTTTCGGGAACATTGAACAGCACACCTGCAATTTCATCAGGCCGCGCGATGACATAATCCCCCTTTTGCATGATCATGACTTCTTGGCCGTCAAACAGCAGCACATTGGGGTAATTATCGGTCAGGGTGCAGTCAGCGGTAACGATCGGGTGTTTCATCAGTGGCTGCAGGCGTTCGTCAAGCAGGGTATTGAAGTACCTGTCCTGGCGTGCGGTCTGTATCCGGTCGTTGATGAAGGGCCTGCGGATAATCAGGCCCCGCAGCAGGCCAAAGCCAATATAGGACGCCGAGACCAGCATGAAGGCATGGGCGACAGGCTGTTGCACCCGCATTATCATCATGATCATGGACAGTACGGGCCAGGCGACCAGGTAATGAAACGTAATGACCATGATCATGAGTTTTGATCTGGTACGGTATGCAATATCACCGTCCAGTTTGGCGTGGATCATTATTTGTCTCCGGGCATGTCTATTTAAAATATCATTCGGATTTCAATACTGGTGCCTGCCAAACAGGTACCATATCGCAATCGGCCCCAGGAATATGGACCCCTGCCACAGGATGGCGCTGACAAGGAACGCCAGTATCATCCAGATAATCGAGGGTATGACCAGGATAGTATCGCTTGCGAACAGGTCCTTGAATGCTTCCCATCCCGCCCTGGTAAACGGGAACAGCAGGGAAGAGAGCGTGTACATTGCAATGGTCATGACCGTCATGAATGGATGCGACGGCCGGCTTGGCTGCGTGAGGAAGGTAATCATCAGGCCTTCGAGCACAAATGCTATGGCGAAGCTTTTTCCCACGAAGTCCGGGCCGAACATATGGCCAAGTTCACGATAGCAATTTTTCACCTTGATCAGGAAATCCACCGGGCGCTCCAATTATGAACCGTAACGAATAAATCCGTTTGGCATTTTTATGACCATTCAGTCCATAAGCGGCGGATGGGTTTTCCCATTTTGCGGCATTAATTTGAACATGTGTGTCCAAAATGCCGCGTACGCATCCCTGCCCACCCGTCACGGCATGCCGGTGACCGGCAGGATGCAGGTCCCGGGCGTGCGGGCGTTTTATGGTTCCGTAATGTGAAAAGCCGGGACAGCTTATGTTTCTGCGCCGGGAACGGGGACCGTGCCCGTCAGCAACGGGCCGGGATGCGGCATGCGCGGCCACGGGGCACACGGTCCATGCCGTGCGTCGGCCCTGTCCTGATGGTCAGGGCTGCGGCCCCTCTGGCGGTGGCAGGGCCGCGCGGATGGCGGTGGAATAATCGGGGCCGATCACAGCGCCGGGCGCACGGTGGATGCGGCTTGCGGCATGCAGTGCGTCATAGCCGGGATAGCGTTTGGGGTCATACGGCCCCAGCAGGCCCATGTCATACGCCATGTCGGCTGTATGCCCGCTGAGGATCACGCGCCAGTCAAACCGGTACCGCAGCCGTGCGCCCGCGCGCGCCAGTATGCCGGTGGTGCAGTTGTCGGTCAGGGTGTTGTACCACACGGGGCGGGAAATGATGTCATGGATCGCGCCCACGTAGCTGAGGAACAGGTGTTCGCGCACTTCGGGCGCGATATCCAGCCGGTACATATAGACCCGCTCGCGCCGGATGTCGGTGCGCACGCCAATCAGGTCGCGTTCATCAGCGGTGACATAGAACAGTTCGTAATGATGAAAGAACCCGGCAATGGTGGAATAGGGAAACCGGGCCTGCCGCCGGGTCTCGATGGAAATCGCAAGGTGCTGGCCATCGGAAAACCCGAAGCTGAGGAACACATGCGCGATTGATTCCCCCGCCCAGTAGGAGGTCACAAGGTCCACCCGCTCCAGCCGCCGCAGGTCATACGTCGCGTCATACCATGCCGGGATATAGTCGGTTTCGGTATGGTAGCGGAAATTGCGCACGTTATGGACATGCACCATATCCCCCACCCGCCATGCATCGGCCGGCACGGCGTATTCACCCGCCCAGACCCGGTCATTGCGCGGCGGGTCGGTGACATACCAGATTGCCAGCGCCGTCACCGTCACCACGCGCACTGGAAAGGCCAGCCCCGCCGGGCGCAGCCAGCGCGCGCCGGCCATGATGGCGGGAAACGCCACCGACAGCCCCAGCCGCAGCGCATCGGGCAGGATGGTGGAATAATACACCGCCCCCGCT
>NZ_VWPI01000035.1 GCF_015155755.1 Komagataeibacter sp. FXV3 | reverse complement strand
GCAGCACGCCCGCCCCCTGTACCGCGCGCGCGCCCCATCGCCGCACCCTGCGCCACCCGTGCCGCCTGCCGGCATGGCCGGGCGTCCCGTCCGGTGTCCCGCCTGATGTCCCTGTGGGGCCTGCGTCCTGCCCGCGCGTGGCCGTCATGGCCGCCCCGCCCGCGCCACCACGCGCCGCGGCACGGGACGGGGCACCGGCGTCATGTCCCGTGGCGGGTTCTGGGCCAGTTGCAGCAGCAGGATGCGCTGGACCTCGGCAATGGTGGCGGGATTGGACTGGGTCGAATGTTCGGAATTGCGCACCACCAGTTCGGACTGCACATCGGGGATATGCGCGCTTTCATACGACACCACCCCGTCATCGGCATGGGTCAGGTCGCGCGGGTTGCCACAGACGGGAATGATGGAATGCGCCTGCACGTCGGGGGCCATGGGAATGGTGGGCAGCGTGCGCATGAACGCGCTGTGCGGTGACATGGCGTACACACTGCCCAGACGCAGCACGCGGTTGTTCAGGTGCGTGCTGTCCCCCGCCCCGGTCACGATGTCGCGCGCGGTTTCTGTCACGCGCACCGGCAGGCTGACCATGCTGCCGACAAGACGCGCGATGGACATGGCCGCAAGGTAGCTGCCGTGCTGCGGGGTGGAAATGAACACCACGCGCTGGATTTCGGGCATGGCGGTGGGGAACATCGTCTCACGCACCAGGTCGCGCGTGCTGTCGTTCAGGTGGAACGATGAAAGCGGCCGCCCTGCCGTGCCATCCCACAGCCGGTCCCCGGGGTTGATGACCAGCATGCGCGCCAGCAGCCCGCCCTGGCTGTGCCCCACCAGCGTGATATGCCCCAGCGCCGGGTCCGCCTTCACCCCGCCCAGGCTGTCCACCGCCTGCGTGATCGCATGCCGCAGCTGCCATGCCGAATACGGGATGGGGTTGGATGTGGCGTAGGAGAAGAACCAGAAATCGAAATGGTCGCGGATGCGCCGGTCTTCCAGCAGGTCATTGACCATCACGGCCCAGCGGTACGGGCTGGACGCGGTGCCGTGTATGAACACGACCGGCATGTTGCCGCGCCGGTGCGGCGTCATGGCGATCAGGCGCGGGCGCGTGCCGTCATAGGTCGTGCCGTCAAAGAAACCGCGATATTCCTTGGTCCACAGCGCGGCATCCACCAGGCTGAGCGCGCGGGCGGCGGTCTGGTCATATTCGGCGGGCACGCGGGCGTGGCCGATGGTGGTGTCCGGGCTTTCATCCATCACCCGCAGCACCAGCCGCCCGGTCAGGTGCGTGCCCGGCACCTGCGCGCGCGGGTTGTCGATTTCCAGCAGCAGGCTGGCGGGCACGCGCAGCTTGTCCGATACGCTGAAGCTGCCGTCATTGGTGGTGTCACTGCCGCTGCCGGTGGGGTCGCCACTGGCCAGGTTGCCGCCCCCCTGTGGCGCGGGTGGCGTGGGCACGGCGCGCAGGGCGTCATCATGCGCGGGGCCGGTCAGGTCCGCCACGGCGGAAGGCTGGATCAGGTGCTTGGCCTCATGCGGGGCGGATGGCGCGGGCTGTGGTGCAAATGCGGGGTCGGGACGGGCCAGCGCGGTCAGGGCCTCGCCCAGTCCGGGGGTGCGATAGACATTGGGTATGCCGCCAACCCCCAGCGTGGCCGTGGGCTGCAGCCGTTCCAGCAGGCGCCCGTGCCAGCGCAGCTGCGCGGGGTCGGCGCTCAGGACAATATCGCCAGACGGCAGCGCGCGGGTCTGGGCCGTGATGTTGACCGGGGCGGGAAAGGCGGCGGCCAGCCCGAGGTTGTACAGGTCGCACGCCTGCCTGAAACGCCCGTCATACGGGCTGGGACCACCCGCCTGCCCTGGCTGCAGGAAGGCATAGGCATAGACCGCGGCGGCCAGGAAATCCTGCGCATGGTGGTGGCGCAGGCCCTGCCGGTAACTCAGTTCGGCCAGGGCGAACAGCACGTCGCCCCCGTCATCACGGCCGGCCACCTGCGTGCGCAGGGTGGCGATGGCGCGGTCCGGATTGCTGCGCCATGCGGGCAGCAGCCCGTGGCGGCGCAGCACGATCATCGTCTCATCGCCCGGCCTGCCGCCCTGCATGGCCGTGCGCGTGGTGTCACGATAGCTGTGGACCAGCGACACATGCCGCACCGTAACCGGTCCCGCGCACCCCGCCAGCAGCACAAGCGCCAGCACGCCCCCGCCGCGCGCGGCATGGCCCGTGTGGATGGAACGGCATGTGCTGCGTGCCGACGCGCGGCGGGTAGCGGTGGGAATGCGTATCATGCCGCAGGTTAAGCACCAGTTCGCCCCCCACGCAATGCGCTGGCACCGTTGGGGGACGGGGTGGATGGGTCGTGGTGCGACGGGTCATTCCCTGCCCGACACGCCGGGAGAAACAACTGCTGGCGTGGTGGGGTTGGCAGCGTGTGGAAACGAGGATTGTTGATCTTGTCTTGGTTTCACTTCCACTTTAACATGAGAATTTCTGCACTTTTGATCTGTTCCGGACGATTAGACCGCCGAAGGCATTTTTCGGGATAGCAGAAAATACAATAAAGACAATTTAATGCATTGACACGCCTATCGACAGAGGCACTTTCTTTTACTGAAGCGAGAAACAATTTTTCATTAGAAGGAATATCAGATTGAGCAGCGCAAACATTTGGGATCCACTGGAAAGCAATATAGCTGACCAAGAAATTCTATCATCAGCAAAAAAAAGAGAAATAAAAAATATTCTCAAATCATATGTTGGAACATACGATCCGATATCAGAGCTTATACAAAATGCAATGGATGCAATTGAACGCCGAATAGAAAATGAAGAATCAGATAAATTTTCACCAAAAGTAATTATAAAAATTAATATTAAAGAAAATTCTTTTGAGGTTACTGATAATGGCTGCGGCTTTGAATTGGCAGAGTTTAAAGCTTTTCTTGCGCCCAACATTTCATTCAAGGATAACAACAAAACCAGAGGAAATAAGGGTGTCGGTGCAACATATATAGCATATGGTTTTAACGATTTATATATGAAAACAGGTAACAATTCCTTTAAATTTGAAGGAATTTTCAAAAATGGCCGTAACTGGGTTGATGATACAGCTGGAAGAGTGCCAAGACCCAAAATTGAACAAATAAAAAGTGGAAATAACAATGAAATATTTCAAGGAACTACATTTAAGATATATTTTGGTGGGAAAGGAACAAGGCCAAAAGATTTAGGGTGGTACCAAGCAAATACCGCCAATCAGTGGCTCTATATACTTTTAACTAAAACTCCTCTTGGACACATATCTCTTCCTGGCTTAGAGCCCGATCCGAAAGTTTTTCAAGCTTGATAATGCCTTGCTGTCCGTCGTGTGAGCATGCGGATCGAGGCGATCAATGTCCATGCGGTTGAGGAAGCAATGGACTTTTCCCAATCTTTGGCGAGCCGCCTGCACCGTCCCAGCCAGGCGAATGTTCGTTCAACCACCCAGCG
>NZ_VWPI01000034.1 GCF_015155755.1 Komagataeibacter sp. FXV3 | reverse complement strand
TATCGCAGTCCTTCCCGGCTATGTTCACGTCGGGCAATACCAGTCCATGTCACCATTCACTCCATCTCTTCGTAAAGACGGATGAATCACAACAGGCTGGTATTGTTCAAAAACTTTCGGATCGGGCACTTAGAGGCTTCTAATATAAAGTTCGATATTTATGTTACAGATAAAGAAAACAATACTACCTTTTTGGAAAATCAATCTGCCCGCTACAAATGGCCCCATGATGAAATTAGTGCGAGCAGAGATTTAAGAAAAATACGCGAACTGCAGACAGACGCACTAAAAAATGGGAAAGACCCATCAAAAATAATAGAGAAATTTTCGAATTCAAACGGAGTTTATGAAATACTTTCAAGCGTTGATTTAATAAATATATTAAAAACTAAAGATGAATATAGCGACCTAGTAGAGAAATATAATATATCTTCTTATGGGTATTTTGTATATTCAACTTCTGTTTGGGATCAAATTAATGATTCTAAAGCGCAATTACGTAAGGGGTATCGTGTCCTAAAAGGTGGGTTACAACTATCCAATAACGGAATGGTCCAAGGAGATATGATAACAATTCCTTTGACTAAAAGTATCGGACACCAAAACCAAGCTCACATTGTCATTCACTTTGAAGGGGCTGATCCAGATTTAGGCCGCAAAGGTTTCCAGCCAGAACTTAGAGATCTTGCAGAACGAATTGCTGTAATTATGGTACGCAGATTAACTGATAGAAGAAGTCTACTTAAAAATGATTCAGGTGCCAAGCCTGAAATTGAGAAACAAAAAGCCATTCATGAGTGGGTTCGAGATCAGGAAAAACACGAAGAAGAATTTCCATTGGTGCTAAAAAATAAGAATTTTTTTCTTCCTACAAAAAAAATATCTATACAATCAGTCCCTGTATCCGAGCAAGACGTGATAGTTTTATTTAATCAATTAATAGCTGGTGGAGTAATAAGAGGTATTAGATTATTAGCCACTTCTCAAACTGCCCAATATGACGGAATATTCCGTTTTATATCAGAAGAGCCTTTAGAGAATATTATTTTCAATAAGGATAGTAACCCATTAGGAATCGAAGAAGAGCAATGCACAAAAGTCTATTTAGGGCCTCCACAAATATTAGAATATAAATTCTCATTAGATGGTTTAATTCACGAATTTGAATCTGAAATAAAAGATGAAAAAGATATAAATCTTGCTATATTCTGGGACATGGGTTCTGAGTATAAAAGAAACTATAATATTATATCTCTGATCGACTTGGAAAACGTTCATCAACGACACCATCATGGAATAACGCACATTATAAAATCAAACACATCTCGGTTTTATGCTATATGCTTAAAAGAATTAATTGATTTTCTAAATGATATTGATGGTTGTCAAAGTTTCCAGCAAAGCCAATATGGCATCGATATCTAAGTTTTGCGCTACCTGCCGAGAAACTCGTTGACCTGCGACAAGAACGGATATTACACGTGAGGGGGGGCGGAAAACTTGATTTTTAGCAACTCTCTTGTGAATTTTTCTCTCGTGTATGAATGTGGGCGGCAGAATGAAGCAATTGGGTTTCTTTGATGTTGAAGAGCGCCTGGCTCGACTAAGCGCGCTCGGCGATCAGCTCTAAGCATTCCCGATCATGAATATCCTGCTTCCGCAGTTTTCCCTGTCACCCTGACAGAAACGGAACGCGCTGGAACACTCCGCATCCTTCCGGCGTTCACGCGATGGCCGTTGTCCACAGGTCCGGACAATGCCTTTGCCTTCGGATGGAAACCATGTCGAAGCCCGTTCTTGTTGTCGGTGCGGGACCTGTCGGCCTGACCATGGCCGCTGGACTGGCCCGGTATGGCACGCCTGTCAGGGTTGTTGACAGGCTGCCGGTGCGCACCATCCAGTCCCGTGCGCTGGCCATCTGTAACCGGCCGCTTAAGGCCGCCATTAATCATGCGGCCTGTTTGTGAAGATCTGTGAGAGGTTGCCAGTTCCATGGCAACAGTTCATGGAGCCGGTTGATCTTGTGCTCGTTGATACGGGCCAGGAC
>NZ_VWPI01000033.1 GCF_015155755.1 Komagataeibacter sp. FXV3 | reverse complement strand
CGTTCGTCCGGCCAGCGGCGACGGCGTTCAACGCCAATCAGGATTTCCTGAGCCATATTTACCTCCCGAACGACGTCAATAACGACGTCGTTAACGACGGTAAGTTACCAGTCACAATCCTCAGTCATAAGGCGGCCTCAAGCGGCCGATTACGGCCATCTGGCCCCGGACGCTTGAACTGCTTGACGCGGCGGGCTGTGCTGGGGCGTTCGTGGCCACCGGGCTGCATGCGCAGGCCGTCAGTATCCATGCAGGCCGCGGGACGCTGGCCCGGATAGCGTTCGGGACGATCGCCTCCCCCTTCAATTACCTGCTGATGATCCCGCAATCGGAAACCGAGCGGCTGCTGGAAGCGCATCTGGGCACTTTTGGCGGCATGGTCGAACGGGGGGTCGAACTGACGGATTTCGTGGACGGGCCGGATGGCGTTTCCTGCACCCTGACCCATGCCGGGGGCAGGACGGAAATACTTGATGCGGCGTGGCTGGTCGGTTGCGATGGCGCGCATTCCTTTGTCCGCCGCACGCTGGGTCAGGTTTTTGCGGGGGATACGCTGCCCACGGGTTTTGTCATTGCCGATGTGCGTGTGGCGGGCCTGGCCATCCCGCCTGATGAACCGGCGATTTTCTGGCACCCCGATGGGGCTGTCATGTTCTTTCCGATATCGCGCGACCGCCATCGTATCATTGCCGATCTTGGTGCGGCCCCCCTGCACATGCCGGATCTGGGGGAAATGCAGCGGATTGTCGACCGGCGCGGACCGGGCGGGATCACCCTGTCCGACCCGGCGTGGCTGTCGGATTTCGGGGTCAATGAACGCATGGTGCGGGATTACCGCAGGGGCCATGTGTTTCTGGCCGGGGATGCGGCGCATGTGCATAGTCCCGCCGGGGGCCAGGGCATGAATACGGGCATGCAGGATGCCTTCAATCTGGCGTGGAAGCTGGCGCTTGTCGTGCGGGGGGATGCCGGGCCGTCCCTGCTGGATAGCTACGGCGCCGAACGCAGCGGCGTTGCGCGGCAGATACTGTCGGATTCCGGCCGCATGACCCGGATTGTCCTGCTGGAAAATCATCTGGCGCAGCGGGCACGCAACCTTATCGTACGGCTGGGTTTCGGCATCCCGGCCATCCGGCGCGCCATGGCCGACAGGATGTCCGGGATCAGGGTCGGCTATCCTGACAGCCCGCTCAACACGGGTTCGGCCCATGGGCTGCGTGGCCCCGCACCGGGGCAGAGACTGGTTTCAGGACAGTGTGATGGCGGCGGCCCCCGCTTTGTCCTTGCGGCCCGGGACTGTGCCGCAGCGCGGGCCATGATCGCGGATCATGCATCGTTGCTGGCCCCCGATATATGCCCGCCACCGGATGAAAACGGTATCTGGCTGGTGCGGCCCGATGGCTATGTCGCTGCTGCGGCGCGCAATGGCCACTGGCCGGTGATTGCTGCAGCACTGGGCAAAGTGACATCGTACGGATCATGAGGAAGTTTTTGGTGAAGCTGTTTGAAAAAAGGCAGCCCCCAAAAAAGCTTCCTTATGTTTTTCAGGCTGTCCCGAGGGCAATGGTTTCCCCGTGGCGGCCATGTTAGCGTGGGTGGGTGGATACGCCCTTCACCTGCGCCAATGACCGTTACCGCACCGACACCCGGCAGGGTTACCCCCATGGCGCGGGCCATGCGCGGGGCAGCGTGCTGCCCGCGCCGCTGGTGACGCGGCATGACACGGGGGATACGCTGTGGCTGGAATACGTGACCGGGGCTGCGGGCACGATGTACTGGCTGATGTGGTACGACACCACGGGCCGCCCGCGCGTCACATACAGCGCGGTGATGGATCATCCAAACCTGTGCATCATGCTGCGCGCGCTGGGCCATGGGCACGCCCTGCCCCCGCCGCCCGCGCCCTGACCCGCGCCGAGCATGCCCGTGCTGGCCCCGGCGCGCGTTTGCTGATACCTGATGGCGGCAGTTACCCATGCAACACCGTAGGCAAGGCAGGCAGGTTTCATGACATATCCCTCTCTTTTCATGCGGCATGTGGCGCGCGGCGTGGTTCTTGGCGGTATTACGCTGCTGGGTGCGTGCGCGTCGGGCCACCATGCCCCGGCGCATGCATCGCGCATCGGCATGGCCAATCCGGCCTCGGTCTATTGCCAGCAGCGCGGCGGGACGCTGGAAATGCGCCCCTCGGCACAGGGCGTGACCGGCTGGTGCCACCTGCCCGATGGCACGGTGATGGAGGAATGGGCGCTGTTCCGCCGGGATCACGCCACCACCGCGCCATGACATGCGGCGTGCGTGCATGACCGGGGCCATGGCCCTGCGCCCCATGGTCATGGCGGCGCTGCTGGGCCTGGGGGCGTGTGATGACGCGCTCATGGCCCGGCGCATGCCCCCGCCCGCCGACTGCGCGCACCGGGGCGGGACATGGCGGGTGAATGATAACGGGCATACCGGCCTGTGCCGCCTGCCACCCGGCGGGCAGGTGGCAGGATGGACGATTGTGCCGCGCGGCCATTAAACTGTCATGTCATGCCCAGATCTCTCCAAACTGATGCCCCACTGCCCGCGTTCCATGCCGATATGAAGCACCCGGATCTTACTCCCGTCCTGTCCGTCCTGCGCGGCGCGCTGCGGCATGGGACATCCATCGTGGCCGTGGTGGCGGCCGTAACCCTGCCTGCCGTGGCGTCGGCACAGCCATGGGGACCGGCATGGGGACCGCATTATCACCGGCACTACATGCGGCGGCGTTATCCACCACCACCGCCGCCGCATGT